>JAVZOA010000049.1:0-7356 GCA_038882535.1 Bathyarchaeia archaeon | reverse complement strand
GAGTAAAATTTCGTTGGATCAACCCTGAGCCTAATAAAACCTCTTTTTTGGTAGCACTGCCCCATCGAAACAAACTGAGCGGAGCAAATAATGGGAAGCAATAGCATTACATTAGAAAACTTTTTTCCTATCATGACTTTGTTCCCAAAAAATTAGTGTAGTATTAATTATGCCTATAAGAATTGAGATAATCAGCATAATGAATGCTACACGAACGTCGTGTCCTTCCGAACTTAGGTAAATAGCGGTCGCAGCTGAAAAGGCAACCCCAACTATTAAAAGCAGCCGAACTAAAGTCTTAGCGGAGTGATTCGCAGCAGCATTATTTTCCATACTGTTTCACCTGTCAAAAGGACCGTGCAACAATGAGGGTTGTCGTCCCATTCACAATCTCATCGTATCCAAGAGACACTTATTCATAGTAAACCCTCCGCCGGATCACCAGCCTTTCCATATCTCAAAATTATGAGATTGCATTTTCTACATCGATAGGCTATGACGTTATATATGTGAGGCCCAAGGCCCTTACCAACAATTAGTTCTCCGCTGAAAAGCCCTTTAAGTGACCAATTACTAATTTTTTATTACTCCAAGCCATTCCCGAAGCAAAAGCCAGGTATCCGCAATCCAATTTAGAACCGCATAGTGGGCAAACCTCTATAGCTTTTTGCTCCATCTTTTCAGCCTTCAATTTATTCCCTTCCCTTATTTTTTCTCTGCTCTTGATAATTAAACTTAGCCTTTTTCTATCGTTGTCGATCAAGCATACCCTTCGTTGAGATTTTGCAGCCCACACGCACTCAATCTACCGTAAAATATAAAATCTACATTAAAACAACAACATCAAAACATCATGGGCATTCCATTAGTCGCTGCTAAATGCTTTTTCGTATTGTGGTGGTATTAGCCATGGTTCTGCTTGTTCTTGGTAGGTTTGGCGCCAGCTTTCCATGCTTTTAATTATGTAAGCTTTTTGCTGTTCCGGTATGCGCTAATTCAGCGTATTCCTTTATTGTCTCCTAAAAGATTGTGGGTGGGCTCAAAACATACCATGTTTAATTTTGTTTTAGCCTTCTTCTGATAGAAATTTGCTGTAGATTATGAGGTCTGAGCCATGGAAATGCTTTCTCAGATAACCTTCTGGAATAAAGCCATTTTTTATATAAAGTTTTATTGCCGGTAGGAGTGTGGGCGATGTATAAAGCCAAACCTTCTGGGTTTTTCTTTTCCTTGCTTCCTCAATAAACCTGTGAAGTAAACTTTCTCCAACACCTCTACCTCTAAACTCCTTTCTCACGCCCAGGAAACCGAGCTGGGCAACGCCTGTATACACCCTCCCCTGAGCTAATCCTATAATTTCCCCATCCTCCTCTGCAACCAAAAAGATCGAGTTCGCATCTTCAACTTGCTGCTTCAACCTTTCCACTGTTTCAGGTTTAAGTAGATCATCAAGTTCAGGATTTATAACCGACTCAGGTAACCATTCACCAAGACTTTTCCACACCTCAACGTAACATTTCACCAGTTTCTTAACATCATCTAAAGATGCAAACCGAACATTATACACCACACCACCAACCATTCCAATGCACAGAGTTTATAAATACAATAAGAGCTTATCCATACTTTAAAGTTAAGTCCACTCAACAACGCCTTGCTTCGTTTTCCACCACTCATATTACATAATGTCTCCTAATTGAAAACGAAGACGTTGAAGTTGAGATCTGTCCCATAGCTCTTTTTAATAAAACTTAACTATGTTAAAACTAAAACTCATTTGGTGAAGACATTGAATCTTAAGGGTGTGCATTTTCTCCTCACTTATCGTTGTGATTTAGAATGTGACCACTGTTTTGTTTGGGGTAGCCCCAACTCGAAGGGAGTGTTCACTCTTGAACAGATAAGGAAGATTTTAAGAGAGGTAAAGAAGCAGGGAACTGTGGATTACATTGCAATTGAAGGTGGAGAACCATTTCTCTATTATCCAATAATGGTTAAAGCCGCGGAGGAAGCGGTTAACCTCGGCCTTCGCGTGGAAATCCTCTCGAATTGTTATTGGGCTACATGCGTAGAGGACGCCGTGGAATGGCGAATTCCAATAGCAAAAGCAAAAAACGTCGAACTAACCTTAAGCAGCGACCCATACCATGGAGAAGCCTGGGAAATTAAAGAAGTTAAAAACGCCGTGAAGGTTGCAAAAGCCCTAGACATCAAAACCAAAAAACTTGCAGTAAAATGTCCACATGCTAAAACGCCATGTCCAACTGAGATTGAAGGGGTGAAGGTTGAAATCTGCGAATTAATGTATAAGGGCAGAGCCTATTCCAAACTGGCCGAAAAGGCAAGCAAAAAATCCTGGCGCGAATTACAAAATGTCCATACGAAGATTTCACTAAACAAGAAAGGGTGCACATGGACCCGTTTGGATTTGTCCACGTTTGCCAGGGCATTTCCATAGGCAATACGTGGCAAAAACCATTCTCAAAAATAATAGAAGAATACAATCCTTATGAAAACGCTGTCCTTGAACCTCTAATTCGTGGCGGTCCAGTAGCCTTGGTTGAAAAGTTTGGTCTGCCCCATAATGAGGTTTATGCTGAAGCTTGCCACCTATGCTATGCTATGCGCCTTCTACAGCGGGATAAGTATCAGAAATTTTGGCTCCAAACCAGATGTATGGAGAATTCGAATAACGTTAACTTAAAGTTGTTTCGGCGCTTTCCATTAATTATCGCTAGCACAAAAGTCATTACGGGAAGCTGGAATTTGAGGGGTTGATGAGCTATGGGTAAAGATTTTTTAAAGGAAGAGCGTGATGTTTTTGGTCACATATTGTGGGCTCGTTATAGAGGGGAGAAAGTTTTTGAAATAATTGAAAGGGATGATGGTTATATAGATGCCACCGAACCCAGCCAATATTTTTCCGATTATGAAGATTGGCCCCTCATCCAGAAAGAGGCCATGGAGTTTGTTAAGGGAAGAGTTTTGGATGTTGGCTGCGGTGCTGGTAGACATTCGATCCATCTGCAAAGTAAGGGTTTTGACGTTTTGGGAATCGACATCTCTCCACTCGCAATAAAGATATGTAGGCTGAGGGGTTTGAAAAAAGCCGAAGTTATGGCCGTTGAGCAATTAAGTTTTAGGCCCAACTCCTTTGACACCATAATAATGCTGGGAAACAACTTTGGATTACTCGGCAACTTCAAAAAAGCCCGGAGGCTTCTCAAGAAATTTTATAAAATAACCTCAGAAGAGGCCTTAATCATAGCTGAAACGAGAGACCCCTACAAAACCGACAATCCAGCACATTTAGAATACCACAAGCGAAATAGAGAAAGAGGAAGAATGGGAGGACAGATCAGAATGAGGCACAGATTCCGACAATACACAGGCAAATGGTTCGATTACCTCCTTGTATCTAAAGAAGAGATGAAAGAAATACTGAAGGGAACAGGATGGAAACTTAAAAAATCCATAGAATCACAAAACTCACAATACATCGCCATAATAGAAAAACACAAACCCTAACAATGAAAAATTCGCATCCTCAAGCGACACACACTTCACGTGAATGACACCTATTCATGCTTTGAAAATTCAGCGCGTATTCCTTCAATGTCTCTTAACAAAAGGCTAACATTAGTTGTTGAAAAATATTAGTGTTTGCTGAAGAGATTTTGTCGCTGCAATATAGGAATGTAGAACCCATAGCTTATTGTGCCGCTTAATATGCGTAAGCTTGCCTCTGCCTCAGCATCAGCGATGATGCTGAGGTTGAATTTTAAAGTTTTTAGTTTCTTCTTTAACTCTTCGACTCATTGGCGCCTCCATATTTGAAGATTATCAGCTTACATTTTTTACAACGATAGGCTGGAAAGTTCGTTAGCCCAAATTTGAAAGGATTGATCATCTCACATTTCCAACAAATTTGAGAGTGTTTATTAATATCCCACCATGTCTCCCGAGGAACTATGTAGAACCCTTTCTCCATCTCCAAGCCACATATTGGACAAACCTTTACAACTTTTTCCTTCATCTTTTCAACAGTTTTCAATTTTATTTCTCCTTCCTTTTCTTTTTATTCTCTTTCTGCCCCTTGATTAAGGCTAAAAATAATTGCTTTGATGCATATTTAAATTATTTCCTAAACAAAAAGGAAATCAATACTTCCTTTGTTATTCTAGTAGTCGCTACTAAGAGAGAAGCGACAAGCAGTTGTCAATCCACTTAGACGTTACTAACAGAATTATGCACTGGTTACTAAAGCGACCACGATAACAGCAATAATTATATGTAAAAGTGAAAGAGAGTCGTTAAGTGGTGTTAGTATGAGTGAAAATAAACTGTTAATCATAAAACCTCAAGATCTTTCTTTGAAAGTCAGCAATTTGGCGGAAAAAGTTGTTCGAAATTTAATGGAAGCGGAGGAATTCGATGTAATAGGATTAAGTGACGCTATTTTTCTTGCTTGTTCTGCAGTAAATATTGCTACAGACATCGCAAACGCTCACATTAATGAATTATATGCTGATACCCTTGAAATTCCTATTCTTGGAAGTATGGAGGCCATTTTTATTAGGGTTGGCAGAGAGAAAAAACTAGATGTTTTAGAGCGTATTAAGAAGGAAGAGGAAGGAATGATTTTAACTACAGACAGGGATGGGCAATTAATTACCGTGAGTCGCGTATTAGAATGGAAAAGTTGCTAACACTTTGCTTGATTAAACTATTAAAATCAAGCGAGAAATTGGCTGAAAAATCGCCTAAAAAATATGTGGCTGAAGAATAGCTCTTCAGAATAAAAGCCAGCTCGCCTTCAATTTTTCTTAGTTTTCCAGCAAGTGATTAGTTCAGCTATAACTTCGTCAAAAGACCTGTCACGACCATTTTGGCTAAGAGTTCACCTTTATCTTTTCTAAGTTCAGTATGGGTTTCTTCTGAAACGTGTATTGTAGGCATTATAACCACAATAGTAAATGTAAAAATGGCAAAGTTTATAATGTTATTGTTTCTGTAATTCATATAGCAGATACAAAAGATATAAAAATGATGAGAGATGGGCTGGCTGCCAGGTCAAGAATACTACAACTTCAACATTTGGCTCAATTTAGTGCTGGCTTTCTTAATAATCATAATCATTCTGCTTGTGGCAATACTGCTAAAGCTGCATTTAAACCACGTGGAGCTGATGGGTTTCCTGAAGGGCTCTGAAAAGCGTAAAATGAAGGCGGAGTCATAATGGGAAGAAAGTCTTTACATCTTTTCATGTTCGTTCTTATAATTTTGGTTTTGGTTCCCCATTAAAACTAACGTTGCCTACGCGGTATCATGTGGATACGAGCGTTATATGGATGATAAGTGTGAAATCTACCTTGAATACTTTCCAGTTGTCCCAACAGACCCAAAGTATCCAACAGCAAGTGAAGAGTTTCCTATAAAATTCTACATACGACAGAAGGATTGGTATGAATACCTAGTTTGTCATTTAGTTCCTTGGGGTTGGACCATAAGAGTTTGCTTCAGAGACGATTGTGGTCAGAATGGCTGGGTAGAATGGAAGAGGTGGTATCCAATATCGATGAGCCAGTCAGGTTTGACGGTAACTTGGACGCTTGGAGTAGGTTCCGAATATCTAAGTCTCAGTGCTAGCGTGCAAGCTCCGCCAATCAAAGAATGCGTGGTTAATTATTCAAAAGTTGAAGTAGAATATAATGGCGAGAAATATATGCGCGTCGGATTCCTAGATGTTTATTATGACAGCAACAATCTTTGGGGAAGCACATATGCTGAAGGGGCAGGTTCAATAGGAATCCCAAATGACCTAGCGCAAGCACATATTGGACACCACATAACCATACTCGTCCAAGTTACTGTCTGGTGGGCAAATTGGGCTATCGTTCCATATGAAGAACACTACACTGTAAACTTCATACTTGGCGATGATAACCCCTCAACAACTGATTGCTGGCTTACGGTAGAACAAGGTCACACAAACTTCTTAGAATCAGGTAGCCGCGATGGGGGCGGTGGCGGTGGTTGTCCTTACGTCTACACTTGGGATGGTCAGCAGTATGTTATGGATAATAATCTTTTGCCTGCTTCAGAGATGAGTGATGGAGCTGATGTTGAAGACCGTTACATGCTTGAGCAACCGCTTGTTCCAACCTATCAGAGCAGAACTTGCTCTCTGTATTCCTTGCAAATCTGCGAGTTTGAGCATGAACACGACTTCATAGATCAAGTGAAACTTATAGCCTTGGACCATGCATCAGATGTGAAGATAGCCGTAACTCCGAAAGGGGAGATTTTAACCTATAGACAGCCACTTGCGCCACTATCATGCATTGACAATAACGGAACCAGCAGACTAAATGAAGTTGTTTCCATGGATGGAAACGTTTCAGACCCTGCAACATACTTTGAAGGGTATCCAAACGATTATCTCATTCTCAACTTCGGAAAGGTTGACGCCGAGAATGCAAAACTGATTCTGAGAGATGACATGAAATGCTGTGATGTATGTATAGAAGTGCAGGTTCCGAATGGATCTGGCGGTTGGCAAACAGTTGAGGTGCTTAACCCCAGAGACTACTGGGCAATAGAAGCCGTGAACCTAACAGCATACATACCTGAAAAAGGCGACTTCACGGTTAGGCTACTGTGGACAGCACCACACAGACTTGACTACGTAGGACTTGACACCACACCACAAGACAACTTTAAGCTCCACTACGCCATACTAGCTTCAGCGATTCACTCAACGGAAGGAAACATACTGCAAAAAATAATTCAAAGCGACGACAAATACGCCGAACTAACACCAGGACAAAGCATTCTAATAATCTTCACCATACCAAATCCTAAGCCTGGAAAAATAACAGACTTCATATTTTACACAGAAGGACACTACCACAGCATCAAAACACCACCTTAAAATATTTGATTATCGGCTAAATTTCTGTTAGTCGCTGTTAACAGAAATATTAGAGAAATTGGCATAAAAAGAAACTTTTAAGAGAATTAAAAGTATATGGAATCTTAAGAGCCCGCCAAACATTAGAAATGTAAGAGAACTAAAGGATACCTTCCTGCTTAGTAAAATGTCATGGCCAGCTGGTTTTTAAATTATGTTTAGCTGGTATTATTCTTACAGTTTATGTCTTCTTGTTGACTGTTGCTAATTTAATAGTCTTCAATGTCTGTTCTATTTCTTCCCGAACCATATTAATATCGCGACTAGTGCGGTTATACCTATAAAGCCACCAGATCAGCAAAGCTATATAGATGAAAGTTGATGTGCAAGTGTAGGCGAGTAAGGCTATATTCATTTGGCATTCCTTTTATAAGCCAGTTAGA
>JAVZOA010000048.1:0-7487 GCA_038882535.1 Bathyarchaeia archaeon | reverse complement strand
TTGCAATTGTTGCTTAAAGCAGGCAAGAAACCAGAGTGGCTGTGGGGACTGCCAGAAGAATTTGCTTTATTTTTTACATTCGCCTTGTTTTTCGCGTCATTGTTCGTGCTGACGGTTGTTCTATACATTGCAGGGCTAATTGTGGTGGGTAAAAAGCGCGCCTTATTCTCAGATGCCTTTACAATTTCCTTTTTAGGAACAGTTCTAACCACAATATTCATGATTTTCATACAATACCCCTTAATCACGTTAATTCTTAGCCTTTTTGTCTGGCTTGCTTTGATAAAACGTTTATTCGAAACCGGATGGCTTGGTGCAATAACTGTTGGCATACTAGCAATAATAATACACTTGGCAATCCTCATGCTCTTAGCCTTTGCCTTTCACATTCTGGGAGAAATATTCGAATGGTTATACTCCATGTGGTCTTCCATATAGCGAGGTTTGTGAGGTTTGTGCTTGTCGGAATCAAAAAAACGCACGCTCATTTTAGGCTTAGCTTTTCTTCTCTCATTACTTCTCTCGTCTTTTGAGAACACGGTTTTCTTCACAATACTAGCAAAAGACATCATACACAATCAGTTTGTGGCCGTCGGAATGATATTCCTACATAACGTGCTTGTCATCTCCATGATTCTCCTCGGCATGTCCTTCTACGTAAGCCTCGTTGTCTCGGGATTCTTTAAAAGGGAAAAATATTCGTACATTGTTTTAGAGCACCCCCAAACTTTCGCCATAGCCTTCACAATAATAATTATTTTCCTAAGCATATTGAGGGGTTTCACTCTAATATATGGGAAGGTCATCCTCGAAGCATTACCAAAAATACTGATTATGAGTATGCCTGTAGGAATCGTGGAAGGTTGCGGCATTTATCTAACATTGAAAAAGACGTTTAGCAGAATCCTCAAAACAAGAGACCTGATTTACATTTACGCTATATTCTTTATAGCAGCCGTATTGGAGGTAGCCTTCATAAACCTTCTAATGGCATTTAGAAGCTGAGAGATGTTAATTCCTAACAGAACTTGCGCTTTCAACCCTTTTCAGCTTTTCCCTTAAATTTCTTATAAGCCTCTTAAGTTTCGGGCTTAGCTCAACTGGATATTTGGCTGCGCCCCTAAGCCGCTTGTACTTTTCTGGAAGCATTGAAAGGTTGTAGAGGGAGTTTTTCCTTATATCTTCAAGAGACGGCAAATCGTAGACTATTTTACCCCTTTCCATAACCTTGACTAGTAGTGGTTCACCGCCAATGCTTTCGCCTTCCAAGGCAATTACATCCTTGACGAAAATCCCCTTTTCATCTCTAAACCTGAAAACTTGCTTTCTCCCAGGAAGGGTGGCTTTTCTCTCGCTCAGCTTCATTATTGGCTGGAATTCGCCTTTTTCGTTCATCTTTTCGCATAGCTTGTAGATTATGTCAACATAGGGTCTGTCGGCGGATGTTCCCATACGTGTGCCAACGCCGAAGGCATCTATTTTTGCGCCTTTGCGTAGTAACTCCTCTATTCTGTATTCGTCGAGGTCTCCGCTTGCAAATATCTGCACATAACCAAGCCCATTATCGTCAAGCATTTTCCTAACTTTTCGGCTTATCTCCACAAGGTCTCCGCTGTCAATGCGCACCCCGCGAAGCCTAAACCCCATCTTTTCTAGTTCTTTGGCGACTGCTATGGCGTTTTCCGCACCCTTAATATTGTCAAAAGTGTCTATCAAAAGGGTAGGCTTATCAGGGAAAGTTTTGGCAAAAGCCTTGAAAGATTCTATTTCGCTGTCGAAAAACATGACAAAAGAATGCGCCATAGTCCCGAAAACTGGTATGCCATAAATCATTCCAGCTAGGACGTTGGATGTGCCATTGCAACCAGCTATATAACTTGCACGAGCAACCTTCAATCCAGCGTCTGTTCCATGCTCCCTTCTTAAACCAAACTCGATTACAGACTTGCCTTTCGCGGCGTAAACAACCCTAGAGGCTTTAGTGGCTATCGTGGTTTGAAGGTTAATAGTGTTTAAAACGAATGTTTCTATTAGCTGTGCGTCTATTATTGGAGCTGTAACCCTAATCAGCGGCTCGTTGGGGAAAACTACTGTGCCTTCTGGAACAGCCCAAACATCGCCACTAAACCTAAAATTCCTTAAATATTCAAGGAAATCCTCCTTAAACCCTTGGCTCTTCAAGAATTTTATGTGCTCTTCAGTGAACCTCATTTTCTCAAGAAACAATAATACATGTTCCAGTCCGGCGAATAAGAAGTATGAGCGATTTTGGGGAAAGCGCCTTATGAAAAGATCGAATGTAGCTGGTTCAAGCCTCTTATTGTCAAAGTAACTTGCGCACATTGTAAGTTCGTAAAGGTCTGTAAGCATGCTCATGTTCTCTTCGTCAACAAAGCCTAACGAAGTTTTCACGAGCATCACCTTCGAAACATTGTTTTCTTTACCCTGGGAATGGACAGGTTTTTGTTGGGCAACCTCCAGCATACTCTGAGTCTGCTGAAATAAATCTCTTTTCAGCGGTTTTCACTTCCCCAATGTATAGGACTTGTTCTGGCTTGCTTCCGTAACGGAAAACGGTTACGCCCTTACATTTGAGTTTCCATGCAAGTTCAAACACTTTTCTGATGTCATCAACAGTCGCATCATAAGGCATATTAACAGTTTTTGAAACAGCGTTATCCGTATACTTCTGGAAAGCCGCCTGCATCCTCACATGCCACTCCGGCTCAATGTCCAAGGCCGTCACAAAAACCCTTTTTACGTCTTCTGGAACCTTGTCTATCTTTTGAACAGAACCAGTTTTCGCAATTTCTTCTAGGAGATGTGCATCATAGAAGCCCCTTTTCTTCGCCACCATTTCAAATAGCGGGTTTGTTTCAAAAAGTCTTGTTCCATCCAAAACGTTTCTTATGAAGGATATGGCGAAAAGCGGTTCAATTCCAGATGAGCATCCCGCAATTATGCTTATGCTTCCCGTTGGCGCTATTGTTGTGACTGTAGCGTTTCTCATAGCCCTATACTTGTCCTTCCAAATACTCTTGTCAAAATTTGGAAATGAGCCTCTTTCTTCGGCGATTTCCTCAGACTTTTTGTGTGCTTCCTCGTCGATGAACTTCATCAGTTTTTCTGCAAGTTCCAAGGCTTGTCCGGAGTTATATGGAATGCCAAGCTTGATGAGCATGTCTGCAAAACCCATAACGCCCAAGCCTATTTTCCTATTCGCCTTCGTAACCCTCTCGATCTCTCTTAACGGATACTTGTTGGCGTCTATAACATTGTCTAAAAAGTGAACAGCGTTCCTAACAGTTTCTCTAAGCCTTTCCCAATTAATTTTTGCATTTTCAACCATGCGTGAGAGATTAATTGACCCTAAATTGCACGACTCATAAGGCAAGAGTGGCTGCTCACCACACGGGTTGGTTGACTCTATTCTCCCAACTTCCGGTGTGGGATTATACCTATTAATCTCATCTATGAATATGACGCCCGGGTCTCCACTTGCCCAAGCAGACCTCACAATAAGGCTCCAGACATCCTTCGCCTTGAGCTTACCAGTTTTCTCCCTATTTCTCGGGTTTATCAGCCAGTATTCGCCATCTTCTTCGAGAGTTTTCATAAACTCGTCAGTTACGGCAACTGAAATGTTAAAGTTTGAAAGGAAGCCCGGCTGCTGTTTCGTAGTTATAAACTCCAAAATGTCTGGATGGTCTACCCGCAGAATCCCCATCATGGCGCCTCGTCTTTTACCGCCTGCCTTAATGACCTCCGTGGCGACATCAAAAACCCGCATAAAACTAACTGGACCAGAAGCCACGCCCTTAGTGGACATGACTATGTCGCCTTTAGGCCTAAGCCTTGAAAAGTCGAAGCCTACGCCGCCACCGCTTTTCTCGATTAAAGCCATGTTTTTAACGGCTTCGAAAATGCTGTCCAAAGAATCTTCAACGGGCAAGACGAAACATGCAGAGAGCTGACCGAGCTTTGTTCCAGCATTGAAAAGCGTCGGTGAGTTCGGGAGAAACTCAAGCCTCGCCATCATTCTATAGAAAGTTTCCTCGATTTCTTTCGGGTCTTCGCCGTATTTGAGGTCAATTCTTGCTATGGCTTTTGCAACTCTCCTAAACATTCGAGCTGGGTCTTCAACTATGTTCCCAGTCTCGTCCCTTCGTAGGTAGCGCTTCCTCAAAACCTCAAGGGCATTAACCGTCAGCTTTGGCTCTTCAATCCCGAGCTTTTCTTTTAGTCGCCTTATCTCCTCCTTTCTCTTCCTATACGCCTGATATTCAGAGGCGACTTCCTCAAAACCAGCCTTCTCTAAAACCTCTATTACAACGTCTTGAACATCCTCAACTGACGGAATTCTCTCTACAAACCGTTTCTCTAAAAGGCTAACAATATTCCTTGTTAATCGCTCGGCTTTTTCTCCGTCTTCAAGTTTAACAGCCACAAAAGCCTTGTGTATAGCGTTTTTAATTCGTTCAGGGTTAAAGTCAACTATTCTTCCGTCTCTTTTCCTAATTTTCTTTATTGGCATGGTTTTTCAGTCAAAATTAGATTAAACGTCGATATAAGGTTTGAAAAAGCTTGCTTATTCCACAGATATTTTTTCAATAATCTCTATTCCTCTATTTTTCCATTCTTTCATAATTTTCTGGTAAGTTTCCTTATCCATGCCTAGCTTTTCAGGCGGTACAACTCCTTTGAGGCCTATAGTCTTTGTAAGTATTAAATTTGCAACTATTGATGCTGTGAAGGCTGTTGTTCTAGCCATGGCTGTTGTTCCACTTTTTTTATCATAATAGTCAACCAAGTCGTAGAGGTATCTGGTTCTCTCTCCGTTCTTTAAGCCGATAACCTCAACCCTTAATACAACAACATCTTTAACGTCTGGTTTGATAAGCTTCTCCTCCAAAAGTTTTGCAGTAACTTTTCTAGGCAGTACACTGTGCCCTTCAACGATAACCTCTTTGTCGCTAAAAAACCCTAACTCTCGAAGCAGCTTTATCTTTTCCGCGTGCCCAGGATATCGTAGTGTTTTCTCCCACATTTCCTCAATATCTTTTATGGTGTATAGCAAAGTCCTAAGTCCATCTGTGTAAAAAGCCTCTAGCTTGCCAATTTTTGGAAACTCAACCTCTTCCAAACCATCTAAAGCTTCAACTTCGGCTATTTTGCCACTTCTAACTATTCGAGCTTTACTCATGTATTCATCGATTAAGCTTTCCGGAGACCACGTAATAACATAGCCCAAAGGCGGTATTAAAGTTTCTGGGAGTCCACCAACCATTATGTGAACCTTATGAGTTTCGTCAAGTTCTGCTACTGCATGACCAACGAGAATGTTGCTTATACCGGGTGCTAATCCACAGCTTGGAACAATTGTGACGCCAGCCTCAACAGCCCTATCATGCAGTACTAGGGGGTTCTCGGGCATATATGAGACGTCAACAAGATTTTTCTCGGCTGCGATGCATGCCTCAATAAGGCTAAAGCCAAACTTCGGCGGCAAAAAGCCTAAAGCCAAATCGAACTCGTTTAAGGCGTTTACTAATTCACTCTTGTTTGAGGCATCTAATTGAAGCCATTTAACATTGCTCTTTCCAATCTTTCTCGCAGTCTCTTTAGCTCTATCCGCGTCTTTGTCGGCGACAAAAACTTCAATGTTACTCATTTTCTTCGCTAGGTCTTCAGCCGCCGCAGAGCCCATTCTTCCGCAGCCTATGATGATTGCTCGCATAAGTCAAAGAGGCCTTATGAAAACATTTAAAGCTTTTCTGGTCAATAGCTTCTGCCATTTTGTTGAATTTACTGAGTGTGAATTTGAAAATTTTATATACAGCCGTTGCCATTGTAGTGTTGAGCGTCATGGCTGATATCTGTCCAATATGCGGGCTTCCTAAAGACTTGTGTGTCTGCGGCGAGATAGGGAAAGAACAGCAAAGGATTCGCATAAGATTTGAAACAAGAAAATTCGGCAGACCAACAACAATAGTTGAAGGCATAAACGACAAAGATACAGACCTCGGAGGCCTGGCCCAAAAACTAAAAAGCTTCTGTGCGTGTGGAGGCACAGCCAAAAACGGACAAATAATCCTCCAAGGAGACCACCGCGAAAAAGTCCGCCAATATCTAATAAAGCTTGGATATCCAGAAGAAAACATAGAAGTTCAATAGTTCAGCCAGTAAAGGTGCAAGTCCATGGGAATCCTACAAAACATGCGTGAAGTATTGAAGACTCTGAAACATCGTGGCCCATCAAAAATTTATTGCCCAAAGTGTGGAAGCCCCAGAATCCACTTATCAAGCAGCCTCGATTACTGGCTGACACCTAAAAAGTATGTTTGCGAAGACTGCGGTTACGTTGGTCCAATAGTTATGGAGATTGAAAAGGAAGAAAATGAAAGTTAGAAACGGGCTAGTCTGGTAATTCTAGGTTTAGCTGTCTCTTCAGTGTTTTGTAGCGGTTTCGCACTGTAACTTCGGTGACTCCGGCAGCTTCAGCAATGTCCTTTTGAGTTTTCTTCTCATTATTTTGTAAACATGCAATGTATAACGCTGCAGCAGCCAATCCCATAGGGTCTTTTCCAGCCGCGGCGCGTTTCATTTTTGCGTCGCGCAGAATTTGGATGGCTAATCCTTGTGTTTTACCAGAAATCCCCGTTTTTTCGGCGATTTTTGACACGTATGTCAATGGGTCTGCTATGGGCATTTGCACGTCAAGTTCACGGAGCAAAAGCCTATAACAGCGGGCAACATCCTTCTTATCCACTAGGCTGGCTTCTGCGATCTCTCTTAAAGTTCTTGGAGTTCCGCTTCCACGGCAAGCAGCATAAAGGGCAGCGGCGGCTATGGCTGCAATTGATCTTCCCCGCACCAAGCCTTTGTCTAGGGCTTTGCGGTATATGACGGCTGCTTTTTCCTTAATTGGCGGCGGAATATACACCTTATCAGATAAGCGGTCAAGTTCAGCCATTGCCTGTGCCAAGTTCCGGTCTATTGAAGAGTGCACCCTTGAGCGTATCTGCCATTTTCTTAGGCGCCACATTTGCAAGCGTGTCGAAAGTGGAAGTTTTCTTCCGAAGGCGTCTCGGTCAACTTGGCTTATGGCCGTTGACAATCCTTTATCGTGGACGGAGTAGGATGTTGGCACTCCTACGCGACTTCTTGAGGCTTTCTCCTCCTGTGTGAAGGCACGCCACTCTGGTCCCTTGTCCATCATCTGCTCGTGAAGTACAAGTCCACATTCTCCGCAAACGGTTTCGCCAGTGTCATAGTCGTGGATAAGGTTTACACTACCACATTCCGGGCACTTGTCAACCAAGCGTTGACGGGTTCCGCTTTCTTTCCCGCTCATTTTCTCACACTTCGATTTTGCGTAGAACCGTCCCCTTTTCATTTCCCCAATATAGGAGTAGAAGACGCCATCCGGCCCCGCGTGTTCTATCCAGATGAAATGTTTTAATATATAAATTTTACGGTTTAAACTA
>JAVZOA010000047.1:0-7721 GCA_038882535.1 Bathyarchaeia archaeon | reverse complement strand
CTTGTTATAACAGTTGGATTTGAGCCGTCCAGATCGACTGAAACTATATCTACAAAATTTCGGTCGGAGCTACTATTTCCAAAGAAAATTTTTGTTTCATCTGAGGATATGGCGAAACTGCTTTCCGTCTGGCTACAAATGGCGCCAGGGGCTGAGAATTTGTGGATTACTTCCATGCTGCTGGCATTAATCACCACAACCTTCGTCATATAAAAAGGACCATAGACATCCATTTCGCTAACTACTAGTAAAAGCATTCGTCCCGAAGGCGACCACATAATGTGATATGCATTTGGGTTGGGAAAGAACCACCAACTTTGCCCAGTCCCATTGACGAGTTGAGGATCCGCCCAATAAACAATCCTTGGATTGGCAGTTGTTGTAGGTGCAAGAGCGTTTGGAATGTAGAAATTGCTGAGCGTAAACATCAAGATGGTTGCGACAAAGGCTGTTGGTAAAATTTTGTATTTTTTCAATTTCCCACCTACGTATAATATCTTACGAAACAATTTTAAAGAATTGTGCATCAAAACAACATATGCCACATATCGACAAAATATCAAAAGCCAAACTATATATTTCAAACAAAATTCGGCAAAATAATTTTCCTATATGTCAGTTCGCCCGTCGAGTCATATCACCGCTTATGCCAAAGCTCTATTGACTCTCCAGCTCATCATCCAAAAAAGGATGTTTCACCGCCAAATTTAAGGTTTCCCAAACTGCAAATTTTTATCAAGCTAACTCACAAACTTGGATATGGGTGTGTGCAATTAATGGATGTTTTCGAAGCAATTATGGGTAGGCGCAGCATCAGAGCCTTCAAAGAAGTTGGCATCTCACAAGAAAATGTTGAAAAACTGATTGATGCTGCTAGGTGGGCGCCTTCCGCCGGAAACATTCAGCCATGGGAATTCATAATTGTCCGCAATCCCGAAACTAAAAAGCGGTTGGCTGAAGCCGCGTTGGGGCAATCCTTCATTGAAGAAGCACCCGTGGTTATTGTTGTGTGCGCGGATGAGGATCGTTCTGCAAGAGGCTATGGCACGCGTGGAAGAACCCTATACTGCATACAGGATACGGCTGCTGCAATACAGAACATTCACTTGGCAGCTTACGCCATGGGTCTGGGCACGTGTTGGGTCGGAGCTTTCAAAGAAGAGGAGGCAAGAAAAATCCTACAAGTGCCAGATGGCGTAAGGCCCGTAGCCATAATCCCAGTTGGCTATCCAGCTGAATCTCCATCACTGAGGAGTAGGCGACCCCTAAAGCAAATAATCCACAATGAAAAGTTTTAGGAGACGTGCCGAATCTTGAAAATGCGAAGCTACTATTTGGGCGAACTAACATGGGTTGACGTGGAAGAGTTCCTTAAAGCACATAAAACTGTGGTTGTGCCTGTTGGAAGCTGCGAGCAACATGGCCCTCACTTGCCATTGGACACCGATGCCTACGACGCTTTTTGGCTTTCCATGAAGGCTGCTGAAAAGGCGGAATGTGTCCTTGTAGCCCCACCCATATATTATGGCGTTTCGCTGCACCACATGGACTTTCCTGGAACAATAACGCTGAACCCTCACACCCTTGAGCAAATAGCCTATGAAATAGGCGTATGCCTAACAAAGCATGGGTTCACAAGAATGCTTTTTGAAAACGGTCACGGCGGAAACACTCCGGCCTTAGAGGCTGCAGCCCAAAGAATCAAAGCCGAGACAGGTGCTTTCGTAGCCATAGACACTGTTAGCCTCATACCAGACTTTATAGAACAGTCTATAGAAACGCCTTATGATGCTCATGCTGGAGAGTTTGAAACATCCACAAGTTTAGCCAACCGCGGAAACACGGTTATCAAAGAAAGAATCACCAAGCCAAGGTTAAACCTTCCAAAGTTAAAATACACAAAAATTGGGCTGAAAGGATCTGGACCGAAAGTTTCATGGGTTTTCAGAACAAGGGAAATAAGCAATACTGGCGTTATAGGCGACCCGACAAAAGCCTTAAAAAAGAAAGGCGAAAAAGCTTGGCAGATCGCCATAGAAAGGCTGGCGGAGCTTTTAAAAGAATTGGACAGCATGTAAACACAAGTCTTTTAAAGAAAGTGAAAACTTTGCCCTTTAAGTTTTGGAGGAGGTAAAATCCTTTACAAGGCATAGAGATGCGGCTGTGTCAAACTTAATATATTTGGCTTGTCCCTATCACCGTGAGGAGTTCAACTTTGCTTTATTCAGAAATTGCCGATGCCTACGAAAAAATTGAGGCTACAACTAAAAGGCTTGAAATGACAGACTTGCTGGTAGACCTCCTTAAAAGGACGCCTAAAGAAATAATTGACAAGGTTGTTTATCTAACGCAAGGCAAAATTTACCCAGACTTTGTTAAGCTCGAAATAGGGGTGGCTGAAAGACTCGCCATAAAAGCTCTTGCCCACGCCTCTGGACGGCGGGAAAGCGAAATTGAGGAGGACATGAAGAAAAGCGGGGATATTGGCGAAACAGCCCAGAAGTTTATAGCCCAGAAGAAGCAACTAACCTTCTTCCAAAAGCCCTTAACCGTTCAAAAGGTTTATGAAACCTTAGACAAGATGGCAAGGGCTTCTGGGTCTGGAGCTATCGACACTAAGATTACGCTCTTGGCTGGGCTTTTGGCGGATGCCACACCAAAAGAAGCCAAATACATCATGCGGACAGTCACCGGGAACCTTCGCTTGGGCATTGCCGACATGACTGTGCTTGATGCGTTGGCAATAGCTTATGGCGGTGGCAAGGAAACCCGCGAACTGGTGGAGCGCGCCTACAATATCTCATCAGACCTTGGAAGGGTAGCCAAAATAGTCGCCGAAGAAGGGCTTGATGGAATTAAAAAATTCCAAGTTATTGTCGGCGAACCTATTAGGCCTATGCTGGCTGAAAGGCTTTCCTCACCTGAGGAAATTCTCGAAAAATTGGGCGGAAAATGCATAGCTGAATATAAATATGATGGTGAACGCATCCAAGCCCACAAAAAAGGCGCTGAAATCATACTTTTTTCAAGGAGGCTTGAAGACATTTCAGACCAGTATCCAGACGCAATAGAACTTTTGAAGCAGCACGTTTTGGCTAAAGATGCGATTTTGGAGGCTGAATGCGTAGCCATAGACCCTGACACTGGCGAAATGCGTCCTTTCCAAGAGCTTATGCACCGCAGACGCAAATATGGCATAGAAAAAGCCATGGAAGAATATCCAGTTTCGCTTTTCATGTTCGACGCCCTTTATGTGGATGGAAAAGACCTAACCCTCAAGCCTTACCCGGTGAGGCGCAAGGCACTGGAAAAAGTGGTCAAGGAAGGCGATAAGGTAAAGATTGCCAAACACATTATTACTGGCGATGTCAAGGAACTTGAAAACTTCTTTTTAGAGGCTATTGAAGATGGATGCGAAGGGTTAATGTGCAAGTCGATAACCGAAGACTCAGTTTATCAAGCTGGCGCAAGGGGCTGGCTCTGGATAAAGTACAAACGCGACTACAAGAGCGAAATGACAGACACCGTTGACCTAGTTGTGGTCGGTGCTTTTTATGGCCGTGGAAAACGCGCAGGAACATACGGCGCACTCCTATTAGCAGCATACAACCCAGATAACGACACCTTTGAGACGGTAACAAAATGTGGGACTGGCTTCACGGACGAAGACTTAGCAAAACTCCCCCAAATGATGAAAAAACACGTTATACCGCATAAGCATCCAAGGGTAAACTCGCTTATTGAGGCGGATGTGTGGTTTGAACCAAAAACAGTCATAGAAGTTTTAGGTGCAGAAATAACACTAAGCCCCATCCACACATGCGCCATGAACTCCATACGCCAAGGAAGCGGCCTAGCCATACGCTTCCCAAGGTTTACAGGCAACTACAGAATAGACAAGGCAGCAGAAGACGCAACAACCACAAACGAAATAGCAGAAATGTACCAAAAACAATTAAAGAAGATTGCTGAAAGTTAAGCTAAAGTCTTTCCTTTACGATTCTTGAGCTTTCTTTGGCTATGACCCCGAAGACTATAATTCTTGCATTTTGCCGACTGTCAGAATTTACAAAATTTGCTTATTCTTGGTTAAGATAGAAGTTTTTTCCATAAAATTAATAAGATTTTAAAGGAATTTTTTGTTGAAGGAGAGGTTGTATTTCTACCTTTAAAGCTATTCAGCTCTATTGGTGGTTTACAACCTTTCTTTCAAAATTTAAAAGAGAAAAGAGGAGAAAGGAAAATGAAAAATAGAAAACTAAGTATTGCGATGTTAATGTTTGTCATGCTCATCGTAAGTACAATGCCAGTTACGTTTATACCTGCAAGGTCCAATATAAACTGGTTAAATGGCTGGAAATATCGTCGTCAACTAACTATAAATAGCAGTTTAATCGATGAAAGCTTGATAGATTTTCCAGTTCTGGTTATTTTGGATTCGTCATTTTTTGACTTTGCTAAAGTAAAGGATAATGGCGAAGACATTCGATTCACAGACTCAGACGGCACAACATTATTAAAATATGAAATTGAACGCTGGAACAAAACCGCTGGAAAAGCAGAGATATGGGTCAAAATCCCTCAAGTTTCAGCCTCCACCCACACGATTTTCTACATCTACTACGGCAATTCGGAGGCTACAGACGCGCAGGATCCCGTAAACGTTTGGGCTTCATGCGCCATGGTTCTACATATGAAAGAGGCTTCTGGGACGAGAGAAGACTCCACTGGAAACAACAATGATGGAACTCCTAATGCTGTAACGAAGGCTCCAAGCGAACGGATCGACGGCGCGGATAGTTTCGACGGAAGCGCATCCTACATAAATGTGCCAAACAGTGCAAGCTTGAATTTCGGCACAAGTTCATTCTCATATTCCTTCTGGTTCTATTCAAAGGCCGGAACCACTCAAGATGTCATAGATAAAAAAGGAGGAACAGCTAGCTCCACCAACGCAGGATACAAGTTAGTAATATCATCAGACGCGAACCTCGGGTTCTCAGCTGTTTTAGGAGATGGAACAAACAATGTCCGACTTGACACAGGGCCAGATTCTAGACGAGCTGGCAATGTTTGGGCCCATTTCGCTGTTGTTGTGAACAGAACATCGCAAACGATGACAATCTACATTGATGGAGCCTATAAGGTTTCTGCAAGCATCTCAAGTGTTGGAAGCGTCACTAACACAAATCCTATGCGCCTTGGCTCGCAAACTCCGTCTGGCAGCAGGTATTTCAATGGCTATTTAGATGAAGTGCGTATCCATAATGTAGCTAGGAGCGCGGCTTGGATAAAGGCAAGTTACTATTCTGAGAAAAATACACTGCTTACTTATGGTGACGAGGAATCAACTGTTCCTGTTTTCTCCAATATCGGAACGAGCACTACACGCGCAGGTGCTCTATGCGAATTCCATGTGAAATGGTTCGATTCAGACGGATTAGACAAGTGTACATTTTCCACCAATAATACTGGTACATGGCAAAACCAAACAGTACTTGTGTCAGGAACTGAGAGCTGGGCGAATGTAACACTAACCTTGAACAGTGTTCCTGGTGCAACAGTGGGTTATAGATGGTATTGCAATGACACGCTTGGAAACATGGGAGACACTGGTGTCAGAACCTTGGTGACGACTGGCGATTGGCAATATGCAAGACGAATATGGTTCAACAATGCAGCTTGTACCGAGGATCTTATCAATTTCCCAGTGATGATTAACTTAACCAGAGCTGGTGACGTCTTTTGGAATTATGTTGGACAGACTCCGAAGGATTTGAGGTTTGTGGATTCTGATGGTTCAACTGACTTATACTTTGAAGTAGAATGCTGGAACTATTCGGAACGGAAGGCTATCGTATGGGTTAAAGTTCCAAAAATAGACGCTGGTTCCACAAGCGACTACATTTACGTTTATTATGGCAACCCTAGTCCGCCTGAGTCTCCATATCTTAATTCTCCAAACGTTTGGGACAGCGGCTTCAAAATGGTTCAACACCTAGAGGAAACCTCAGGGACAGTTTACGACTCAACAGCCAACCATAATGATGGAACATGCGTCGGTGCAGAGCAAGACGCTGCCGGGAAAGTCGATGGCGCCGACCAGTTCGACGGGGTAGACGACTACATTTGGATGCCGCACAGTGACTCACTTAACCTAGGAACTGGCGACTTTACAATTTCAGTCTGGATTAAATACCCCAGTACTAACGGAGACGCAGATATACTAAGAAAAGGCAACACACAAGACCCCCCTTCACCAGGCAAAAATTACAAGTTAGAATTATCAGATAATAGAATAGCTGGAAACCTATACGATGGCACTAATGCTAGAGTAGAAACAACAGAGGCGTATGGCGACAATAACTGGCATTTTGTTGTGTTCTGTAGACAAGGAGGAAGCATATACCTTTATGTTGATGGCAACTTAAAAGCCTCGCAAACCGGCGCTAATCAAGACGTATCAAACACGGCTACCTTTAGCATTGGCTCCAAAAATCCCCCGGTTCTAGGCGACTACTTTGAGGGCGTAATAGACGAAGTTTGGATCTGTAACGTTGCACGTTCAGAAGAATGGATTAAAGCACAATATAAAAGCATGAACGACCATTTTACTGCTTTTAATAAAGCTCCAGAAAAGCCGTATAATCCTTCTCCTGCACATGGGGCGACAGACGTTCCAATATCTACAAACTTGTCCGTCAACGTTTTAGACCTCGATGGCGATGTGATGAATGTCTACTTCTATCAGACAAGCATAGAAGAACCTATGAACCTGAACTTCACTATTATTGTGTTGCCTGACACTCAATATTACTCGCAAAGTTATCCAGAAATCTTTAACAATCAAACTGAGTGGATTGTCAAAAATAAAGAAACTATGAACATTGTGTTCGTAACACATGAAGGTGATATTGTTGAAAATTGGAACGTGTTAGCTGAATGGCAAAATGCCAACAACAGCATGAGTAAACTCGACGACGTTGTTCCTTGGGGAATATTGCCTGGCAACCATGACGGGACAGGAATGGATCTAACCAACTACAATACTTACTTTGGGTATGAAAGGTTTAGCGGTGAAAGCTGGTATGGCGGCGCCTACCAAGATAACAACGCTAACAGTTATCAGCTTTTTTCAGTTGCAGGAGACGATTATCTCATATTCCATTTTCAGTATGCTCCAAGCGACGGTGTGCTTGCTTGGGCCAACACCACGATAGACAATTATCCAGACAGAAGAGTTATTGTTGTAACGCATGACTATCTTGGAACAGACGGAAGCAGGTCAGCCAATGGAGAGGCTATATGGCAAAAGTTTGTAAAACCACATGCAGATCAAGTATTCTTAGTCTTATGCGGTCACGCAGCCGCAGAAGCGATGAGAACAGATACGGTAGACGGGCATGTCGTTTACCAGTTACTTGCAAATTACCAGTCTCGTAGCAATGGTGGCAACGGATGGCTGAGAGTGCTTACATTTTCTCCTGTAGAAGATAAAATTTATGTAAAAACGTACTCGCCATACTTAAACAGCTATGAAAAAGACTCAAACAGCGATTTTACATTAGATTACGATATGACAGGTCCAACGCCAACAGAACCTAAGTTGATTGGAGTTGACTTTGGCGTTCCAAGCGGCGAAATCGCTTCTGTACCATGGACCGGACTAAACTATTCAACAACTTATTATTGGTACGCAATCACCACCGATACTAAAGGAG
>JAVZOA010000046.1:0-8005 GCA_038882535.1 Bathyarchaeia archaeon | reverse complement strand
CTGCCACGACATTTTCGCCTGAATCTGGAGTATGTACTGCTGCTTTTTCATAAGCTTCTCCATCTGCTTCTTATCTCCGCTTTTACGAGCTTTGCGTAGTTGCTCATTCCACTCAGCGATTTCTTTTCTCCACGCTTTAGTTTTCTCAGGGTCTGTTGTGAGACGATTTGCAAAAGAAATTAGAAAGGATATGATGGCGGCAAGTAGAAAAATGAAAAGCGTTGACCAAGGAGGACTTGTCGGCAGAAAAGACATGGTCTT
The DNA here is from genome assembly GCA_038882535.1 of Bathyarchaeia archaeon. Classification (GTDB taxonomy): domain Archaea; phylum Thermoproteota; class Bathyarchaeia; order Bathyarchaeales; family Bathycorpusculaceae; genus JAGTQI01. Next base: position 7,744 of record JAVZOA010000046.1, on the reverse strand, counting down.
CTCACTCTCCGAATATCCTTCTGAAGGCCGGATACATTTCAGCAGCCCTTTCCCGCACCAAAATTTCATAATACTGGTAAATTATGCCAACGGAAAGCAAAATCCCTATTCCAGAGCCGAAAACTCCGAAGAAGTCTGACAAGCCAGCAATCAGCCCTACAATGATTCCGCCTAAAACAGTAACTGCTGGAATGTAGCGTTTAAGAATCTGCTCAACAGCCTTGCCTGAACGCCTATACCCCGGAATCTGCATGCCAGCATCCACAAGCTGCTTCGCCACCGTTGAAGGCCCTAAACCACCAACTTCAAGCCAAGTAAGCGAGAAGATCACACAGAAAACTATGAGAATTGCCAAGTATCCAATGGCTCTTAAAGGCTCATTCATCACGTTAGTAAGGTTGCCTGGAGAAGTCACAAAGTAAACGAGCCCCCCAGCAGGCACATATTGTATTCGGTTTCCGACGCTCTCCGGTCTATAATATCCTAACAATCGAATCCAAGGGTTATCTGGACCCCACCTCCAAAGGAGGTATGAGAAGAAGTATATGTTAGCGAAAAGTGCTGAAGCAAAGATTACCGGAAGATTTGAAACGTATAATAGTTTTATTGGGTAGCGGCTTCTAAAACCACGGTAGCCAGCATAGGAAAGCGGCAACTCCACCCTAACGCCTTCCATGTAAATTATCGCAAGGAAAGCGGCTATTGTCGCGATAAACCCTGTTAAGGATGGAAGATTGCCTCTAAGCCATAAACCCGTTATTGGTTTCCCATTAATTATAGCGCCTGCTAACGCTGGGAAAATTCCATGATTGTAGTATTCATCAACGGCTCCGCTGATGTCGAAGCATTGAAGGAATATTTGTTGAGCAACGCCCGCCATTATGAAGAGGCTTATTCCGCTGCCGAATCCCCAACCTTTTTGGATAAGCTCGTCTAAGAGTAAAACTATGAACCCAGCGGCTATAAGTTGTAGAAAAACAATTATGGCTGTTGTGCCTGGCAGGTTGCCGTACATTCCACTTATTATGTAAGCTGACGCTTGCACCCCTGTAAGAATTATCGCTAAGACTTTGCTTGCTGTTGTAAACAGGGCTCTGTCTTCAGGTTTTGACATGTCGCATTCTATCATGGCCGAGCCAACTAGAAGCTGCAAAATTAGACCCGCCGTTACAATTGGACCTATGCCCAACTCCATTAAGGTGCCGCGGCTTGAAGCAAAAATTATTCTTAAAGGAGCAAACTCCTCTGACCTTTGAATACCATAAAGGCTGCACGCGTTGCTGGCCATTACCAGGTATATTATTAGGGCGATGGCTGTCCAGAAGAGTTTTTCATTAAAACTTACTCTACGCTCTGGAACCTTCACCTCTGGGATGAAACGTGCAAGGGGTTTGAACATGTTTAAGAATCTTCCAGCCATGGACTACAGCTACTCCTCGCTTTCTTTTGCTCCCGTCAGAACCTGTCCTCCAGCCTCCTCTATTTTTTCAGCCGCCAGTTTGGAGCAGGAGGCAACCTTAACAACTAAGGGTTTTGTCACTTTTCCAGCGCCTAAAAGCTTTGTGTAGCCTAAACCTTCCAGGTCTATGAGAATTTTGCCTTCCTCTGTTTTTCCTCCACATTTTTTGGCTATCTCTTCAAGTTCTCCAACGTTTATGATTTTGACTTCCCGCCTCAAACTTTTAAGTGAAGTGAAACCTTTTTTCCCAAAGTATTCTGGTTCGTATTTTATAACGTACGTCCAGCCGTGCTTGTGGCGCCCAGCTCTACGGTAGCCTTTGGAGCCGGATTTTCTATGCTGTCCTACTCTTCCGTAGCCGCATGTTCTTGAACCGCGCTTTTTGCGGATTTTCCTAAGGCTATGGGGCATCTTTAACCAGCAACCTTGTTTAGTGGCTTCTCCGCTATGGCTTTCTTTAACTGTATTTCGAGGACTCCATTCTTATATGTTATGCGGGCTTCTTCTGGAATCACAGCCTCTGGAAGATTTAAACTTTTATAGTATCTGCGCCCTTGAACCTTCGCCGTCAAGGTTAGCCGCTGTTTTTCGGCTTGAACCTTTATGTTTTCCCTATTGAAGCCTTTAAGCTCAGCAACAACAACTATTTTGTCCTTCTCTCTAAAAACATCCACCAGCGGCTCGGGCTCTCTCCATTTTTTAACTTTAAAAGCCTTAAAACTCTTATACCTATGAAAATGTTGCTTTGAAACTCTTAAATTTTCAAACTTGAAAACCGTAGCCTCGTTTCTGTTCGTTTTTCTCACAGTTCTAAACCACTTTGGGCGCTTCTCGCTTCTACGCCATCTCACGCTGGTTTCTCCTCCTCATAAACACAAAAGCATTTCCAAACAAGTTATAAAAGGTATCGCCACATCATAAGCGAGCCTTTAAATCATTCTCTCCAAAAGCTCGTTGATTTTTTCGCCGCGGTATCCAAGCTCGCCGCCCATACCGTAGCCCTTCTTTATCTTATCCCTAAAACCCTTAGTTGGCGGATGCAACCTAAAATATGGCTGGATGTTTGGAAGTTTCCAATACTCAACTTTACAGCCGTATATTGCTTCTGCAAGCTCTTCTAAGGAAGTATATCCAAGCTCTTTGGCGTAATCATCCGTCAACTTTTTGTTACCAACAAGTTTGCCCCTCTCCTTCAAAAGCACCGTCAAGGTCTCCTTCGAAATTTCACCCCACGTGACAAAGCTTTGAGCTGTTTTCAACATTCCAACAAAAGAGGGCCTATTGTCGATCAAAACGGCATAGTTGTTCCTTTTCAAGTTTAGCATTTTTAGGGCTTCCCTAACTTGTAATGGCGCACTTATTGTTCCGCGGACGCGTATGGCTGCTATGCATTTGCGGCTTCCGGTCTTTTCTGACAAGCTATCTCACCCAATCCATTGGTGTTATTAGGCTGTAGGTCTTCTTTAAAGCGTCAAAAACCGCGTATGCGAAGGATGGAACAGTTCTTGTTGAGCCATAGCTCCTTGTCCAACAATCCTTTATTCCTGCAAGTCCAAGAATAACTTTTGCAACTTCGCTGGCAACCAAGCCTAAGCCCCTCGGTCCGGGGACAATAACGACTTTTACGCCTCCGCATTTTCCCTCAACTTGGAATGGGACAGAGTGGGGCTTTCCGCATCCGCATTCCCAGCTACCGCATCCCCGCCTTATTGGGACAAGTTTTAGTCTGGCGTCGGCGGCCGCCTTTTCTATTGCTGTTCGCACCTGGCTTGCTTTTCCAGCCCCAAGCCCGATGTAGCCGTCCCTGTTCCCAATGGCAACTATCGCCTTAAACCTCGACTTTTCGCCGGCGTCTGTCTGCTTCTGTACAAGATTTATGTTTATAACCTCTTCTTGAAGGTCTGGAAGCAAGGCATCAACAATCTGGGGCTCCCGTATGGATAAGCCTTCCATAAAAACCTCTTCAATAGATGTTACTTTTCCCTCTTGGATCAGTTTTCCAAGACGTGTTTTAGGAACCCACTCTTCTAAGCTTCTAGCTCTATCCACTGCCACGGCTTTTACCTCCACTCTTAAAAGCGGCAACTACAGCCTTCTTAACCTCTGCAAAATGTTCGGGAAGACTTTCCGGAGAAACCTTATTCTTAAGATATCTTGAAAACACCGCCATATACTTTTCAGTGTTTGCCGAAAGCATTTTTGCGTACTGGACTATGTGCATTCCTTGAATTCTCTTCTCGTCTGGCAGCTTCTCCTCCCCATGTGGAACACTTAAGCCAGCGTCTAAAACGCCTTTAAGGGCTGCAAAAACCCTCGCACCTTTCGTCGGGGAGTGCAGCCCGATATCGAGAACAGCTTCTTCTATGCCTTTTGCTTTGGCTTTTAAACCGCATAAAAGCCCTGTTAGATAAGCTGCTGGGAGATTACCACTAGGGGCTTTCCAACCATAACTTTTTAAGAGCTCCCTGCTGTGGGCTGAAACCAAAACTTCGTCTCCGTGAGGTTTGGCGGCGACCATTTGGACAATAATGTTTTTGAGTGCGCCGCGAACCACAAGCCTAGGCTTTCTGGAAAGGATTAAGGCTTTTCGTTTATGATAAGCTGTTTTGCCTTCCTTTCTTCGGCGGTATGGTACACCATAACTGGAACCCTTCGCCATCAACGTTTCCTCCAAAGGTCATGAGCCTTTAGAAACCTCTCCATGTCAGCGATGGACGTGAACCGCCCACTTTTAACCATTGTGTAAAGCGTTCTGTAGGTGCTTTCAGTAATTGTTTTGTTAGCCTTCAGCTCGCGAAGCCTCTTCCTTAAGGCTCGAACCTTGTTCATCCAAGCTTCCTTCTTAGAAATTTTAGCTTTGGCTGCACCACTTCTGCTTCCGGATCCCCGCCTTAAGCCCTTCTTCTTTTTTTGGTGGATGATTCTTGCTCTTGCCCGGCTGACGCCCTTCTCCTTTAAGGGCCTAATCACGCCTTCATGGATAAGCTTCCTAACCTCCTCGCGGGTTATGGCGGCTTCAACATCCTCAATCCTATTAGGGTCCATCCAAATCCTATCTTCTCCAACCTTCAGTATTTGAGCCGCCAGCCTCCTCTGACTTTTCAAACTTGTCACTGTTCTTCCTTCCCTCCATTGCTTTTCTTCGCCCTCTTCCGCTTGGGCTTAGGTTTCTCCTCTTCAACTGGCTTTTCCTTTTCTTTTTCCTCCCCAACCTCTTTTTCAGCTTTTTTTCCTTCTTCAGCTTCGGCTTTCTCCGCTTCCTCCTTCTTTTCCTCTTCCCTAACCCCAACATTTAGGACTATTATTTTCTTCTTCCTCGCCTCCGCGAGAATTTGCAGTCTAGATTTTCTTCCAACGGTATGGGCAATTCGCACAGCTTGGGTTTTAGGATTCACCTTCTTAAGCTCATCAACATTATGTACCAAAACCTCTTCATAACCGGATGGATGAAGACCTCTCGCGGCTTTTGGCCCCCTATATCCAACGTTTACGGTTTGGGGCCATCCCTTGATTTTTCTCCGCATTTTGTTGTCTATGCCTTTTGGTCTGCGCCAGTTCTCCCTTAACCGGTCGTAACGCCAGCTTTCCTGCCGCACAAACTCGGGCTTTTTCTTTTTCAGTCTGGCCCTTATCTTTAAGGCTTTTTCAACAGTGGCGATGTTCTGCTCTTTCATGCTTCCATTCCCTCACTTTTTTCGTATAGGTATATGCCGTCCAAGAAGACTCGAGGGTCTTTCCTCCGCACCTTTGTGGCTTGTTCTATGTTTGCGGCTGTTTGACTTACTTCTTCAAGATTTATTCCTTGAACAATAACATCATCGCCGGAAACCTTCACCTCGGCGCTGCCAACAATTTTTGCTTTTCTCGGGTTTCTTTCACCAGTAAAGTTCTCAATCAGCACCATTCCATCTTGAACTTTAACCGAAATTGGAAAGTGGGAGAAAACTATCTTTAATTTGCATGTGAAGCCTTTCCTAACTCCGGTAATCATGTTATTGATATGCGCGTGAATTGTGCCAACTAGAGCGCTCTCCTTTTTGCGAGGCCAATTAGCCCAAATGCGAAGGCTTTTGCCTTGAAGCTCCATTGAGATTGGGGCGTATGAAAAGTCTCTGGTTAGGGTTCCTTTGGCGCCTTTAACTGTCACTTTTTTGCCTTCAAGTGTTACTTCCACGTCGTCTGGGACTTGAACGACTTTTGAGACTTCCACAGCCCGCATTTGCCCAACCCTCTTTAGTAGATGTAGGCTAAGAGTCTGCCTCCGATGCCTTTTTCTTTAGCCTCTTTGTGGGATAATACTCCTCTCGAAGTTGAGATTATTAATAGCCCCACCTCTCTTGATGGCAGAAACTTCTTCTCCCAATCTTCAAGCTCGTCAACTTTAACGGCAAAGCGCGGTCTTATGGCGCCGCACTTGTTTATCCTGCCCAAAAGTTGGACTTTGAATTTTCCGGAGCGCCCATCGTCTATGAATTCAAATTCGCCGATGTAGCCGTTTAACTGCATAACTCTCAAAACCTTGCCCAAAAGTTTAGAGGCTGGGCTAATTACACATTCGCGTTTGTTGCGCATCTCGTTGTTAAGGATTGTTGTCAAGCCGTTTGACAGCACATCCATCATGCTTTCCTCATCACTCATATTTTTTGAACCCAAGTTTTTTAGCTACTTCCCTAAAACAATGCCTACACAAATATAAATTATAACGCCGGATAACAGGCCCATATGAACCGCATCTGACGCATGGTCTGGCACCCTTGCCATATTTTCTTTCCTTTTTAGGCTTCTTTTTACCCATAAAACTACCTCTTCACAACCAACTAGACTATTTCAACCCCCAAGGCGTCTTTAACAAAAACCATAGCTTCTTCTGGTGTTAAGACATGGCTTGAACCTATTTTCGCTTTGCATCTGCGTCTATTTTTAACACGCCATCCTGGTCGGCTTAACGAAACACATATGTCCATGCCGAATATTCCTATTTCCGGGTCATACTTGACCCCTGGAATTTCTATATGCTCTTTTATTCCAAAGGCAAAATTTCCATAATTGTCAAAACAGCTTTTTGGAATCTTGTAATCAACCACATGTAAAACTTTTTCCAAGAATTCTATGGCTTTCTGCTTTCTAAGCGTGACGATGCAAGCCATTGGTTCGCCCCTTCTTATTCCAAAATCCCTAATGGTTTTCTTTGCCTTCCTTTTGCACGGCGTCTGTCCAGTTAAATCTTTCAGCACTTTTGAGGCTTTCTCAAGGGGCTCTCCGGATTTTCCAACACTTATGTTGACAACAACTTTGTCTATCCTTGGTTTAAGCATTGGATTTTCTTCCCACTTTTTCCTGATTTCATCCTCAGACACTCTATGAAGCCTCCGGCAAGGATATTAGTGGTTTTGTTTCGCCAATTGCAAAAACAAACTCCATCACTGTTTGGTAGCGGTTGCCCTTCTCGTCTTCCACCGTTACTATGGCGTCTTTGCGTTTTTTGCCCTTAACTTTCTCAATCTCGATAACTCTGCCATATTTTCCCATGTTTTTGCCGCCGGTTATTATCACGTAATCGTTCTCTTTCATCTTGATGTGTTCGAGAAGTTGCCTATCTGGAAGGCTAACTTTAATCGTGTCAAAGGTGTTGTAAACATCTTCCTGCGGGTTCTTTGGGTCGGCAACCTTAACAAGCAAGTTTGAGCCGTCGTGGAGATTCAACTGTGTATGCCCATTCTCAACTACAGTTTTGTTCTCTATCCGGCAGAGTTTGAAGTTAGCTTCCTCTTTGCTTATTGGGTGAAGAATTAATCCTTTATGGGAGGGCAAAATGCGGAAGTGCTTATCCATGTCGGGAAGTGAGACCACATCCATAAGCCCCGTTGGAAACTTATTGTCTCTCCTAACTATCCCGTCAACGTAAACCTTCCCCTGTGCAGTTATTATTTTTGCCTCCTTCCTTGTTTTTGCAACCTCCAAAATGTCACGCAAAAGCAATGTTGTAGGCAGACAGCTCTCCAAAGAATGTGGGCCTGGGGTTGGCTTCACAACCCAGACAAGCTCTTTCCTATGTATTGGCCAAATTTTCGGCGCTGGCTTACGTTTAAGGGTTGTTGAGCCACCTTTCCTACCCAAGTTCAGATTCCTCCGTTTTCTTGCGCCTTTTTACGGATCTTTTCCCTTTCTTCAGCGCTTTTTCCTCCGTTTTTTCTTCGCCTTTTTCCTTCATCTTTCTTGCAGCTCTTTTTCTCCTAGCTGGCTTCTTCTCTTTGGCTGGCAGTTCTTCTACGGCTGGAGGCGTTT
>JAVZOA010000045.1:0-8104 GCA_038882535.1 Bathyarchaeia archaeon | reverse complement strand
GGCTTCCACATGGTGGCTTTCCCTCCCATCGGTGACATAGCATCCTCTGCCAGCGAGTTTAACTGCAACAATTTTCACCCCAAGCTCCAATAGTTTTTCAGCACCTTTAACATAGTCGTTTATGCCCGTTAAGAGCGCCAGCTCAAGCGAATTTGGCATAAAAACAAAGGTTTTCTTCAAAATGGGGTTCAGCGTTTTTACGCCCCTTCTTGCATATAGCTCGCCCGGGTCCATGCTCACTTTAACATCTTCTGGCAGAGCTTCCACAAGCCTTTTCTGGGCTTCGAAGGACTTATCGCCAACAAAAGAGGTTAAATGAAGGAATCTTGCCCGGCAAGCATATTTCACGTCTATTTCTTCGAAGCTTATTGTATCGTTTACTCCTGGGTCTACGTATAAGGCTCTTTCTCCCTTTTCATCTACAAAGCCCATGACTGTTCCGCTGCGTCCCTCCTTCGCCCTTATGACGCCCCTAGTGTCTACACCTTCTTTACGGAAGTCTTCTAGGAGCATTTTGCCTTCTCTGTCGTTGGCAACTTTCCCAATAAAGCCTACTTTGCAGCCAAGCCTAGCCAAGCCCACAATAGTGTTGGCGGCTGAGCCTCCACAAGCCTCTTCAAAGCCTTTTATGAAGCCTTCCTCTTCTGGTCCTGCAATCTTGTTGACTTTGTAAAGTTTGTCCACGTTTAGGGCGCCGAAGCCTATGACGTCAAAACGCTTCATTTGAACAACTCACGCAGATAAATCTTGTAATCGCCAAGCTTCCCGCCATAATTTCCAGCTGAAATTTTCACCACCCCTTTCACTGTTAGGGCAGCTTCCATTCCGGCTTTCATAGCTTTTTTAACCGCCGCAAGTGAAACCCCATTAATAACGATTTCTGGAATGTAGTTCACGCCTTCTGGAACCTTAGACTCTTTGCCAAGCCACTTCTTTAATGATGGACAGTAGGGATGGTTTGTTGTTGGGCCTATCCATGGATAGCGGGTTTCCGGCTTTGAGCCGGCTGAACAAATTTCGAAGGGCGTTACCACACCTTCAACTTTGTGGATGGCTTCTAACGCTTTTTCTCCAGCCTCCATAACGGCTTCTTTTGTCTTGCACATTATCCAGAAGTTAGCGCCCATGACACCGCAGGCGTATCCCAAAAACCGCTCTATTATAAAGTCTGGAACCATGATGGGCACGACTATAATGTGGCGGTTGTGGCGTTTTTCCTCGCACTCGTAGCCGTCTCCGCAGTGACCAACACGCTCCATCATGTCAATTTTGCCCAACGGATTCTCTAAGGCGTCATAAACTGCTGTGAAGGGTTTTACGAGGATATCCTGCCTTATGCGATAGGAGAGCTCAATTTCAAATTTTTTGAGAGAGTCTGAAAAGGGTTTTTTGGGGTCTATTCCGCCCCAGAATTGGAGGATTACGCCTTTACGCCCGTCTGGGGTTTCCTCTTCGCTTAGCCATCTTTCTATCCCGCCTTCAACTCTACCTATTACTATGGATGGTGTGGCGGTTGCGTGCAGTGCCGCCTTCCGCAGTGTTTCCTCATCATCAGCCGTAACGGTCACTCGGCAGTAAATGCCCTCAAAGGCTTCCGCGTAAGTGTCCTCAACAAGTTCTTTTTTAGTCAACGCGCTTCCCGTTCCATCTTCAAGTTTGGGATTATTTTAGGTTGGTGCTTTAGACTATTAAACCTTTGACAAGCCTAGCCTAGACGCCCTATGGCTTCGCCCCTCACGGTTTTGCGGAAAGCCGTGCTTTCCTTCGCCAGCCTCTCCATGTTTGCCGCCGTGACAACTTCTACATGTGGGAGTTTCTCGCCGTAAGCCTCAAAAAACTTGTTTTTTAGTTCCGCGTCCGCGTCAAGCTCTTTAACCCTTTCAAAGCTCCAGTTGTTTACAAGCTCGATTACGTCCTCTTTGCCATATTTACAGAAGACTACTGTTAGCAGTGCTGTTATAAGCGCTTTTTCAGACATTACGGCGATTTCAGCCTCTCTTATGGCGTATTCGTTGCCATTAAAGGATATTGTTAAGCCGTCTCCGCTGCGGACTGTTTTGAAGGCTTCAACGTCTGTTATGCTGTCGCCAACATAAACCATTTCTGAAAGGCTTACGCCTAGTTTTTTGGCTATCTGCATAACCGCTTCGGATTTTTCACACCCGCCAACGGGGTTAACCTCGCTGAAGAGTTTCCCGATTTCCATTTTTGCGATTTCTTCCCAGAAGATTTCATCAAGCCGCCTTATGACTTGCTGATACGATTTCGGAAAGTCTTTAATGGAGCTTGCGCCTTTCGGAATTTCGATTACAAGCATTTTTGCAATTTCTGTTGCTAGTTCCCGAAGTCTATACCGCTCTCTTTGGCTAAGCGGATAATCGTCCATTTTCACTTTTGTGCAGTAAACGTTCTCGAAAGGGAAGTTTATGGCTTGGCACAGCGCCCTAATGTAATGCTCGTAGCTTGTGCTGACAATAAAGGCTTCAGCAGCCTTTCTGATGAAAGCCAAACTCTCCGTAACATTTGAGATTAGCAGAAGCGTTTTAGCTGAAAAACTCTGCATTTTGCGGTCTGTAACGCCATAAGCCCTAAGAAAGGGCAGTATAAGCTTCAGCGTGTCTCCAGCCTTGTAGCCGGGCTTTTTTACGACATCAGCAAGCACGTCATCGTATCGGCTTATGACAGTGAATATGTGCGCTCCGTTGGGCACGTAATGGGCTGTCAACTCTAAGGCATTGTCATTTTTTGAAATTGGCCCTTCACAATCTGAAATGAAAACTTTTTTCATCCTCGTTTTCGGAGCGCCTCCATGTGGCGTATGCTCTTTTCTATGTGCTGTTTCGAGGCTATGTCGTTTCTATGCCACAAGGCTCCACCCTTTATGGCTTTAATGCCCTCTAAGGAGACATTTCTGGCATCCTCTATGTTTTCGCCCACGCCAACCACACAAACAGCCCTTGACTTTAAGGCGTAAGTTTCGCTGTCGCGGAGCTCCATAGAAGCTGGATAAACACGGATTCTGTCACCGAACTTCTTGCTCAGCTTATAAGCTTTTGTTAGGTCCACGGGCTTGTCTATTTCCGCCTTGTTCACGCGCTCTGGGAATGTCTCGGCATAACCGCCATAACTCGGCGGCACCTTATAAGTCACCACAGTCGCCGCTGTTTCAACCTCTATGCGGGTTAGTTTCCCATCAAGAATCTTAAAGCACACATCAACAAAATCGTCCTTCAAAATTGGCAGAATGTTAATTATTTCCGGGTCGCCCGGGCGGCTGTTGTTCTCAAGAATTTTCGGTTCCTTGCCAGTGTGCATAAAAGCCACATAGAATGGGATTCCCCTCAAGGCTTTGTTGTCTGAAGCCCGCCACTTATCAAAAATCTTCCTCACTATTTCTAGCTCTTTTTCCCTGTCCGCAACTGTCATGAAAGGCAATATTTCGCCAGCATCCTTATAGGAGCCCATGCCGCCAGTGTTCGGTCCCTTATCATCGTCGAAGGCTCGTTTATAATCTCTCGTTTCTGGAAGCGGAACCAAATGTTTCCCATCGCAGAAAGCTTGAAAGCTGGATTCTTCGCCCTCAATTTTCTCTTCAACAATGACAGCGCCGTGCCGAAGGTTTTCCCAAAAATGCTCGAAAAGTTGTTCGCGTGTGGTGAAGTGGTCTCCCCACACGCCCACGCCTTTTCCAGCAGCTGGCTTGTCCGGCTTAACAACAGCCATGTTGCCAAGCTCGTCAAGCCACTTGTAAAGCTCTTTTCGGACATCTTCTGCTCCTTTATAGTCTTCTGGGCGGAAGATTTTAAATTTAGGGTTCACTTCTGGAACTGCCTCTTGGAATAGTAGGCGTTGTTGGACTTTGCTGGCTTCTATGGCGTAATCTTTTGTTGGGCAAATCATTGGTATACCGGTGCGCTTTTCAACAAGGTCGCGGACGCCTTCAATTATGGGTTTTTCTGGTCCGACAATACCGAATTCTATGCGGTCTTTGTGGGCTTCAGCGAATTGGCATATAGCCTCCACATTCAAGTCTGAAATAACAACATGTGCCTTGGCGTTTTTCACGTTAAATGGGTTCCGCTGCTTATCGGCAACATAAACCTCAACATTGTAGTTTGTGCTCCGCAAGAAAGCATCAACCATCGCTACCTCGCGGGCGCCGTAAGAAACCACAAGTATGCCAACTCTTTCTACCAAAGTGTGCCACCTTTTCTAGTACTAAAATGTTAAATTCAGAGGGCGCTAATCTATTTTGCCACTAACCGCTATCAACTAGTTCTGGAATCTCATAAAGCCTTCCAGTTTCCTCAAACCCTTCCAAAAACCTCTTCTTCATTTCGTTCGCAATTTTTTGAGCCAGAGGCGTTGGATACTCGCCAGTCAAACATCCTAGGCACAGTTCGTCCTTTCTAAAACCAGTGGCTCTCACAAGCCCATCTATCGACTGGTAGCAGACAGCATCCGCCCCTATAATTTTGGCTATCTCTTCTGGCGTGTGCCTTGCGCCTATAAGCTGCCCATAGGTTGCCATGTCTATCCCGTAAAAGCATGGACCAATTATCCGTGGAAAAGTCACAAACAAGTAGACTTTCTTGGCGCCCATTCTGCGAAGCTTCTCCACGGTAATACGCGTCGTGTCGCCCCGAACAATGCTATCATCCACCACTATGACTTTTTTACCGTTCACCTTTGAAGCTAGAACGTTGATTTTCTTGTCTATGGTGGCATAACGCTCCTTGTTAAGCAGTATGAAGGCTCTTTCAGTCACATAACGATGTCTGCGGGTTGCTCGTTCCCATCTTAAACCAGACTCTTCGTGAACCCCCAAGGCTGCATCATCGCCAGTCTCCGGCATGGAAATGACAATATCCGCATCCTTAACAATGTCAGGGTTCTCTCTAACAAGATTTCTTCCGAATTCCTCTCGAATCTCGTAAACATATTTCTTGTCAAAAATTGAATCCGGTCTGGCAAAATAGGCAAACTCAAAAGCACAGAAGGCTTTCCGTCTAGAACACATCATAAGCCTTTCCCGTTCAAACCCTTTTTTCGAGACCGTTATGAGCTCGCCGGGTTCGACCTCAAAGTCCCGGCATAAACCGTTTATGTCCAAACCAACAGACTCGGAAGAAAAAGCGTACATTTTTCCGTCATCGTCGTGACCAGCACAGAGGGGTCTTATACCATGGGGGTCTTTGAAAGCAAAAAATTCGCCGCCGCCAGTTATTCCGGCAACGGAAAAGGCGCCCTCAATTTCCTGCATACACTTTTTCACAGCAGTGATAATGTCCTTGCTTTTAGCGAGTTCTATTAAGAGCTTGTGGCAGATGAGGTCGGCGTCACATTCATAAGAAAAGTTTGGAAACTCTCTCGAGATTTCCCTTTTAAGCTGAAAGGTGTTGACAACATTGCCATTAAAGGAGACTGCCGCCTTTAAACCATTTTTAGAAGCAGTTACTGGTTGAGTGCCCCTTATCAAAGACTTTTCGTCCGTCTTTCCAGAAGTTGTGTATCTAACATTGCCTATCCCGACGTGCCCCGGAAGACGTCCAAACCACTCTTGAATGGCGTTTGACTTTATTTTCGGCACAAGATCTAGGCTTCTATGAACGTAGAATTTTCCATCAGCGTACGTGAGAAAACCGTGTGACTGGTGTCCCCTATGGTTTTGTGCCCTCAAACCCCAATACACATATGGAAATATGGGCTGCCGTTCAAAGTTTATTGCGCCGAAGACTCCGCACGCTATTTTCAGGTGTTCTCCCATGTGCGGGGATAGAGAAAAGCCTCTTTATCAACTTTTAGAACAAGTTTAAATCAAATCCTTGAAAGCCAAGCCATGCATTAAAATCCCGTAAGAAGGGAAGAAAATCTAGAGAGGGAAGGGGGAGGCGAAAATAAATTTGAAAATGCAACCAAATTCGCATGGAACGCTTCTGAAAAATCTAGAGAGGGGTAACCAATTTAGGCTTTTCACGCAGCCTAAATTTTTATGGCGTAAGCCTAAACTTGTCTCTTGGATAAAGCGTGACTTCCCGAATGTTCTTCTTCCCCGTCAACATCATTGTAAGCCTCTCCAAACCAATAGCCCAGCCGGCATGAGGCGGCATACCATAATCAAAAACCTGTAAATGATACTTAAAAGATTCTGGATTTAGCCCCTTCTCCCTTAGCCGCTCTATTAGAAGCTCTTTTGAAGCTATTCTGGTCCCGCCAGAAGAAAGCTCAATCCAACGCCACATAAGGTCAAAACCCTCGCAGATTGCAGGATTATCCTCTTTAGGCTTTATGTAGAAAGCCTTAGACCTTGTAGGCCAATCCGTAATAAAGTAGAAGTACGGGTGAATCTTGCCCAGTGTTCTGAAGGCTGGTGTTGGTATGTCCTCACCCCAGGGAATCTCTATGCCCTCCTTCTTCAAGTCTTCGAGTACTTGGTCGTAGGTTAAGCGTTTGAAGGGGGTTTCAGGCACGTCTACATGATAATTTAACGTTGCCAGTTCCCTTTGGCATTTTTCACGGACAACTTTACACGTGTGCTGCATAAGCTGTTCAAGCAACTGCATAACATCTTCAGCCGAAGCAAAAGCCTGCTCAATATCTATTGAGACAAACTCACTTAAATGCCGCCGCGTATGGGACTCTTCAGCCCTGAAAAAGGGGCCTATTTCAAACACTTTTTCCAGGCTGATGACTAGCTGTTCCTTGTAAAGTTGAGGGCTCTGCGCTAGGAAGGCCTTCCTTTCAAAATAGTCCACCGGGAAAAGTGCCGCGCCCCCCTCCGTGGCTGAAGCAATTATACGTGGGGTGTGAACCTCTATAAACCCGCGTTCAAAGAGGAAGCTGCGTATTGCCTCAACAGCTGTGTGCTGAATCTTGAAGATGGCTATGCTCTCTTCACGGCAAAGGTCTAATGCGCGAGCGTCAAGCCGAACCTCCAGCTGCGCCGGCACTTTTCCAGCGACGTCTATTGGCAACTGCGATGCGGCTGTGCTGAAAATTCTAATATCCTTCGGTATAACTTCGACTCCTCTTGGCGTAATCTCAGTTTTCTTTACAACCCCTTTCACGCCTATGCTGTATCTCCTCTGTAAAGCATCAGACTTCGACAAAACTTCGCCGCTTACCTTTTTTCGTGGAATGGTTATTTGCACTGTTCCTTCTCGATCCTGTAATATTATGAAGCGAATTCCGCCCAGATCTCGAATTTCCTGAACCCAGCCAAGAAGGGTGACCTCTTGTCCATCAAGTTCTGGTCGAACCTCAACAGTGTAGTGGGTTCTCCGCCAGTCCCCAATAGGGTCAAGTTTCATTGTTTCACGCTCGGCTAGTCTGTAAACTCAACACGCAACGTCATGTTGCGAACTTTACGAGCAATCTCCTTTAAAGCCTTTACATCGAATGGCGGTTGCCTCCCACCTCTTTTCCTTAAAATAACCCGAGTTTCAGTTGTCCCATCTGGGAGCCAAATAGTGTTTATGGTGACTATACTTAGGGGGGCAAACAAATCCTCCAAAAACTTTCTATCGTCAACGCCATACTCTAAAACCCGTACGGACTTGCCAGTTTTCTCCCCCAGCGCTTTAATTATTTTTCCACCATATCCAAGAAGGCGGGGGACATCCCCCTTTCCGACGAGAATGGCTAAAGTTTTTCCAGCATCCACAGCCTTATGAAAATAAACATTTTGAAGAGAAGGGTAAGTTTCCTCCAATGAAAGGAGTAAACGGGCAATTTTCAAATCAAGCTCCGAAACCTCGCCAGATTTAACTTTCTCCGAACATTTTTGGCACAAGATTCCACTCTTTAAACAGAAACTGCACAATACTGTCTTCACTAAAGGTATACCCTCCACAAATAAAGGAGGGGCGGCGGAGCTTTGGAAAGTTCAGCCGTAGCCTTTCAGCGTTCCAGCGTTATTTCGATGGTGCTGACGTTTGTAGGCGTGCCACCCTCTTCTCTGGGTGCCACCTGCTCAGTTCCGATACCTACTTTCTTAACCTTAACGTCTGGTAGGAATCGGCGCCTAACGACCTCAACGACGTCAACAGCTCGGCTTATGGCTCTCCCTCTTGCCTTGATATTCACTTCTTTTGCTCCGCCGTGG
>JAVZOA010000044.1:0-8314 GCA_038882535.1 Bathyarchaeia archaeon | reverse complement strand
ATCATGCACTTTGGGACAGATTAGGCATAGGGCCGACCTAATAGTTTATTGGGGAAGCAACCCTTGGAGCGCCCATCCAAGGCACATAGAACGTTACACAGCCTTCTCCGAGGGTAGATTCGAGAAGAGCGCTTGGAAAAGCTACGTAAACAAGGTTAAGGCTTTGGTTGGGCGGAAAAAGATTCAAAGCGCCATAAAAAGGCTCTTCTTCAAAAAGCCGGCGCCGGTTCCCCCACCAGTTTCAGAGTATAAGCCCTACCCGTCAATAACCAAGGAAGGCAGAAAACTTATAGTGATTGATGTTAGGCGGACAAAGTCGGCTGAAATTGCAGACTACTTCGTGCAAGTTGAACCCAACAAGGACTATGAGCTTTTGCAGGCTTTTAGGGCGTTGGTTCGCGATCAAGAGCTTGAAGTTGACAATGTGGCTGGCGTCCCAGTAGAGTATTTAGAGGAGGTTGCCGATGCCATGGTAAGCTGCGATTTTGGCGCCTTGTTCTTTGGGCTTGGCTTAACAATGAGCAGTGGCAAACTGCGAAACATCGACGCGGCGCTTTCGCTGGTGCGGGACCTAAATATGCGGACAAAATTCGTCATAATGCCAATGAGAGGACACTTCAACGTGACCGGCGCCAACACCGTTTTCACATGGCAAACGGGCTACCCATATGCCGTGGACTTCTCCCTTGGCTATCCACGGTACAATCCCGGCGAAACTTCTGTTGTTGACGTCTTATTGCGGAAGGAGTCCGACGCCGCCCTAATAGTGGCTTCAGACCCTGTTTCAAACTTCCCAAGAAAGGCGGCTGAGCACCTTGTGGAAAATCCCCTAATAGTTATTGACCCCCACATGAACGTGACCGCCCAAATGGCTGACGTGCTTATCCCATCGGCTTTTGTTGGCATAGAAGCCTCTGGAACAGCCTATCGCATGGACCACGTGCCCATACCCCTAAAGAAGGTGGTGAACCCGCCGAGGGGTATCCTCCCGGACGAGGAGATTTTGAGGCGAATACTGGCTGAAGTTAGAAAGATAAAGAGGAAGGAGGCGAAAGCCTAATGGAGCTTCTAATCAGAAACGGCTTTGTTTACGACCCCATTAATGGCATTGACGGAGAAAAAATGGACATAGCCATAAAAGACGGCAAAATAGTTGAGAAAGTCAACGAGCGAAGAGCAAAAAAGATTGATGCTTCCGGAATGGTTGTCATGCCTGGCGGGGTTGACATCCACAGCCACATAGCCGGCGGAAAAGTGAACTCTGGTAGGCTTTTGCGCCCGGAAGACCACTTTAAGGATTTTGAACGCAAAACACCCATAACAAGGTCTGGTGTGGGCTATTCTATTCCATCCACTTTTACGACTGGCTACCGTTACGCTAGGATGGGCTGGACGACAGTTATGGACCCAGCCATGCCACCGCTGGAGGCGAAACACACCCATGAAGAGTTAAGCGACACGCCAATAATTGATAAGTCTAGTTATCCGCTGATAGGCGACTGGTGGTTTGTCCTCGAATATCTGCGGGACGGCAGAATAGAGGAGTGCGCCCGCCACGTGGCATGGATGATTAAGGCGACTAAGGGCTACGCGATAAAGCTTGTCAATCCCGGAGGGCTTGAGGCTTGGGGCTTTGGGCGCAACGTAAAAAACATAGACGACCCAGTCCCATACTTTGGAATCACACCCCGCGAAATCATCCGCGGACTATGTGAGGTTAATAAGCTTCTAAACCTGCCCCACACAATCCACGTTCACACCAACAACCTCGGGAAGCCAGGCAATTATGTGACGGCCCTGGAAACAATGAAGTGCGTTGAGGATTTAGCCGAAGACAATAAACCTGTAATCCACATAACCCACTGCCAGTTTAGTGCTTTCAAAGGCGATGATTGGAGAACCTTGGAGTCCGGGGCAGAAGAGATAGCCAATTATGTTAATGCGCACTCCCATGTGACGATGGACATGGGACAAGTAATATTCACAGACACCACAACAATGACGGCTGACGGCCCATTCCAATACATACTTTACACTTTAAGTGGAAATAAGTGGGTAAATCATGACGTTGAAACAGAAACCAGCGCCGGAGTCGTGCCCTTCCATTACAAGAGAAAAAGTTATGTCCACGCAACCCAATGGTCCATAGGCTTAGAACTAGCCCTCCTCATAAAAGACCCATGGAAAATCTTGATGACAACGGACCACCCGAACGGCGGTCCATTCATTGCTTATCCGAGGATTGTGGCTTGGCTTATGAGCAGAAAAGCCAGAGAAGCCACGCTGAAAAAGATTAATCCAAAAGCCAGAAGCAGAAGCCTCCTCCCAACAATAGACCGCGAATTAGGCTTTTATGAAATAGCCATAGTGACGAGGGCGGGACAAGCCAAAGTCTTAGGGCTTAAAAACAAGGGACACTTGGGCGTCGGCGCAGACGCAGACATAGCCATATACAACTTTAATCCGAAAACCATGGACCCGTCGAAGAAGTATAAGGCTGTTAGGAGGGCTTTCAAAAGGGCAGCCTACACCATCAAAAGTGGGCAAGTGGTGGTTAAGGACGGCGAAGTCTTAAGGCATGTTGACGGAGCAACAATGTGGCTGGACGTGCAAACCAGCGAAGAGGCAAAAATAACAGAGGAAATGAAAAGGCGGTTTAAAGAGTATTGGACGGTTGAGTTTGAGAATTACCCCGTAAGT
Organism: Bathyarchaeia archaeon; assembly: GCA_038882535.1. Classification (GTDB taxonomy): domain Archaea; phylum Thermoproteota; class Bathyarchaeia; order Bathyarchaeales; family Bathycorpusculaceae; genus JAGTQI01. The sequence continues at coordinate 5,614 of JAVZOA010000044.1, read as the reverse complement.
GAGGATTATTTGGCAATTTCCCAACCAATAACCGTGAAGGCTGATGTATAATGATTGTGAACCTATACCCATCAAAAGAGTTTAAACTGCCAATAGTGGCCGAATGCATAAACCCAGACATTTTCCAAGGGAAAAAGCCGAAAGAAATTGAAGGGCTGGAGGTTTGGGAGGGAAACAAGCAGAAAAGGCTTGGAGAACTCTTTAAAGTTGAGGTGACAAAGGAGGAAGGCGCCTCAGAAGCAGCTGTGATAACAATTCATGGAAATGTTAGCCACGTAAGGCGAATAGGCGCCGGCATGAGAAGCGGCGAAATAGTTGTTAAAGGCGGCGCTGGCATGCATTTAGGCGAAGAAATGAGAGGCGGAAAAATAACCGTTTACGGCAACGTTTTAGGCTGGGCCGGCTCAATGATGAAGGGCGGAAAAATAGAAATCCATGGAAACGCTGGCGACTACCTGGGCGCACCATACCGTGGAAGCACAGAAGGAATGAAGGGCGGAAAAATAATCGTGCATGGAAATGTGGGAAACGAAGCCGGAGCCCAAATGAAGAAAGGCTTAATAAAAATTTATGGGAATGCTGGACAGTTTGTGGGCTTCAGAATGCATGGCGGCACAATCTATGTGCAGAAAGACTGTGGCGGAAGGGCTGGGGCATGCATGACAGAAGGAACAATGGTTGTTGGCGGCTTTTTAGAGTCTGTTCTCCCCACATTCACAATTGAAGGTGTGAGAAAGAAGGTTAAAATCGAAGAGGGCGAAGTGGTGGAAGCGCCCTTCTATCTCTTCCTTGGAGACTTGACGGAAAATGGTAAGGGAAGGCTTTATGTGGCTAAGGAGCCAAATCCCCACCTAAGTCATTATGAAAAATTCTTTAAAATAGGGGAATAAAGCCGATGAATGGTGGATTAAGCGTAAACCGTTTGGCATGGAAACTATTGGAAAAGCTCTGCGAAAACTCGGAATACTACGGCGTGAAGGTTGAAAGGGCAGAATGCGGCGCCACACTGGTGGATGCTGGAATAAAGGCGAAAGGCGGCTTTCAAGCTGGCAAAATTATAACGGAAATTTGCATGGGCGGGTGTGGAAAAGCCAAAATAGGCTTTAATAGGTACGGCGAATTCGAGCTTCCAACAATATTTGTTTACACAGACCACCCAGCCATAGCCACTCTGGGCTCCCAGTTTGCGGGGTGGAACATTAAGGAAGGCGACTATTTTGCCATAGGCTCTGGACCGGCAAGAGCCCTAGCCCAAAAACCAAAAGAGATCTACGAAAAAATAGGCTATAGGGACGATTTTGACAAAGCGATAGTAGTTTTAGAAACCGACAAAATTCCATCAGAAAGGCTTATGCAGAGGCTGGCTGAAGACTGCCACGCAAAATGCGAAAATTTGGCATTAATCCTAACTCCGACGGCAAGCCTTGCCGGAGCAACACAAGTAGCCGGAAGAATAGTTGAAACTGGAATCCACAAACTTACAAAGTTGGGCTTCAATCCAAACGCCATTCTTTATGCTTGGGGATTCGCTCCCATACCGCCAACTCACCCAAAATTTGTCAAAGCCATGGCACGAACCAACGACGCCATCCTATATGGCGGTGTAACCCACTACATAGCAGACTACGAAAACGAAGAAGAACTCGCCAGAATAGTGGAGAAAGCACCATCAAAAGCATCAAAAGACTATGGAAAGCCCTTCCTTGAAATCTTCAAAGCCGCCAACTACGACTTCTACAAAATAGACCCAAACATATTCGCACCAGCAAAAATAACAATAGTCAACGTAAGAACCGGAAAAACTTTCACAGCTGGAGAAATAAACTCCAAAATACTGGTGGAAGCCCTAATTCCATAGCTTATGACTTTAAAACTTAATGTGAAGCTTTATTGCTTCTGCTATGACGTAACCTAACGGGATAGTGTAAAGGGCTAAAGTAGCATTAAAGACCGCGATAAACGGAAGAGACATAATTATCGCTGGCTCCGGCATTCCAAATCCAACTGGCGGTGGATAACGGAGAAAAGCCCAATTAACAACAGTCATAATTCCCACCCTAAAGACTATTCCAAAAGCCGTAAGCACAGCCGCCAGTATCTGCCTGTTCGCTTGAAGGTTTTTATGAATAATTTTCTGTATGGAGATGCCTATAAGCATGCTGATCACCGCTGCCAAATTATAGAGTGGACCGGTTAACAGCATACCTGGATAAACCATGAGTAATACGAGTGTGTTCAGCACCGCGATGGCTATTCCGGCTAAGAAGCCGTACAAAAGGAATGCTGCAACTATTGGAATTTCCCACGCTTGATATATTAAGTATGGCGCGTAAGGTGCTGGTATTTTTATTGGAGAAAGATTAAGCGCGATTGTGAGTGCGGCGAATACGGCTATAACTGCTATTGTTTTGGCACTTGTCCTAACTTGTTTTATCATTGTCTGCTGCTCCTTGCTTCCTTTTCTCTCTACGAGAATCTTTTCGATCATTATTTAAGAGTAGCTACTTAAAAATGAGTATAAATCTCAGCTGTTTAAAAATTTAATACGGCTTTTATCTATCTTTATCTGGGAGAAACTTTGTCAACAAGCCTTAAAATCTCTTTCAATGAGATCAGAGGCTGGCTTGAGGGCGAAACCAACACTGTTCTCAGTCCGATGCACGCTAAGGCTGAGAGGTTTCTTAGCGAAATACGGGAATCCCACCAAGGCTTGGTTGATGCTTGCCGCATGCTTTTGGAGAGCAGCCGTAAAGAGATTGAGAAGCGTAATATGCGAACTTTTAAGAGGGCTCAAGCCCTAAACAAGCTTGCCAAAATCTTCCTTGAGAGAATGCAGCCGATTAGGGTTCCGGAGAAGTCATCCTTTAAGGATGTTGAAGGTTTCGTTTACGCTGTCCAAAAGGTTTACGCTGTCACGGACGTTGACGTTAGAAACTGGTTTCCAAGGATTTCCCCCTTCTTCATTATTGATAGAGCAAAATTCCTAAGGGCTTTTGAAAGTGCTAAGGGTTCACTTAAGGAGCTTAACGAGTTTCTAACAAAAGAGTATGTTAAGGCTAAGGTCTTGGAGGAAACTTTCCAGCTCATAGACGAGGTTAATAGGCTGAAGGAGCGGGCAGCAAACCTAAGGGAGGAGAGGAAAAGGGCTGAGGCTGAGCGGAGAAAAATTGAGGGGGAGTTGGCTGATGTTCAGCGTAGAATTGTTGAACTTGAGAAAAGCGGTGGGTTAAGCCACTTGGCAGAGTTAGACGAAACCATAGGCAGCTTAAGAAGAGAGGTTGAATATTGTCTTCGCCACCTTCAAAAGCCCCTCATAAAGCTTCAGTCTCTGGCTTCTCATGGTGAGGGAAGCGGCTTAACCCCAGAAGAACTAAAAAAGCTCAACCAATATTTAGCAAACCCCTTTGAGGCATTAGCCATAGAAAATGATGGTTATCCGCTTCTAAGGCAGATTTTGCAGAAAACCTTGAGGCTTATGGCAGAGGGTAAACTCAAACTTAAGCCAGACAAAGAGCGTAAAGCAAAACAAGCTATAGAAGAAATTCTCGGCAAGAATTCACTTGTAAGCTTGCATCAAAAATGTGTGGACGCTAACCAGCGTAAAGCCAAACTTTCCACGTCCTCAACTCTAACCGAAGCCAAAAGCGAAATGGCAAAACTAAACGAGCATATGGATAGACTGAAGAAAAAGGCTGAAAACTTAGAAGCTGAAATGGAAGCGGTTGAAAAGGGCTTAAAAGAAGTTACAGCAAAAATTTTTGAATGTAAAAGCCGCATGGAAAAGAACATCCTCAACTTTTCCGGTAAACGGGTTGAAATAATCATAGAAGTTTGAGGCAAAAATTTTGCAAGAGCCAAACCTTAAGCAAATTATTAAAGAAGCCTTTGAAGTCTCATGCGAAGATTTTTGCCGCGCAGTTCAAGAGGCTAGAGAGCTGATTTGCAAAGAAAATGGGAAGGTTGGAAACCTTGAGGTTTTTGGTAGGCTTGTTAAACTTTCACCAGTGGGCGAGGCACTGATTATTGGGGACCTTCACGGCGACCTAGAAAGCCTAATAGAAATCTTAACCAAAAGCAATTTCCTAAGCAAACTAAGCCAAGACTCAAATACAACGATGGTTTTTCTCGGCGATTATGGAGATAGGGGACCCTTATCCGCCGAAGTCTATTACACAATCTTGAAGCTTAAGCTACACTTTCCAAGGCAGGTAATCCTAATGAGGGGAAACCATGAGGGACCAGAAGACCTTTTGGCTTCGCCCCACGACCTGCCATGGCAGCTCCAAGCAAAATTCGGCAACGTGTGGCAAGAAGCTTACAAGGAAATCTTCAAACTTTTCAAGTGCTTGTATAATGCTGTGATTGTTGAGGAACGCTACCTAATGGTTCACGGTGGCGTGCCACCACAAGCAAAAAGCCTTGAAGATTTAGCCTATGCCCATGAAAGGCACCCTAAAGAAAGCCTTCTAGAAGACTTACTTTGGAGCGATCCGACCGACGCAATAAGCGAAACATGCGCATCTCCTCGTGGAGCGGGAAAACTCTTCGGACAGAAGGTGACTAACACGGTTCTGCAAAATTTTGGTGTTAAAGTTCTGATAAGGGGACATGAGCCATGCGAAGAAGGCTACAAAATAGACCATAATGGGAAAGTTTTGACACTTTTTTCAAGGAAAGGGCCACCATACTTCAATATAAATTGTGCGTATTTGATGGTGGAGCTTTTTAAAAAACCGCGGGACATCATGGAATTAACGCAATACATCCATAAGTTTTGACCTTCGCAAGGAGGCCAGCCTCTGTCCAAATTAAGTTTTGATGAAAGCGCTGAAAGGATTATTGCGAATTATTTAAGGGATTTTAAGTATAAGTTTTTAAGATTAGAGGTCAAACCCGATTATTTACAAAACATGCTTTTTGAACTTGAGAATCAGATAAAGTTTTACAGTTTAAAAGGCGCTTTAAAGACAGGGGCAAAAACTGTTGAAGAGGCTGATGTTGTTAAAACTTTGAAAATGTTTGGAAGCCCTAACGAGCTCGTGAAACAGATTTTTAAAGACACTAAAAGTTTTGATAAAAAACAGAGCGCATTCTTCAAAATTCTAGAGTTGCTAGAAAAGTTTCTAGGGAGCGCCAACCCCATTGTTTTGGATGCTGGATGCGGGTGGGGAAGGTTTATTCTAAGGCTCCAAAAACACTGTCGCAAAAATTTTGAAATGGTAGGCGTAGACGTCGATGATGTTTCATTGAAATATGGCAAGGAGCTAAGCAAATCTTTAGAAGTTATAAGGTCCAAGGTTGAGCATCTTCCCCTTAGAGACTCCATTGTTGATGTGATCCTTTGCAGCGGTGTTATTCATGAGATTAAAACATTCTCGGGAAGAAAAGCGGCTGTTGAAGAATTCCGTCGCGTTCTAAAACCCGGCGGGGTGCTTTGCATAGTGGACGCTTTTTCAACTAACCGATTAGTGGATGTGCTGACACGAGTGCTACAGCATGTTACTTCGAAGATTGAATGGTTTTTCGTCAAATCCGCTTTTGAGAGGATATTAAAAGAGAACATGTTCAAAACTATGGGGCTCTTTGAAATCGAGAGCCGTGCACTTAGGACTAT
>JAVZOA010000043.1:0-8592 GCA_038882535.1 Bathyarchaeia archaeon | reverse complement strand
CCATTGATATGTGTAGGGTGGTGTTCCGCCGCTAGCGGTGGATGTGAAGGTTACTTGTTGCCCCACCAGTATTGAGGCGGTCATGGGGCTTATCGAAACTGTTGGCGGTGTTGGCGCCGTCTTAAAGAAGGCTTTTAATACGTAGTTGTTGTTCATTGTGACCGTGTAAGTTGTGGCTGTGCCCACATTTGTGCCATTAAGCTCCCAATGGTCAAAAATATAGCCGCTGTTTGGAATTGCCGTGACTTGAACCAGCGAGCCAGCAGAATAAGTGTATGTGCCCGGAGCCGGATTCGTTGTGCCGCCCGTTGTTGTCTCGATTTTCAGCGTGTAGGTTGGCACCACTGCAGTGTAGTGGGCGGTGGCTGTATGGGGTGCATTCATAACCACTGTTATTGGGTTTACCCCGCTTCCCTGCGATGCGCCGTCGACATCCCAGTATTGGAACGTGTAACCCGCCACAGTTGGCGCGGTGAGCTGAACGCTCTGCGCGGAATCATACCAGCCCTCTCCCGGAATCGTCGCAATGCCTGGCGGGTCGGTGCGCACAGTCAAATAGTATTGGACTTGGTAGGAGGCGCTTACAGTGAAGGGTGCATTCACGGTTTGTGGCGATGGCGGATTAACGCCTATTAGGATGTAGCGTACTCCTAGAACCGCCCCTGGAACAATGTCTTGGTAGGCGTATGTGATTTGGGAGCCCGCAAGAACCCAGACTGTGAAGGGCACTGTTTCTGTTGGGTCTGTGTCAGCCGTGTAGGTGACTGTTGGAGCCACGCCAGAACCCGTCTGCGTGAAAGTTACAGCATACTGGGTCTTCCAGTTTGCCACAGCCGTTTTTGGACCATCCATAATTATTGGGTTGCTTTGGGCGTAGTTTGTTCCGGAGGCGTCGCCGCCCCAGCTTACAAAAACTCTGCGGGTTCCGTTCCCATGGTCAACCAAGCCTGTATTCAGTGTTGCGTAGGCTGTTGCTCCGCTTGGATACCAGCCTTCTCCGCCCACTGTGCCGAAGGGGGAGGTAACCGTCAAATAATATTCTAGGGTGTAGTGGGCGGTGGCTGTGTGATTAGCGTCCATAACCACTGTTATCGGGTTGCCATTCTTTGGCGTTCCGTCAATATCCCAATAGCTAAACTTGTAACGCACACCAAGCGAAACTGGAACAGAATCTGGAGCTGTAAGCTCTACTCCTGTGCCTTCGTTATACCAGCCTTCACCTGGAATTGTCGTTACGCCAGCGGGGTCTGTCTTAACTGTTAGGTAGTATCTGCGTAAAACAACCGTGACTGTTTTCGTTTCTGTGTCCCATCTGCCCTCACTATCTGTAACGTTTAGCGTTACGATGTAGTCGCCTGCTGATTCATAAACATGAGTTGTTATCGGATCACTTTCTTCAACTATTGGCGTACCATCACCAAAATCCCAAGCATAGGTGACTATCGTTCCGCCGTCGGGTGTGGATGCTGAAGCATCAAAAGTAACCGTTTCGCCTCTCTGGGGATAGTAGGGAGTCCACCAGAAATCTGCAATGGGAGCCTTCTCAACAGTTATCTTCTTTGACGCGGTGTCCCATTTTCCTTCGCTGTCAGTAACGTTTAATGTAACTGTGAAAGTGCCATAAGTTGAATACGCATGGGTTATTACTGGACTGCTTGTTGTTGTGACGTTACCATCACCAAAATCCCAAGTATAACTGACTATTACTCCTCCATCTGGTGAGGAGGCAGAGGCATCAAAAGTAACAAGCTCATGGACAAGCGGGTCTGGCGGCGAAAAAGTGAACGCGGCAACTGGATGTTGGCTAACATGGATTGTGGCGGTTTCATCATCCGTCAAGCCATCGTTATCCGTGACTGTTAGCTTAACAGAATAGTCTCCATAAGATGTGTACTTGTGGGTTATTATCGGGTTAGATGTTGTAGTAATGTTGCCATCACCAAAATCCCACTTATAGCTTACAATATAGCCGTCTGGGTCATAGCTTCCAGAAGCATCAAAAGTAACAAGCTCATTAACCTCCGGATAAGTTGGAGCATACGTGAACGCTGCGAAGGGTGGCTGAGGTGGCGGAGGCCCTGCTTGAAAGAAAACTGTGGAGTCGGCTGAAAGCGGGTTGTGAACTATCTGACCATCCCAGGTCACGCTTCCAGAAGTCGACTTTCCATAAGCGTCAAAATGCATTCTCACACCAGTAGGATCGGAAAAAGCCACAGAAACAACCAATGTTTTATAGCCTTTTTTAGGAATCAAACCCACATTAATGACGGTGTCGTTAAAATAGGTTGGGTAAACATCGCCACTAGGCCAAGTCCAAAGCTTATAGGGTTTAGGCGTACCCCAATGAAAAGCGGATTTAGGCACGCTCGTGCCATTAACAACCAAAGAAACAAGCTTACCATAACCAGCATCGTTAAGTGCAATAACCAAACGAGTATCATAAGACCTCAAAGAACTACTCGTATTATTAATTCGGACAAGAAAAGTTTGAGAAGCCCCGGTCAAATTCAAAAACCAACACTCAGAAAGCCAAGGATCCGTGTTATAACCTAGATAAGTACCTTCAGGCAAAGAAACCTTAAGAATAGCACAGGGCGTCGCACTAACAGGATGAACAAAAACCGTGCAAACCACCAGAAAATCCAGTAAAAACATTAATAGTAACAAATGCTTAAACTTTGAATGCAGATGCCCTCTCCCCTTCGGCAAAAAATAATTACGCCTCAAACACATATAAGCCTTACTAGAATTATCTTCTAGCGTGCAACCCCAAACAGAGCGCAACTTTGAAAATTAAAGAGAATTTTCGAGCTTCGGAATCTAGTTTATAAGACACTATTTTCAATTTTAACGTTAGAGTCTGGTGAAAACATTGAGGCAAAAAACTCTTCCAAAAACATTCTTAACTTTTATGATTTTAGCATCAGCGTTCGCCTATGCACTCTCAACCACCATTTCTTCAAGCGGAAAGTCCATTTCTAGCAATGAAATTCGGGTGGGTTCAGGCGAATCCATTCAAGAGGCAATAAACAACGCCAACCCCGGAGACACCATCATAGTTTCGCAAGGAACCTATAAGCAGTGGGATATAGTTGTTAACAAGACTTTAAAGATTGTTGGAGAAAACCCCGAAAACACCATTCTAGATGGAAATGGTACTGCACAGTACATTTTTCATGTAATTGCAAATAATGTATTTATAGGAAACTTTACCCTTAAAGGCATGAACCCCGACCCGAACACTTATAGTTATGCCCTTGGAATAGCCAATACTTTGAACGTCACAGCAAAAAATCTCATAATCACCGATACAGTAATTGGAATCGATGTGCAATCGTCAAACTTCAGTAAAGTGTTAAACAATCAATTTAGGGAATGCAAAGGTTGGGCTTTACGCTTACACAAAGCAGGTTGCAATAATACCATCGTGAGCAACAATTTTGAAAATAATACCATAGCCATAACCTTTGCAGATGCTTCAAGCAAATTTAACAAAATTTACCATAACAACTTTATCAACAACACGAGGAATGTTGTATCATATTCAATAAATTATTTTGATAACGGTTATCCTTCCGGCGGAAACTACTGGAGTAATCATACCAAAACAGACTTGAAGCACGGAGTCTATCAAAACGAAAGTGGCAGCGACGGCATAGTGGACGAAGTTTATTATGAATGGGGGGCAACAGATAACTATCCTTTAGTGTACCCGCTTACAATCCTTAAAATCATCGTTGACGAGAAAATATTTGAGATTGAAGTTTCAACAAATTCAAGTTTAAACTCCTACACGTTTAACTTTGAAATGAAAAGCTTAAAACTGTTCTTAATGGGTGGAGAAGACGCTGTTGGAGCTTGTAGAATCTCGATTCCTAAGGAGCTTTTATCATGTGACCAGCTATCACAGTGGAATATTACGCTATCTAGCAATGGACAATTGAGCTTCTTGGAATATTTAGCCTTAGAGGATGCTGAAACAACATATCTGTACTTTACGTACAATCAATCAAACAGTTTCGAAATAGAGGTGATAGGGATAAATGCCGTACCAGAATTTCCGTCAATAGCATCAATAATTATTTTACTTGTGGCAGCCACAGCGATTATTCTGTTTAAAAGCAAATTTTCTAAAAAGCGTTAAAATTTCACCTACTTTTGCCAGACATCTTTGGGAATGTGAAGAGTTATTGTTGCGCTTTCTGTTTCCTTGCAGCCAATTGTTAAAACATCGTCTAGCACAATTTCGCCATTATCGTTAATTGGAACTATATAATTTTCGAATATAAGGGTAGAATATTCATTGCACCATGACTCTCCTTTATTGAGGTGGGGATGAGCACTCACATACTCTTCATGGGGCGACTGATTATTCTGCATTATTATCGAAGTGGCTTCGCCTCCTATGGCTGTTATGTTCAAGTATACACGTTTAACAATAATCGACTTGTTCGTGCGTGGAATCGGATCCCAATCTACCTTCCACACTTTTATGTCGAAGTAATCTTTAGCTGATGGTCTTGGCTGTTGTGACTGTCTTACGGCTGATAAAACCGTCAATGTAATGAATATTAATGCTAAAACGACAAGTAAATGTTTTAATTTTAACTTGAACTTCTTCCCTTCTTTACGCAACCCTCTAAGCCCTTCCAATTTTTAAAAAAGGAAAACAAAGATAAAAATTAAGCGGTTAAGCCCCCGAGGTAGTAGAATAGTATTCCACCTAAAAGGAGTGTTAAGGCAACGGATATTATCACGAGGGCGTCTTTTCTCTCAATGTTTCCGCCTAATTTCTTCACGCTAATATAAAGTGCGAGGAAAAAGTTCACCACAACGATTCCGCATAAAGTTAAAATCATTCCAGTTATTTGTAGTAACGGGTTTGCCAAAGCTAAACAGCCTTCAATAGGATATAAAAAGATAGGGAAATTTTAAATTTTTGATGTTTTGAAAACTTTTTTCTTGGGAAAAGTTTTTGTTGCAGCTATTATGAGCGACGCCATCAACAGAGCCATCAGTAGCAGGTGGATTTGCTCAGACACCATACCTGACCCTTGAACTTTTACGACTGCATCGTAGTCTTCGAATACAAATTCTACGTAAATGTAAGTGTTTGTGTTGTCAGAGGTTATTTGGGGTGTGACTTCTACACCGTCTATGTAAACTTTCCAGCTGTCCCATATGAGATTTTTTGGAAGGGTTATGTTTATATAAGCTGATGTGCCTGGGGCACCGGTGACTTGGAGAAATTCAATCCATGCGCCTGCAATGTTGTGGTTTATTGCGTTTGCAATTATTGATGTATTAGTGTGGGTTAAGATTGTGAAACCGAGCAGTTGATGGGCTACAGGGGAGACCAGCTTGTAAGTGTAAGTGGCGTTTTCTATCGTGAATGGTATGTCATTTTCTGCAGCGTTTAGTATAAATGTGTCCTCATACGGGTTGACCAAGCCCACTGTACATGTAGATTGAGGTGAAAGTGGTTGACGAATTATTTTCAGTTTCACTTGGCATAGGACACCTGTGCCGTTAAACGTCCAATAGGGGTCGTTTATGTACGTGCAACCCCAGCTTACATAACCTGGACCAACATCTAGTGACGGAGTTATCATTGCCCTGTTGGCACCAGCGAAAACGTGGTCTGATGGAAGAGATATTTCTGTGAAGTTTAGGAGTGTTGGGTCCCATGTTAGATGGATCTGCCAGTTCTGCAAGTCCTCAACATCAACAACAGTGACATTGAAGGTTATTTCATCTCCCACTTTAGTCATGTTTGAGTAGTAGGTTGTTACTCCGTTGGCTGCCGTGACTCTGATGATGGCTGTGGGTGTTACCACTCTGACCGTGGCTGTTTTTTCTAATGTGGTACCTGCTGAGTCTGTCACCTTAACTTTTACATATTCAACGCCTTCGGTTGAGAAGGTGAAGGTTGCGGATGTCTGGTTTTCGTACGCCGTTTCTTCTATGTCGTTTCGGAACCATTGTATTTTATAAGGCGGCACTCCGCCTGAAATTGTGGCAGTGAATGTTTTACTTCCACCAACATTAATGATAACCGTAGCTGGCATCAATTGTAATGATAATTCTGCAAGTTTCAGATAGGATGAAGCATTTTTGCTAACCCCGACATAGTCAGTTACTTGGACTGTCACTTTATGAAGACCTGCCACTGTTATTGGGTAGCATTCCCAAGAAGTTTGGTTAAAGGCTTCTGTGACTTCTATTTCCGTGCCATTTGGCCATTGGAAGAACCATTGATGTGTGTAGGGCAATGCTCCGTAAAGTGCTGTGGCTGTAAAGGTTTTGGTTTCGCCATAGTTCACTTTTATTGGGCTTGTATACGTGCCTAAGGGACTTATAGAAACCGTCAAATCGTCAATGTATGTGTAGGTTGCATCTTCCACCGTGAAGAGTATGTCGTATCCCGGTCCATTTAGTAGGAACGTGCTGTATCCGATTTCTGCTAAGGTGAGGTTGCAGGTTGCTGGGAAGGATGGTGGGGTTAAGATTTTTAGTTTCACTTGGCATAGGACGCCTGTTCCGTTAAACGTCCAATAGGGGTCATTGATATATGTGCAGCCCCACATAACGTAGCCTGGACCAACATCTGGTGGTGGGGTTATCATAGATCTTGCTCCCGGAGTGCCTGGGGGTTGGATCGCTGAATCAATTGGGGCGAAAACGTGATCCCTAGGCAGATAAATGCTCGAGTACTCAAGGAGTGTTGGGTCCCAGGTTAGTTTAATCTGCCAGTTCTGCAAGTCCTCAACATCAACAACAGTTACGTTAACGATGAACGTGTCTCCTGGCTTAGTAGTGTTGGCGTAAAATGTGTTATTAATAGGTAAGACCACAATTTTTGTTCCGTCCTGCGCACTTGTTTGGGGAGTGAAGAGTGGAATCATGCCTAGCATCAGAAAAGCAGAGATTAACATTGGAAAAACTTTCCTTATACTTTTATGTAAGTTCATCTGAATTTTCACCTAGCAAACCTTTTTCATTCTATGCCATATTTTAGCTTTACGGTTTAAAAATAGGCTATATAACTCTGTATCGCTCTTTTGGACTAGGCTCCTTTTCAGGTCTCTTCTTGTACCAGACAACAGTAACCCCGAGGGCTCCAAAAAAGGCTATAGCTGCATATAATTCCCAGCCTGTGCCGGATTCGCTTTGAGCTTGTATTACGGTTACATGTATGTCATGTGATATTGATGAGTATAGTCCTTCGTCGTCGAAGACTATGAGGGTGACTGTATAGTCTCCTCCTTGTCCAGTATATGTAAATGTCGCTACTAGTTCTGTTGGCTTGGTTATGTTGTAGGCTTGCATTTGGGTTTCTTCCATTTCTCCGTAGAAGTCCCATATGGCGTATACAATTTCTCCGTCTTCATCATACGTGTATCTTTCAGTTTCTGTGCCATATGCGTTGAAGATGACTTCTTGGTCTGGCATAGGTTGCAGTGGTGTCCATGTAAAGTTGACTATTGGGCGCTGTCCCACAAAGATTATTTTGCTTGTTGAATTGTAAAGTCCGTCGTTGTCAAAGGCTGTTAGGGTGACGTTGTAAAGGCTGTTTTTGGAGAGGGTGAACGTTACGTTTTCATCCGTCGTGGTTTCGTTCCAGAACTCAACGGGTACATAGTTTATTTTTACGCCTTTTGGCTTGAATTGTAGGCGGGTTAAGTTCCATAAGTATTGGGTGATGGTTCCATCTGGGTCAAAGCTTCCTGTCGCGTTAAGCGTTATTGTTGCATTAGCCCCTATTGGTACGTAGGGGTTTTCAGGGTCGTAAGTGAAGCTTATCTGTGGGGGAATTCCAACAAAAATTACTTGCGTTTTTGAACTGTTTTGGTTTTCGTTGTCTGTCACCGTAAGGTTGACGTACTTTATTCCGTATGTTGTATATGTGTGATTGACGCTTTGCTGGTTTGTTGTTGTGTTTGTTCCGTCTCCAAAGTCCCAAGTGTAGTTTGCAATATAGCCGTCTGGGTCGTAGCTTCCAGAAGCGTCAAAGGTCACTGGTTGGTTTGGTTTTGGGTATTGGGGCTGCCATGTGAAAGCCGCTATTGGCGGAGATTTAGCCCCATAAACTGTGACTTGGAAGGATTCGGATGTAAACGGAATTTCAATTGAATCTGAGTTCCATAAGAAGGAGTCATCGTCATAGTCTGGGCTTCCTGTTGGAATTATGCTCAGCGTGAAGGTTCCTATTTTTATGGCTGTGAAGTTTATTTGGCAAAGTATTGCCTGAGAAGTTGTTACGGCGTCGTTCCAGTTGAGGAGGCTTGCGCCTAGAAAGACGTAGCCATAGCCTGGAGGAGCCTTTCGGGGTTGTTGATTATAGATCTCCGGTTGTACCTGCTGTATTTTTTTGTTGTAGAATACGAAGTTTGGGTTGTTTGTGGGTAGCCATGCACCTGTACATTTAACTTTGCTATATTCGAAGCTTATTGCCACTTGAAAAGTAACTATGTTTTGTGTTAAACCCGTAAGTGTAACATTCACGGTGAATGAATAGCCCCCTAACGGGATGGGAGTGGATTCGTTGCCCAATATGACGCTGTTCTCTCCAGTTTTTGAATCGATAATCCG
>JAVZOA010000042.1:0-8701 GCA_038882535.1 Bathyarchaeia archaeon | reverse complement strand
ATAAAACATTCAATTCCGACACCGTCTAAAAGCTGAGGAATCCAAGCACCAGCCGCCAAAATTGTTTTCTTCGCCTTGATTATTCCAGAATCCGTTTTAACACCTGAAACTCTTGACTCTTGCCAAAAGAATGGTTCTCCGGTTATTCCAAGAGGCCGGCATGCCTCAACTATCAAATCTTGGACTTTAACGCCATAGCGGATTTCCCCACCGAGACGCGAAAATTCTTCCTCATAAAATTTAACGATACAGTCCGCGCCAACAACTCCAGCTTTTGGAATAAAAATTCCCTTATAAACATCCTTTAACCCTATAAGCTCGGCTTCCTCATCGCCGCGTAAACATATGGTTAAGCCAAGTAGCTTGGCAAGTTCTTCAGCTTCATACTCCCTATATTTTAGGCTTCTAGCCGCTAACTCTTTCAAAATTGGAGCCATTTCTACAAAATCCTCCTCTCCTAAAAGCCACAAATATCCAATAAAAAGCAACTTTAAGTCGACACCAAGCTCTGTTTGCACGTGATTATAGAAGTCAACAGAAGAGTTTGAAAGAACATAATTTATCGGAGAAGAGAACAAGCAACGGAATGCAGACATGCTCTTTGCGGTGCTTCCTTGCCCTGCCGCGCTAAACTTGTCAACAACCAATATCTTCGAATTTGGATCGTGCCTCTTAATGTGATAGGCGGTTGATAAGCCAATAACACCGGCTCCAACCACTACTGCGTCATATTCGGTCACAAGTCTCCCCCCAAGGACATGCAGAGTTTTAAGAACGGTTAAAACATGTATTATAAATTTGCCTCTGGAAACTATTTAAAAGGAATGTTTATCTATTTCAAAAGAATATGAGTCTAGAAACGCTTGGAACGTGATGGTTATGAACGTGCGAATAGACGTGAAAGCAGTTTCAACCCTCTTAACTATAATCCTCATAATAATTTCAGCGATAATAGGCGGAATAGTTTCTTACGCCTTCACCATCGCTTACTACACCAAAAAACCAGAAGGAACAACCCTCACAATAACTGGTGTTTACATAAATAAGGAAGATGCCACTCGGTTCACCATAAGCGTGTTAAATCCTTCATACTCGCCAACAGATGCAAAAATTTCCAGAATAGCGATAAGCCTCGAAGGGGAGACGCAACTCTATGATGTTGTTGAAACAGACCCACCCCTTAAAAACGGGATAGTAGTCCCCATAGGCGAGTCTAAAAACATAACATGCATAAAAATGAAGAAAGAAAATACAAACGTCACACTTGGACAACTTATTGGTAGCTACGGTTTCGCCGGGAAAACCATAATTGTACATGTATTTTCTCCAGACTCCACAGCCGCAAATATGCAGACAAAACTACCCTTTGTCCAACTTGGCATAAATGTAAACTTCAACCCGAGGATCTCTGTTAAAAAATGTAACATTACGTTGACAAACAACCCCCAATCCGAGGTTAACGTAACAGTAAATGACATAGAAGTTTGGGGTGCAATTGATACTAAAATGGATCCAAATGTCAGGGTACGGCCAATTACGATTCCAGCGCGTGAATCTGCTGATTTTAGGCTTAATATTAGCTGGCTCGGAGTTTCAGCGACGCTTCCGCTTATAGTCTATACGGAGCAAGGATATGTTTTTAGAAAGGAATTGGAACTAAAAGGATTTAGTGTTTCCATCAAAAGTGTGGATTTCAGCGAGGAAGACACCAGCCACTTTAATGTAACAATTTTTAACTTCGCCGAATCTGTAAGTCACGCGAATATTACAACAATAAGTTGTAAGCTGGATAATGGAACATATCTTAACCCGTTTGAGTGCGGTTCAGTTGGGATAATGCCAAACACATCGCTGACGTTCAAATTTGAATGGGGTTGGAAAGAATACAGAGGGCGGAAAATTACAATTACAGCATATTTCCTTCAAGATTTTTCAGCCACTCTTAATATTACAACACCGTCGCCAATAATAGTTAACGCCAGCGGAAGCATTTTCGATTTGAAGAATAGAGGCTATTTTAACATAACTATACTTAATCATATTTCATCACTTGAATCCATAAATATTACACAAATTAAGATTAAGAAAACTGGACAAATACTAAATAGAACTACAGAAGTTAGTCCACAGCTTCCTTATGGACCAATTGCCCCTGGTGAAAGTAAGGCGCTAAACTGCACATTTGATTGGGCAAATTACATTAAAAATTACAATGATAGGAATTTGACTCTGATAATAAATGTCGTATCGAATACGACTCCATCAGGAAACTACTCATTTGATTTTACATTTATTCTTCCGGTGGCAGAACTTAACGCAACTGTACAGTTTGAGACTGGTGAAACAAGCTATATAAACGCGACCATAGTCCTTACAAACTTAGAGTATTCCCTTTGGAACCTTACGTTGTCGGAAGTTATTTTAACAGTCAACGCCTCAACAGACTTATTTAGATATAAGTATGTTTTCCCAGAAGACGAAGTGATTAATGTTGGCGGCAATGTCGTTTTGCTGTTTGCCTTAGACAAGCAGAAATGCTCAGGTAACACTTTGACGTTAACTGTCTTCACTGAAGAGTTGGGAGAAGTGAAAATTCCATTATCTTGGCTTATTCCATAAATGGTACTCCACAAGCCTTTTATCTTTTAACCTGAAAGCTTTTGCTCTAAGGGATGTTGAGAATTAATGTGCATAAAGGTTACCGAAAGGGCTCGTACTATCGAATATGCCATCCGTGATGTGATTGTTTATGCCAAGACACTTGCGAAAGTTGGCAAGAAAATTTATTATTTAAACATAGGAGACCCCGTGGCTTTTGAT
This sequence comes from Bathyarchaeia archaeon, assembly GCA_038882535.1. Taxonomy (GTDB): domain Archaea; phylum Thermoproteota; class Bathyarchaeia; order Bathyarchaeales; family Bathycorpusculaceae; genus JAGTQI01. The sequence continues at coordinate 5,881 of JAVZOA010000042.1, read as the reverse complement.
TTTGACACGCCGGAACATATTAAGCAAGCTTTATTTGAAGCTGTTAGGGGTGGAGCCAACGCCTATTCTACTTCTGAAGGTTTGTTTGAACTTAGAGAAGCCATAAGCGAGAAGGAAAACCGTTTGAATGGCGTGGATATTTCAGCTGCGGATGTTATTGTTACGTCTGGGATTTCTGAGGGTATTCAGATGATTATGGCTGCCCTTGTCGATGCTGGGGATGAGGTTCTCCTCCCAGGTCCAACTTATCCGCCTTACATTTCGTATACTAAGTTTTTTGGTGGAAAACCTGTCACTTACGAAACTGTTGAGGAGCGGGGCTGGCAGCCAAATGTTGAGGATTTGAGAAGAAAGATTTCCAGCAGAACTCGCGCAATTGTTATTATTAACCCTAACAATCCGTGTGGTGCCCTTTACGACGAGAAGACCTTGAGGCAGATTTTGGATTTGGCTGCTGAGCATGGTGTTCCGGTTATATCTGATGAGATTTATGACCAGCTAGTTTTCGAGAAGAAGTTTGTGAGCACAGCAAGTCTTGCAAAGGATGTGCCGGTTATAGGGATGAACGGCTTTTCAAAAGCCTACTTAATGACTGGTTGGAGACTTGGCTACGTGTACTTCTACAGCCCAAGGGGCGAGCTTAAAGAGTTGAAGGAGTGCGTCGAAAAGGAGGCAAGGATAAGAATTTGTGCCAACACTCCGGTGCAAAAGGCTGGTGTGGCCGCTTTAAAAGGCCCGCAAGACCATATTCACGAGACGGTTTCAAAGCTTAGGGCTAGAAGAGACTACGCATGGAAAAGGCTGAATGAAATTGAAGGGATAAGTTGCACAAAACCAGAAGCAGCTTTTTATGTTTTCCCAAAGATTCATGGTGTTGGCTCAAGGTGGAAGACCGATCTTGAATTTGTGTTGGAGCTTTTGAAGGAAACTGGTGTGCTGTTTGTTCATGGCTCCGGTTTCTGTCAAGTTTATGGTGCTGGCCATGTTAGGGGTGTTTTCTTGCCGCCTATTGAAACTCTTGAAGAGGCTTTGAATTTGCTGGAAAGCTTCATGGAAAAGAATAGGTGAAAGCGTTAAGGCGCGTTCGTTGCTTCATCAACGTTAAAGTGTTGGCTATTGATAGACTGGTATTCCATGTTTTGGGTCTTGAACAAGTTTTAAGAATTCTTCCATAAGCCTTTTTGTTATCGGGCCAGGTTTACCGCTTCCTATCTGTCTCTTATTTATCTCTCTAACTGGGACGATTTCTGCTGCTGTTCCGGTGAAGAAGACCTCGTCTGCTGTGAAAAGTTCGTATGGCGTTATGTTCTTTTCTATAACTTCGTATCCGAGGTTTTTGGCTAGTTCTTTTACTACTTCAGCTGTTATTCCGGGCAGGGCTCCGGTGTAGCTTGGCGGCGTGCATATTCGCCCATTTTTTACTACAAATATGTTTTCTGCTACGCCTTCGCATACGAAACCATTCTTGTCAAGGCATATGGCTTCGTCCACACCGTTAATATTCGCCTCTATTTTGGCGAGTATGCTGTTCAAGTAGTTTAATGATTTTATTTCGTGGCTTGTCGCGTCTACGGGGTCTCGTTTAACCCATGTTAGCATCGCAGTTATGCCCTTTTCCTTTGCCTCACTCTTATGAAGTGCAATTGTGTCTGTTATCACGATTATTGTGGGTTTTGAGCATTTTCTTGGGTCTAATCCAAGGTCGCCCACGCCTCTTGTCACTAATAGGCGGATGTAAGCGTCTTTTAGGTTGTTTTTGCGAAGGGTTTCCAAAACTATGTTTATCATCTGTTCCTTTGTTATTGGGATTTGCAGCATTATGGCGTGGGCTGAACGGAAAAGCCTATCAATGTGTTCTTTCAGTTTGAAGACTACGCCATTGTAGGCGCGGATTCCTTCGAAGACCCCGTCGCCATATAAAAGTCCATGGTCATAGACAGATATTTTGGCTTGGGATTTTGGGTAGTATTCACCATCTATATAAACAAGTAGCTCTTTATCCAATCCGATTTTCCCTTCTCGGAGAACAGAAATTTGCCACTCAGGGTTGATATGTGTTTTGGCAGCTCCAGTTAATTTTATTGATATTTAGCCATAGAATTGGGGTCTTTTTGAAACACGTTTTGGCAAGGGCAGCGGTTTGAAAGGCTTGTCCTGTATGTGGCTTTTGATTTCGCTTATGAGTTCTTCAAGCTTCATTTTGCGTATCTGTTTAGCCTTTCTATCTCTTACCGGGAGTATTTCTGACTCTATTTCCTTCTGCCCTGCAACTATTATGTAGGGTATCCATTCTATTTCGGCTTCTCTAACGCGTTTTTGCAGTGTTAATGGTCTGTCGTCTATGTCAACGCGGATTTGGTTGGCTTCAAGTTTTTCCGCTAGTTTTTCGCAGTGCTCAATGTATTTGTCGGACATGGGGATTATGCGCACTTGTGTTGGCGAGAGCCAGACTGGAAGCATTGGAGGTTCGCCTCCCTGTTGTTGCTTATAGGCTTTCTCCAAAAGGGCGTATACGCAGCGTTCCACAGCGCCGCTTGGAGAACAATGCAGTATAAGCGGATAATGCCTTTCGCCCTTCTCGTCAACATAAGTTATGTCGTATCTTTTTGCATTTTCCACGTCTATCTGGTCTGTTGATAACGCAGCAGCCTTGTCTTGGTTATCGACGAAGTTAAAATCCCATTTAAGCCTAAAATAAAAGAAGGGTTCCTTCCACATTTCAACAAGGACCGGCTTGCCGAAAATTTTGGCTAGATTTACGATAAAGTCTTTGTTTTCTTCGTAGAAGTCCTTTGTGAAGCGAATCGCCGCCTCATAATCCTCTTTTGATAAGCCTATACCCTCTAAAACTTCCATGCAAAGCTTAAACCTCGTAACAAACTCCTTTTTGGCTTGTTCCAAGTCTGTGCAGAAAGCGTGACAATCGGGCATTGTGAAAGCCCTTAGCCTTCTTAAACCTACAACTTCGCCGCTTTTTTCTCTCCTGAAGCTGTAGCGGGTTAGCTCGTAGACTTTTAGGGGCATATGCCTATAAGAGAACTGCGTATCATGAACCATCAAGAACTGCCCAAAACACGCGGCGAATCGTAGGAAGAGCTCTTTATCCTCGGATTTAAGGAGGTACTGCCTAGCTGGAAAACGGTTTATATAATCCGCCAAGCTTGGGTGGCTGAAGTCGTACATTACCGGAGTTTCAACTTCCATAGCACCATACTCTATAATCTTAGCGGTCACATACTGCTCTATAAGCGATTTTATGAGTCTACCCTTTGGGTACCAGCGAATATTTCCCGGGTCGCTTCCAGCCTCGTAGTCGGCTATTTCAAGCCTCTTCATCAAAGGCACATGGGGCGGCATCTGCTGGCTAGCCCTAACCTTGGTAATCTCGTATTTAGCAAACTTTCCAAGGTTTTCATGCCCACGGAAGTCAAACTCCTCCACCGGAATCATTTTGCCGTCAGGCTGCAGGATGTACCAGAAGGACTCCAACTTTTCCTCAGCCTTTAGCGCCTCTGAAACTTTCTCGGCTTCCTTTTCCTCTTTTGCTGGCAATATAACGCGGGACTGCTCCGCCAGAGGGTGCCCCTTTATCGAAATTGTAAATTGCTTGTTCCAACCAAATGGCGCACGGTATGTTTCTATGCCCTCAGCTCTTGCATAAGCTTCCATAGCCCTTACAACTTTTAGCGCTTCTGATGGTTTTGCGAGGTTGCTGCTGAGATGCGCGTATGGATATATTAGAACGCGGTTCACTTTCAACTTTTCAAGGAAGGATTTAACCTCTTCAATGGCTTTTTTGGCTACTGTTTCGTCGTCGCCTTCTTCCACCGCCGTGAACAAAACGACGATTTCTTCTAAGCGTTTTATTTCCTTGTCTGTTTCTTCAGCTATGGCGATTTCTTTCTGGATGGGCTTATACTCGATGTAGTTGGAGTGCAGTTGCAGTATTCTCATTTTCGCCTCCCCTTCCCTCTCTAGTTTTTAAGTGCCTTTATACCGCCACTGTTCAATTTTCCTCTCCTTCTTTGTTCGTTTCTTAAATTCCTTGTAATGGTTTTCGCATAAGTACGCACGCCCCTCACCGCTTCCAATGCTTAACCCGGCCGTTCTAACCTTGGCGGCTGAAAGGGAACGCTTCGCCTCTTTGCTGCATCCTGAAACACTGCATTTAACGCCCTTTGCGACACGTCCCAAAGGTTAAACCCCACATTAGCTTATGCCTTTTTCGGCTTTAACTGAATACAATGCACTTCAATGCTTAATTCCTTTTTCGTAGAGCACGCTTGCTCTTCGGTAAATCTCATCTTTATTGCCAAAGAATGTTGGCCCAACACCTTCAACGACTGTTGATGCTACTGCAGAACCAACACATGCACACCACAGGGCTTCTTTGCCGCGAACGTATTCCGCTAAGAAACCGCCGATAAACGCGTCTCCAGCACCAGTCGGGTCTACAAGCTTGTTGGGCGTGCATGCTGGAATTTCATAGGTAGCTCCATCTATTGATAGCACTGCGCCCTTCATGTCCATGGTTACTATAACTGTTTCGACGCCAAAGTCGTGGACAGCTTTTATGGCTGACTGTAAATCAGCCGTGCCAGTAGCAGCCTCAACCTCGTCTTGTGAAGACTTGTATATGTCTATAAGTTCGAGTATACGCTTGTCCTTTGGCGCCTCGTTTGCCACGTAACCGTTTTCATCGAAAACTCGAACAAGTCCTTGAGGGTCTAGGGATACTACTTCAGCAGATTTTGCCAGTTTTTCGGCAACTTCGTATGGGATTTCGTTGGCTATTGGAGCGAGATGAACAGCTTTGGCCTGCAGAGAGTTAGGCAAGTCTTCAATCTGTATTGGTGGCGCTTTACTGGCAAGTCTCATGGTGCGGTTTGACATGTCACTGTCGTATTTTAGCTCAAATCTTGTGGTTTTCTCCTGAATAATTTTGGCTACTTTTGAAATATCTATGCCTTCCTGGCTAAGCCACCATAAGTAGGCTTGTGGGAAGTCTCCGCCAACTTTTGAGATTATGGAAACATTTGCGCCTAAACGTTTGGCTGAAAGTGAAACATAAGTCACTGAACCGCCTAAAATATTGTAGGGCAGTTGTCTATTCGGCAAACTTATTAAGTCTATGCTAAAATGCCCAGCTGCAACGATGTCAAAATCCATTAAATCTCATCCAAAGCGGTTAATCATAGTTTAGACTGGAGCAAAAGGATGGCTTTTGCCAAGTCACCATCGCATTCCTCTAAAGCCTTTCTTGCCTCTTCAAGGCTTTTTCCAGTTTGGTCCGCCACAAGCCTCACATCCTCTTCGGGTATAGCCAATTTGCGCTCAACAGCCTTTTCTATTATTTTTCCACCCGCCACTTGGAACATTTTCTGTCCTTGAATGTCAACAACCGCCACTTCAGGATTCTCGATAACTATTTCTTTACTGATGGTTTTTATGATGACTTGTTCAACGTCTGGGATGGCGTCCATGCTCAAGCCCATGCGTTGCATCATCCGCTTGGCTTCTCGGGGGCTTATTCGCCTACGCATCAACAGCCTTTAGCCTCCATTAACCACTAACCCAGTTAGGCTTCTTATACTTAACCTTCCTCCAAAATTCCACGTCTAACCTTGACCGCCACGCCAACTTTAAATGCCGTCATCTCCTCCCCAGATAACACAGCTTTGCCAACAGCTAAAACTTCGCCCCTTTCGTTAACCACGATGACCTCGTCTTTTGGGCGGATTCCATCGTCCGCCTTTAAAACGTGTGTGGCGAAAACATCGCCGCCTTCAGCAATAAACTTGGAAACATCATTTTTAACGGTGACTATGCATTTTGCCGGAACACCACTCTCTAGGATTCTTTTTGCTCCTTCAATGCTTAG
>JAVZOA010000041.1:0-8703 GCA_038882535.1 Bathyarchaeia archaeon | reverse complement strand
CACTTTTTATTCCCTTCGCCTTTTCAAGCGCTCCTATCACTGGTAGAGCGATTACTAGGCTTATTATTCCACCCATCAAGTGCCACGCGCCCCAAAATGTCAGCGACCACTCCAAAGATCTAGCCATGAAAACTGTTCCAATGACTACACCTGCAAAATAGGCAGATATTATTGTTGCAATGGCTGCTACAGCCATATTGTAGGGTTTGAGGTTAATTTTATGTTTGCACAGCGTCATTAAGGCGTCAAAGAGGATGGCTGATGCTAGAAAACCTATCATCTGCGTTGATTCTGGCCTCATTGCCAGCACTATTAATGCGCCTATTACGCCGACCATTGACGGTATTCCAGTTCTTCCAGAAGCCCAAGTAGCCAAAAGCAAAGTAAAATAGACAGAGAAATCGCAAAATATGGGCAAATGAAACAGCGTGAATCCTAAGGGTCCTACTGTAAGGTTTAATGCCGCCCACAAGGCTGAGAATATGGCTATTATGGCTATGTCAATTGGTTTAAAGTGGTGCATTTTCATCCTTAGTAATACTTTTTTATAAAAACGTAATATCCATTGCATAAAAACTTTATGGTCAAAAACACAAAATAACAACGTGGTCTTCATGGCGAAAACTGAAAAAATAGTGCGCGTAAGCGTGACCTTTCCGCCAAACCTTTTAAGAGACTTCGATGGGGTTATCCAAAAAATGGGCTACGAAAATCGCTCCAAGGCTGTTCAAGACGCTGTTAGACTTTTTGTTTCCGAGCGTAAGTGGCTTCAAGAGGAAAAAGGTCTTCAAGCCGGGGTTTTAATGCTTCTCTATGACCATGAGGTTAGGGGTTTAGAAGACGCCCTCACGGATGTACAGCACCATTATGCTGGCATAATCTCTTCAACAATGCATATTCACTTGACGGAGCGGGATTGCTTAGAAGCCATAGCGGTTAAGGGTGACGCTGCTGAAATTCGACGGTTAAGCGATGAACTTTCATCAAAGCGGGGTGTTAAGCTTCTAAAAACAATGATTGTCTCGCTTTGAAAAGATGAGAGCTTTTAATGCGTTATTTCAAACATTTTTTCTAGGGCTTTTCTAGCTTTGCTTGCTATTGGCTCTGGAACAGTGACCACGTGCTTCTCCTCTTTAAGGGCTGTGTAAATTCTTTCAAGAGTGTTAAGCTTCATGTTGGGGCAGACGGCGCCCTCATAAGCCAAAACAAAACGTTTACCCGGATTATCCTTCCTCAAACGGTGCAGAAGCCCCTCCTCTGTTGCCACAATAAATGTTTCAGCGTTACTTTCCTTTGCGTATCGGCACATTTGGGACGTGCTCCCAATGAAGTCGGCTATTTTCCGCATTTCAGCCGTACACTCCGGATGAACCATGACAACAGCATCCGGGTAATCAGCCCTGAGAATCTGCACTTCTTCCGGTTGGAAGAGGAGATGGGTTGGGCAAAAACCACGTTCTGGAATCGGAATAACTGTTTTTCCAGTCTTTTCCTGTACGTACTCCGCCAAGTTGTGGTCCGGTCCAAAAAGAACCGTTTCAGCATCCAAGGCGTTTATCACTTCGACGGCGTTGGCTGACGTGCAACAGACATCGCAATAAGCTTTTGCAGAAGCCAAAGTGTTAACATACAAAACCAGCGGCACAAGCGGGTAAAGCACACGCCACCTCTTAATCTCATCAACAGTCAGCATCTGAGCCATAGGACAGCGGGCGCCAGCAGAGGGCAGCAAAACCTTCTTTTCAGGGTTCAGAATAGCTGCGGATTCAGCCATAAAATCCACAGCTGCAAAAACAATTATTTCCGCTTCTTTCTCTTCCATGGCTTTTTTGCTTAGTTCTATGCTGTCGCCGACGTAGTCTGCAATGTCCTGAATCTCTGGTCGCTGGTAGTTGTGTGCGAGTATTATGGCTTTCTTCTCTTTCTTCAGTTTAAGTACCTTATCTCTCAACTCCACACGTTTTCGCCTTTCTAACACGCAATTGTTTTTTGAATTGTAGGGTTTCTAAACCAACAGTAGGATATATCCTTTGCCTAGTAAAAGGCTCTTTGTAATCCTATAGATTCCGCATGCACCACAATACAGTCAGCATCTACTTACAAGATTTTTTTGTTAACCATGTTCTTCTTCCAATTTTGTTATGGTAGAAAACGAGAAGCTGCTTTAAAAATTTGAGTACGTTTTGCACGTTTTATGTTTTCTTAAACTGTTTTGTTGCGAATCAGAGTCTCGCATATGAGAAATTCAACCGTTAACGTTTCAGATTTCGCCTCTTCAAGTTTCTGGGTTATTTTTGTGTCTAGTCTTTTTCTCATTCTTTCATCCCGTCTCAGCTTATTACATCGCAAGTCTTAATAAACATTATGGTATAAAAGTGCAACAAAAATACAACGAGAGGGATCTTCCAAATATGCAACACCCTTTTGGTCCTAGATATTTATTTTTCGAAGCCTATTGCACATCGTCAACTTCATCTTTTGAAAAGATTCAAACTTTCTTTTTTAATACCATTGAATACCAGATGCATGTCTTCTTGAACCCGCATTTTTCTAGAACTTGTCGGGACCCTCTTCAACATCATCTTCTATCACGTTAGCGCCTCGTTCGAAGGCGAATTCTGCAAAGCTTTGGACAAGCAGTGAGTCGATACCTTGCTTGGCATGCTGCCTATGCACCATCGTCGAGTGTATCATCGCCTCTCATCCCCATTACTCATATTCGTTGTGGCGAAATAGGGCATACTTTAATGATGCTAAATTGAGAAAACAGTCCCTTTCTGCTTCGTAAGCTTTGACCAATAATATTTCTGTATCATCTGCAATATCGGTTAATTTTCTTTGACCCTGCACGCAATTTATAAAAAGGTTTCTTAGCCCTTTAAAACAGTCTGATGCGATTAGCAACTTTTTTGCAGAAATTTTCAGCTCGGGAATATTGAGCTCTTTAGCTGCATAATCCAAGAATTTGCTGGCATATTTGGCTTCGGTTGCTATCACCCTAAACCTGAAATAGGCAAATTCTTCAAGTGAATTCCTAATTGAAAGCGCATCTTCTCGAAGAAGTTCGGGTATTTCTTTGCTTGCCTTCTTTAAGCCCGCGATTCCCGTTGCACCTCTCTTTGTGTGCATCTGTTTTAACGCGCGCTGCAGCGATTTTGCTAGAATTTTCTTTAACTCTGGTTTGTGTTTTCTCCTACTTACAACAAGCATCGGGCAAGACTGATATATTTCTGGTATCTTTTCAGCCCATCCAATCCTGAAGTCTTGTATGGCTAATTCTGCATCCTTTCTGAAGAAATCTGGATTAGGGTCATTCACGTAGACCACCTCATCATCCCTTAAACCTGTGATTACAACGTAATGGTCTACAACACCACCTAACTTTCTAAATATCTCATATTCTTTGTTATATGAAAGCCAGCCCATGTGACTTATCACTAAAACAGGCAAACCATTCAATAGAAATTTTTTCAGAATAGGAAAAGCGTCATTCCATGATTTTCCCTGAAGGAATTGAAACGAGTAACCATGTTCTTTAAGGAAGGTTAATAGGGCTTTTAAAGGAAAAGTACCCGTTCGAATTTGGACGTATTCTTTGCTTGGATAATATCCGAATCCGAAGAAACGCCCCGATGTCCCGCCAATATACCAAGGTTCATATCTATCCCCTATGTACCTTAAAGTCATTGAAAGGCTATCTACGTGGCAAAGCTGAGCATCAGAATGAATAAGAGGCGCATCTAATTTAACTTCGCCCTTCTTGCTAATTGTCACTCTAGTATCCGTCCAGAATTTAGCCTAATTAAATATGGTCTTTTTAGCACAAAATCTTTTCTATTAACACCGATTTTGTTAATTCTCCATCCTAGAGCACATCAAAGAAGTAAAATGAGTAAATTTTGAGCAACTTTAGTTGCTCAAATGGTGCGGCGGGCCGGATTTGAACCGGCGAACCCCTACGGGAGAGGATGGCTCATAGGGTTTAGCCTTTTTAAATGCCGATCTTGAGTCCTCCGCCTTTGACCTAGCTTGGCTACCGCCGCCCATTTTTCAAAGAATGGAATGATGAGATTTAAGCTTACCGTCTGCATTTTCTAAACCGGAAAACTAGAGGAGCGGGCTTCTATTGAATTTGGAAAAGCCCAATAAATGTTGGTTTTCTTGGCTTTGTGGGGCTGAGGACATGGATTTTTCCACAAAAAAGTTTATTAGTGAGCTGTGCAGTTTTACGTGTTTAGCTTCAATATATTGGAGACTTTTTAAAACTGGATGACCCAAAAGCGGAGGAAATTAAAAGTTTGAGGAAACCCGCACCACGTTCATCCCTCCATCGTCGATTTAAAGTGGAAATTGCGGGGTTGATTCATAATGGTTAAATGTTCAAAAGAAGATGTGAATACGCTGTTAAAGGCTTTCTTCAAAGAGAAGGGGCTGGTTCGCCAGCACCTGGACTCCTACAATGAGTTTATAGATCATGGCTTGCAAGAGGTTATAGACGAGGTTGGAGAAATCCCAATAGAGGTTCCGGAATGCCCCTACACTGTTAAGCTCGGACAAATCTGGATAATCGACCCCCAGACGAGGATAAGCGGTCCGTATGTGACTGAGGTTGACGGCACAAAACATGAAATTTACCCAATAGAGGCTAGGGTTCGAAACCTCACCTACGCGGCGCCAATAGCCCTTGAAATGACGCCGGTTGTAGACGGCAGAGAGCAGGACACGGAACTCGTTTTTATCGGCAACATTCCCGTAATGCTTAAGTCTAAACTTTGCTTCTTGTCGCAGCTTTCCCGCGAAGAACTAATAGCCGTTGGCGAAGACCCAGACGACCCAGGCGGCTACTTCATTGTTAATGGTTCTGAACGTGTCATAGTGGCTATGGAGGATTTAGCTCCAAACCGCATAATCGTTGACATAGACGAAAAGGGCGCAACTCCTGTCTACCAAGCCAAACTCTTCTCCACAACCGTTGGCTTTAGAGCAAGAATAGAGCTGAAGATGAAGTCTGATGGCGCCCTATACGTCACGATGCCAGGAGTGCCAACAGAAGTCCCCTTCGTCATTGTTATGCGAGCCTTGGGACTCGAGTCTGACAAAGAGATTGCCGAAGCTGTCTCGGTTGACGAGGAAATCCAAAGTGAGCTGGAGCCATCCTTCGAGAAGGCTTTGGGCGTCGACACCGTTAGAGACGCAATATTATTTATTGGAAATCGCGTAGCCCACGGGCAAGTTGAAGAATACCGTATTCAGAAGGCTGAAGCAGCCATAGATAAGAACTTCTTACCTCACCTTGGAAGGACAAACCAGAGCCGCCGTGAAAAAGCCATATTCTTGGGCGAGATGGCGTGCAGAGTCATCGAGCTAAAGCTTGGAAGGCGGAAACCAGACGACAAAGACCACTTCAAAAACAAGCGTTTGAGGCTTGCTGGACCACTGCTGGCAGACTTGTTCCGCGTAGCCTTCCGAAACCTTATAAGAGATATAAAATACCAGCTTGAAAGGATAGGTGTCAAAGGACCAATAATTACTGTCTCGGCTGCCGTGCGCCCAGGCATAATAACCGAAAGGCTTCAGCACGCACTTGCCACGGGAAACTGGGGAAGAGGACGCGTTGGTGTAACCCAGCTTCTCGATAGAACAAATTACCTTTCCACCCTAAGCCATTTGAGAAGGCTTCAGTCGCCGCTCAGCAGAAGCCAGCCAAACTTTGAAGCTAGAGACTTGCACTCAACCCATTGGGGGCGCCTATGCCCGAATGAGACGCCGGAAGGCTCAAACTGCGGCTTGGTTAAGAACCTTGCCTTATCAGCCTCCATATCCGTCGGAGTAAACCCCGAAAAGATTAAGCAAATACTGTTTAGCATGGGCGTCACACCGGTCTACGAGGCAAATGAAACGCTCAAGCGTTACGGTGCAAAAGTCTTCGTGGATGGAACAATTGTTGGCTATTGTGCCACTCCAGAAAAGGTGGTTCAAGAGTTTAGGCAACGCCGGCGCATGGGAGAAATCTCAACAGAAGTTAACATCGCTTACTTCCCTAAGGAGTATGGTGAAAGAGAGGAAATATACGTTAACTGCGACGAGGGAAGGGTTAGAAGACCACTAATAATAGTTGAAAATGGCACCCCGAGGCTTCAGCCAGAGCATATAGAAAAGATTAACCATGGCGGGTTGTCCTTTGAAGACCTTGTTAAAGATGGCATAATTGAATATTTGGATGCTGAGGAGGAGGAAAACGCCTACGTCGCCATAAGCGCTGAAGAAATAACCCCAGAACACACCCACTTGGAAATTTCAACCCACACAATTCTCGGAATTTGCGCCTCAACAATACCCTATGCGGAGCACAATCAGTCACCCCGCAACTCTTATCAAGCAGCTATGGCAAAGCAGGCGCTCGGAATCTTCGCCACAAACTTCCCATTACGTGTTGATTCAAGGTCGCATATACTGCATTATCCACAGACGCCGCTGGTTGAAACAACTCTAATGGAAGTTATGGGCTATAAGCTTCGCCCATCAGGGCAGAACTGTATAGTGGCGGTTCTATCCTATGAAGGCTACAACATGGAGGACGCCCTAATCTTCAACAAAGCCTCAATTGAAAGGGGCTTGGGGCGATCCACATTCTACCGCATATATGAAGCTGAATGCCGCCAATATATGGGCGGACTTAAAGACAAATTTGTCATACCAGAACCGGGAACAAGGGGTTTCAGAGGCGAACAATATTATAGGCTTTTGGAGCCAGACGGCATAATAAGCCTAGAAGCCCAAGTTACCGGTGGAGACGTTCTGATAGGAAGAACAAGCCCGCCAAGATTCCTAGAAGAATATAAGGAGTTTGAGGTTAAGGGGCCTTCAATGCGGGACACCTCCGTGGACATGCGCCCATCAGAAACAGGAATCGTAGACGCCGTCTTCATAACAGAGTCTGGCGAGGGAAGTAAACTCGTGAAGGTTAGGGTTAGAGACCAGAGAATCCCAGAGCTTGGCGACAAGTTTGCATCCCGCCACGGACAGAAAGGCGTTATAGGGCTTATTGTGCCACAAGAGGATATGCCCTTCACGGAGGACGGTACAGTTCCAGACATTATAATTAATCCCCACGCTATCCCGTCGAGAATGACTATTGGACAGTTTATAGAGTCTATAGCTGGCAAAGTTGCAGCCATGAGGGGCAAGCCGGTTGATGGAACACCCTTCTCAAACGAGAAGGCAGAGGACTTGAGAAAAGCCCTAATAAAGCTTGGTTTCAGCCACAGTGGGGAAGAGGTCTTCTACAACGGCGTGACGGGTGAAAAGTTTGTGGCAGATGTTTTCGTGGGCATAGTCTACTATCAGAAGCTCCACCACATGGTTGCAGACAAAATTCACGCAAGGGCCAGAGGACAAGTGCAAATGTTAACGAGGCAGCCGACGGAAGGAAGAGCCCGCGGAGGTGGACTGCGCTTCGGCGAAATGGAGAGGGACTGCCTTATCGGACATGGAGCTGCCATGCTCCTACGTGACAGGCTTTTGGAGGAGTCGGATAAGTATACTCTTTACATTTGTGAGAACTGCGGCTACATAGCCTACTACGACCTAAAACAGAGGAAATATGTTTGCAGAATATGCGAAGACAAGGCTAAAATCTCGCCTGTAATAGTCTCATATGCCTTTAAGCTTCTTCTACAAGAACTGATGAGCCTTTGTGTAGCGCCAAAATTAAAGCTTAAGGAGAGGGCCTAACATGGCGGTTGAGGAAGTCGCCCATAAAGTTGTTGACGAAATCCGTTTCGGCTTATTCTCACCTCAGGAAATACGTAAACTTTCAGTGGTTGAAATTCAAACGCCGGACACCTACGATGAGGATGGCGCTCCAATAACCGCTGGGCTTATGGATGGAAGGCTTGGCACTCTTGAACCGAGACAGCGATGCAAGACGTGTGGCAACACGGCTATACGCTGTCCTGGACATTTCGGACATATAGAGCTAGCCGTCCCAATAATCCACATAGAATTTGCAAAAATAATATACGACCTTCTTAGGGTTACATGCAGAAACTGTGGGCGAATTCTACTTCCAGAAGACGCCGTTAAAAAGTTGAGGACAAGAATCGATAGAACCCGCCAGCTGTTGGGAACTGTTCCAGATGAAATATTTAAGCGAATTACCCAAGAAATAAGGGCTAAAACTTGCCCTCACTGCAACTCTCCCCAATATAAAATAACCTTTGAAAAGCCCACAAAGTTCAGCGAGGAAATTCCTGAAAGCGGTTCTCAGCCTCTAACGCCCAGTATGGTTAGAGAAAGACTTGAACGCATACCGAACGACGATTTGGAACTTTTGGGTTTCGATTCCAAAACAGCCCGTCCGGAATGGATGGTTCTCCAAGTCTTACCAGTCCCACCAGTATATGTGCGTCCCTCAATAACTTTGGAGTCTGGCATACGCTCCGAGGACGACTTAACCCACAAGCTTGTGGACATAATTCGCATAAACCAGCGCTTAAAAGAGAACATGGAGGCTGGTGCCCCAACCCTTATAATTCAAGACTTATCGGAGCTTCTCCAATACCATGTGACAACGTACTTTAACAATGAGGCTTCGGGTATTCCGCCGGCACGGCACCGCTCTGGAAGGGCTCTTAAAACGCTTTCCCAGAGGCTTAAGGGCAAAGAGGGAAGGTTCAGAAGCAACCTCTCCGGGAAACGTGT
>JAVZOA010000040.1:0-8732 GCA_038882535.1 Bathyarchaeia archaeon | reverse complement strand
CGCCAGCACTTGGTATGGTCGGCGGTTCATCTCGTTTATGTCGAAGTTCATAAACTCTATTGGTGAACATTTACGTAGGAGGTAGAACCGGCAGACATCGGCTGAAGCCTTTTCCAAGAGTTTGTTTATTTCGATTATGTTGCCTAGGCTTTTGCTCATTTTTCTGCCTTTAGCGTCCTGTGTTAAGCCTTGGAATAGGAAAGCCCTATAGGGGGCTTCAGCCCTTCCCGTCAATATTACATGTTCCAAGAGAAGCGAGTTTGCCCAGCCCCTCGTTTGGTCTATTCCTTCTGTTAGGAATTCTACTGGCACGTATTTGCTGAATTCTTCGTCTGTGAATCTGGCGTATGGTGAGGCTCCACTGTTGTGCCAAGTGTCGAGAACGTAGGGTTCTCGATGCATTGTGCTGCCGCATTTTTCGCACTTGATTTTTATGCGGTCTATCCATGGCTTGTGGAGTTCAAAGTTTTGCGGAGGCTTTTCTATGGCTTTTTCAATTAGCTCTTTTTTGCTCGCCACGAGGGTTTTTGCTCCGCATTTTTCGCAGACCCATATGGGCAGTGGGGCACCCCAGACGCGTTCTCTTGAGATGCACCATGGCTTGCCCTCTTTTAAGAAGGATAGGAAGCGGTTCTTCGGAGCTTCGAAGAAGTATTCGACTTTCTCCGCTGCCTCCAAAATTTTGTCGTTTATCTTGTCCGTTCTTAGGAAGTATTCCCTTCTTGCCAGCCAAACCAGCTTGTGGTGGGAGCGCCAACAAGTTGGATACTCATGTATTATCGTTTTAACTTCAACCAGTAAGCCCCTCTTGCGAAGTTCCTCAACAACCATGGCGTCTGCGTCCCTCGCAAAAACCCCGCTGAAGGCTCCAGCCTCCTCGGTAAATTTAGCTTCGTCGTCGAAGGGGGCGAAAATTGGGACTTCACGCTTTTGTGCCGCCAAAAAGTCTTCTTCACCGTTTCCAGGCGAAAGGTGCACAACACCAGTGGCAGTGTTGACGTCAACAAAATCTTCACATACAACCCTGTGCACGAGGGGATGCCTATCCAATTCCGCCTGCTTGGGAATCAAATCCTTAAATGGGTAATCATACTTTACGCCTTCTAAGCTCTTGCCTGAAACAGTCTCGACTATTGCGTAATTTTCTATGCCGAGCTCTTGCATTACCGGTTCTATGCGTTGCCTCGCCATTATCCATTTTTCATCGCCAACTTGGACTTTTGTGTATTCAGCTTCTGGGTGGACTGCTAGCATTAGGTCTGTAACCACCGTGAAGGGCATAGTCGTCCATATTAGAAAGTACTCGTTTTGGCTTCCCACCACTTTAAACTTGAAGTAGAGGGATGGGTCCTCCACCTCAACATATGAGCCTTCATAGCCAACCTCTGCGCTGCTTAGGCTTGTTTGGCATCCAGGACAGTAAGCAACAACATAATAACCCTCTTCAAGCAAGCCTTGCTCCCAAGCACGTTTAAGGTATTGCCACTCCCTTTCTATGTAGCTGTCCAAGTATGTCCAGTAGGCTTTCTCTTGGTCTATGAATATGCCGAGATTTTTGTCCGCCTTAACCCATTCCTTATGGTATCGCATTATGGTTTTCTTGCATTCTTCTATGAAGCGTTCTTCGCCTACACGTTCTAAAAGTTCCCTCTTATTTTTGACGCCTAACAATTTTTCAACTTCCAGCTCCACTGGTAAGCCTTGGCAGTCCCATCCCGCCCAGAAGGGCATAAAATAGCCTTGCATCGTCTTCCATCTGAAGCGTAAGTCCTTCATTATGCGTCCTCTGGCATGCCCCACATGGGGTATACCATTCAGCGTTGGCGGTCCCTCAACCCATCCGGAGAAGCCTACACTTTTCTTCTCGCGGTATTCCATGAGTTTTTCTCTTATGCGGTTTTTCTCCCAGAATTCGCGGATTTCTCTTTCAATTTCAAGCGGGCGGTAGTCCATGCTCAACGTTTTTTCAGAATTAGCTTGGAATTTGGCGGTCACCTTTCATCACAGCGCACCCGCAAACACAACAAAATAGCCCAAGCCAAATATAACCTTTTTGAATTACGCATTACCAACAGCCAAATTTAGGCTTTCTGCCAAATCCTCAATTGGATACTCTCTGGATTTTGGTTGTGGAAACACCAATACGGGTAGCCCCCTCTATACTTTTCAACCAACACCACAACGAATAAATAGACAACATGATTACCGTAACTTCTACGATCATTGCGGCTTGCCAATTGTAGAAAGGATTGCCATTGGCGAACGGATATAGAACCCAAAGCATTTCGTGATGGGTGAACATGTCCAGGAATACGTGGCTGAATCCACCAAAGAGGCTTAGCAGGTAAATGTTTAGCAGTTGATACTTCGCCTTAATGGGGTTAAGCCCTGCCCACTTGTAGACTTTCCACAGTTTGTTTTCAAAGAGACTTTCCGTCACGTAGACTCCAATGGTTACTAGAATGGGATACGCTGTTAATGCGAATGTAAAGCCGTGCCAGACTCTATGGTCTAGGGGTTCGCCAAGGAGAATGTAGTATAGGGGTTCAAGATCTATGAAGGTTGTTGAAACAGCTAAAGCCAAAGGGTCTATGCGCCTTCTATCCTTAAAGTATAGGAAAAGTAGGGCTGTTGCGTGGAGAGGTGTGATTGGCATCTAACATACCCTCTGCGGTTTTATACCGGTATTCTTTTTCCATCAAAGTCGCGTTTCAAAAACCCAAACTCATCTTTAACCCTTCTAAGCTGTTCAGTATTGAATATTGGGCCGTCTTTGCAGACGCGGAATCTACCAATAATGCAGCTTCCACATATGCCTATGGCGCAGCGCATTAGGCGTTCTAGGCTTGCCTCCATGAGAATGCCACGCTTTTCACACTGGTCAAAGACTTTTCTAGTCATCCGCTCCGGACCACAAGTATAGACCACGTCAAATTTTTCCTTAGCCAGAGCTGTTTCGGCAAGGTTTGAAGCCACATCCTTCACGCCGTAGCTCCCGTCTTCTGTTGCCGCCAGAACGTTCGCCTCACCGCAAAGTCCCCTTAACTCTTTCAAGAACAGAAGCTCGCTTTTTGTCTTTGCACCAATGACCACCGTTATTCTCGCCTTTTTAGAAGATGCCAGTTTTTTGGCTAGAAATGATAGTGGTGCTATGCCTATTCCGCCTCCAACCATAAGGATTCTGCCAGTGCTTGGCGTGAAGCTATTTCCGAAGGGTCCGCGGACGCCTATTATGTCGCCCACCTTTTTATCATGCAGTGCTTGTGTTGCTTCGCCAACCCTTTTGACGGCTACGGAAACCAAGCCTTCCCTTTCGTTTGTGTTGAAAATGCTTAATGGGATTTCGTCTACGCCGGGAATCCAAAGCATTAGAAACTGTCCGGGCTTAACTTTTGCGCACAATCCATCCTTAAAGGTGAAGGTTTTCACGGTTGGGCTTTCTGTTTTCACGCTTAGGAGGCGTGGGGTTCTTAGCTTGTTAGCTTTTGTGAGCCAAACCGACAATTTCAGTCACGCTCCTAAACCCTTTTCTTTTCAAGTAAGCCCTCATTCCTCTTGTTACCGCCCGGAAAACGTTTGGTCCTTTAGTAGCTATGGCTGTTCCAATTTGGACGGCTGTAGCTCCAGCTAGCATAAACTCCACAGCGTCTCGCCAGCTTGTTATTCCGCCGCACCCTATTATGGGCGCTTTAACCCCTCTTTCATAGATTTCGTAGACGCATCTGACAGCCACGGGCTTTATGGCTGGTCCGGATAATCCGCCCTTCCGATTGCTTAAAACTGGCTTTGTGGTTTCGATGTCTATTGCCATGGCTTTCACAGTGTTTATGGCGGTTATGGCGTCTGCACCAGCCTTAACGGCTGCCTCGGCAATTTCCGCTATGTCCGTTACGTTCGGCGAGAGTTTGACAAAAACAGGCTTTGTAACAGCGCTTTTAACCTTTTTAACAACTTCTGCTAAAACTTCTGGCTTCTGTCCTATTTCGGCGCCAGTCTCCTTGACGTGGGGACATGAGACGTTAAGCTCGACGGCGTCAGCACCAGCCTCCACTGCTTTCTCAGCAACTAGGACGTATTCCTCGGCTGAAAATCCATAAACACTCACTATTAAGGGCACTTCTAGAACGGCTTTTGCTTCTCCAATGTCTTTTGTGAATTCTTCTATCCCAGGGTTGGGAAGCCCAACAGCGTTTATTAAGCCACAGCTGATTTGGACAACCGTTGGATTTGCATAGCCTTTTCTAGGTTTTAAACCAACAGACTTTGTCACAACAGCGGCGGCTCCGCCATCAACGATGCTTTCAAGGGTTTGAGCCGAATACCCCAAAATCCCAGAAGCCAACATCGTTGGGTTTTTGAGGCATAAGCCAGCCAAATTAACCCTTAAGTCTACATTTTCCACCAAATTTTCACCGCTTGTTTCTAAAGTGATTGCGCTTTAAAGAGATAAAGTTTAGTTTCAAACTGCAAAAGCCTAAAAGAGATAAACAACCATTTAATGGCGAGGTGGATTGGCAATATGTCTGTTATTGAGGTTACAGTTAAAAGTCAAGAGGGAAAGTGTGCCTTCGGGCATAAGGTGGGTGACAAAATAATCTTTGATGGAAAATCCGTTAAGGGCGAGATATGTTACAGCGCATTAATGGTTCTGCTTCCTAAGGTTTTTGCCATGCGCTATGGCGTGGAGTTTCCATGGGCGAAAGATAAGGACGTCATCTACAACGCTTGCCCGGACCCGGAAAACCCCGTTGTCTTCGAAATCCGCCGCATCAAAAAGTGAGGCAGCCCCTTCACACTTCAGAATCCTTTATCTATCCAAGCCCAATAGAATAATATTCTGGACTCTGAGGTTGGATGATGAAGGCAACAATAATCCATTCGTTGTTTGGAGTTTTAGCCTTCGACGAGGGTAATAGGCTTGTAGCTCACTCGCTTTTCAGCAAAAAGCCAGACGAAGCCGCACAAACAATAGTTGAAATAGATTCTGGAAAAGCCGTAAAGGAGGTTGCCGAACTTGTCAACCATTTGAAGGGCTTAGGCTATGGCTTCTTTGTTTTTGAAAATCCCTTTTTGGCGGCGGATGTGAAGGAAAAATTTGGCGTTGAGGTTGAAGTTTCAAGGGTTTCCGAGGCTGGCGAAATACTCCGCTCCAACATGGAAGGATTCGCCATAGAAACAGGCTTTGTTAAAGATTATGAAGAGTTTCGTGTTTGGACGCACAGCGTGACAATGGAGATTGCCAAACTCCGTGTTAAGAGGGCTGTTGAGAAGAGGGACTTAATAATTGCTCAAGCCATTCAGACCCTTGACGACTTGGACAAGACAATAAACTTGTTCATGAGTCGCGTGCGGGAATGGTATGGAATTCACTTCCCAGAGCTTGACCGCCTACTGGAAAAGCATGAAACCTACGCCCGCCTTATTGTGAACCTTGGGGTTAGGGAAAACTTCACAGCAGAAAGACTTGAGAAGGAAGGCTTGCCAAAATCAAAGGCTGAGCAGGTGGCAAAGTCCGCCCAAACCTCCATGGGCGCAGACTTGGCAGAAGTGGACCTAGCCCAAATCCAAGCCCTGAGCAAAACTGTGCTGAACCTCTACGAGCTTCGGCAGAGGCTGGAAGACTACATAGACTCAGCTATGGAGGAGGTTGCCCCCAACATAAAAGCCTTAACTGGAGCGCTTCTGGGCGCCCGCCTCATCGCGTTGGCTGGTGGATTAACGAACTTGGCTAAGATGCCAGCCAGCACACTGCAAGTCCTCGGCGCTGAGAAGGCGTTGTTCCGCTCGCTTAAGACCGGGACTAAGCCGCCGAAGCATGGAATAATTTTCCAACACGTCTTTCTGCATGAAGCTAAAAAGTGGCAGAGGGGCAAGATAGCCCGTGCCTTGGCTGGTAAACTTGCTATAGCTGCAAGAATAGATGCCTTCGGCGGAAGGTACATAGGCGAAGAGTTGAGGGCTGACTTGGAAGAGCGGATTGAGGAAATCCGCCAGAAATACGCTGAACCTCCAATAATGCCGGAGAAAAAGCCTAAAACCAAAGAGAAGAAGTGGAGAAAAGGCAAATATGCACGTTAAACCCCATCCGCAGTTCCCACAAATATTCTTGGCTACTCTGGAGGATGGAAGCCAAAAACTTGCTACGCGGAATCTTGCGCCTGGAAGAACGGTTTACGGAGAGAAGCTCATACGCTTTGAGGGCGTCGAATACCGCCTTTGGGACCCGTTTAGGAGCAAGCTTGCCGCAGCTATCCTCAAGGGAATAAAAACAGTTCCAATAAAGCCAAACCACCAAGTGCTGTATTTGGGAGCGGCTTCTGGAACAACAGCCAGCCACGTCTCCGACATTGTCGGCGAAAAGGGCTACGTGTATTGTGTTGAGTTTGCAGCGAGAGCTATAAGGGAGCTGGTCAACAATGTCTGCGCCTACAGATTTAACATGATGCCCATACTAGAGGATGCCCGCTTTCCAGAGAAATACGCCATCTTCATCCGCGGAAAAGTGGAAGACATATACTGCGACATAGCCCAGCCTGAACAGGCAAAAATTTTGGCTGATAATGCCGACCTTTTCCTAAAAAAGCCTGGGTGGATAATGCTCGCCGTCAAAGCTCAAAGCATAGACGTAACAGAGGAGCCCTCTGAAATCTACAAACGTGAAGTTCGAGTCCTTGAGGAGAGAGGCTTTAACATAGAGGATGTTGTGCACTTGGAGCCTTATGACAAGGCTCACGCCATGATAGTGGCGGAAAGATAAAGCGAAGCCGGGACGCATATTCTTTATATCTCAGAGCGACGTGAATTCTTTTGTGAGTAGCTGATGACTTATAGGGAGATGGGGAAGGTTAAGGCTGCAGAATCCATACTGAGGGAGGGCGGCTTCACCGTCTCCCAGAGGTGCTGTTCAAGACCAAGCTGCTTCGATATAGCAGCGAGAAAGGAAGAGTATCTAATTTTCATAAAAGTTCAGCCGGACATTGGATGTGTCTCCCCGTACGACTCCCTAGAGTTAAGGATAATTTCAGAGCATGTTTCTGCTGCATCTCTCTTCATCAGCGAGAAAACTCGTGAAAAACCCTTGGAAGACGACACGGTTTATTCGCGATACAATGTTTTGGCTATCACTCCAAAAACTTTCAAAAACATTGTTTTGAAAGGTATTTATCCGCTGATTCAGGCTGGTCCCGGAGGCTACTATGTAGAAATTGACGGAGAAGCCGTTAAGAGGCGCAGGCAAGCGTTGGGCTTGTCCGTCGGCGAGGTTGCCGAGGAAATTGGTATTTCGAGGCGGACGCTTTACGGTTATGAGCGGGGCATGGCTAAAGCCTCCGTTACGGTGGCTTACAACATGCTCTGCACTTTGGGGATTCCGGTTGCAAAGCCGGTCAACATTTTTGAAGCCCCTAAGAGCCAGCGGAAAACCCTCATGGCGAGAGCCAGACGGATAATAACTAGGAATAGACTTCTCCAAAGGATTTTTAGGAAGCTTGCCGGCTACAACATCGTAGCCGTTAGGAAGGCGCCCTTCGACTTTGTCATAACTGTTCCAGAGGAGAACATGAAGATTATCGGCGGGGTTGCAGACGGCAAGGAGGAAGCATTAAACCGTAGGGTTGAAGAGATTTTAAGCCTAAGCAGGGTTGTTCAAGCCCACCCGGTCCTTGTGACAGATGGACAGAAGCCCCGGCTGGACGAGGATATTTCATGCATCAAAAGCGAGGAAATTTCAAAAATTAAAAGTCCAGAAGACTTGTGCAAGCTTTAAGCAAGCCTTGTCTGCTGCGCGTCGTTTTCCTGCTTAATCTTTTTGGCTGGTTTCCAAGACCTTCTGACAAATTCGGGGTACTCCTTAAAGTTTTCTAGGCATCGGCGGAGAAAAGCCAAAGTTTTCGGGTCTGTTGGGTAGCCACATCCGAAGTCACCATACTTGGCTTTCAGCTCTGCTATTTCGCGGTCCCTTTCAACTTTTGCTATTATTGAAGCGGCTGAAACAACGGGATATTTACGGTCAGCTTTGTGCTCCGAGACTATCTCAACTTTGAAGGGTAGGTATTCCAAAATCTGTTGTTTAAAGCGTTCCTCCAGAACGTCTGAGGCGTCCACGTAGGCGATGTCCGGCTTAAGAAGCTCTATGACCTTCGCCATTGCCTGTGCCTCCAGCCTATTAAGCCTAAAAAGCTTTCTGCCCCTCTCCACAACCTTGTCAATCTCTGATGGTGAAAGCTTCACAACGGCGTGTTTTTTGGCTATGCTCCTAATTTCAACGGCAAGCGTTTCCCTTCTGCTGGGCGAAAGAAGCTTTGAGTCTTTAACGCCCAGCTGGACAAGTTTTGGAATGTCTCCCGCATCTATTAGGATTCCAGCTATTACCAGCGGTCCTATGACGGAGCCGCGTCCGGCATCATCAACACCAGCAACCAACATTGGAGGATTCCTTCAAACGCTACATCCAATATAGGCTCGGGGGATGGTTAAAGCTTTAGCGCCTCACTCCCCCCTTTAAGAATTCTTCAGCTTTTTGCACAATCACTTTGTGCAGTTCGTCCCTATTTCCAAAGGTGACATTGAATATTTCGGCGTCCTTCCGAGCCTTTGCGTCATCTATCAGTTTGTCGCGGGCTTTCCAGTGGACAACAGCTATAACGAGTTTGCCACTTTCCAAAGCCTTTGCAACTGCCTGCCTAAAATTTTCTGAGAAGAGCTCCATGGGGCCTATCTCGTCTATAGCTACG
>JAVZOA010000039.1:0-9168 GCA_038882535.1 Bathyarchaeia archaeon | reverse complement strand
ATCTTCTGGAAGAAGTCTAAATGTTGTCACCATTTCTCCTGCTGGGTTAGTGGCGGTTTGCATTATTACGTTATATCCCTTACACTCATCTCTGCTGGAGACTATTGGAATACCGAAGAATACGGACAATGCCTTTTCGAGCCTAGTAATCTCTTGAGATTGTTTTGGAGAGGAGGCAATAGCAACAGATTCTATCCTCCTTCCTTTTGGCATAGTTTGAAATTCTCTGCGGAGCTTTACACTCTTCAAGTATATTAGTGGAGGTATTGGTTGCAGCTTGCCATCCACATGGTAAAGCTCTATTTTCCCGGGTCCACCTTTCCAACGGTCGACAATCACCACTTTTTCTGCGTCAAGTTCCAAGGCTTTTGCCGCTACACCTTCGAGGCTTAGTTTTCCACGGTTTATTCTTAAAATATTTGGAAGCATACGGGAAAGATCTTTGCAGAAGGTTCTTATGCCTTTGGTTGGTCTCCGTGATGTGGTTAAAAGTATCACGATTTCAGCCTATTCTTCTTCCGTTGCTGTTGAAGCCTCAACTTCTTCCACCGGAGCTCCTTTAGCAACGCGTTTAGCCACTATGCCAAGCTTTGTTGCTGGGGTATAGGCGCCACCAGTGAAGGTAAACCCACATTTTCTACATTTCCAGACGCCCACGCTCACTCGCCTAACTCTTGGAAGCCCGCATTGGGGGCATTTGTGGCTCTTCTTCATTTCGGCAACTATTTTTATGTAGCGTTTTCTAACAGTGGCTCCGTAGCGGGGTCCTAAACCCCTCGTTGGACCAACCTTTTTTGTTTTTTTCCCCATTTTCACCACCCAAGCTTCTTCCTGATTTCGGCGGCTTTCTCTCTGGCGACTTGAACAGCTTCAAACACTTGTTTAGGCGTGAAGTATCCACTTCCACCCTTCTGAACAGCACAGATATTGCCGTCATCATCTATTGTTATGGTTAGTCTGGCATCCATTATTTGTTCCTCTTCAAGCCAAGGGTCAACAACAAGCCTATCATTTATCTTCGCAAACGTCACTGATACCGGATGCCTTCTCACCGGTAACGCCGTATACCCGGGCTTGATTTTTATCTCGCCTTCTTCAATTTCGTAGTTAAACATTTTTGCATTGAGCAGCGCAGCCATGGCGGCTAATGATGACGCATCAATTAGATTTCCATCATGGTTAAGCACATAAATGTCCACAAAGATTACAAAAACCTTCTTGCCCGGTGTTATGCAGAGCTTATCCACTTCAATGGCTTTTGACTCCCTAATCCCACGGTCGACAACCCTTGCCAACTCTATCGAATTCTCATCGGGCGGTCCGGGCTCAAAAGTTGGCGAAGCTAAGGGAACAAGTTCAGCATTCACAGTTAAGACCCCCTCGTTGGGCGTGTCTGGAAATGGTTCTCCAGTCTCGATTTTAACTCCAACCATAACCTCTGTTTTTCCAAGGAGAACCCTTGCGGATCCCTCAGCCCTTTCAATTATTCCTTGCTCCACCTTTATCTCTCTATAGTCATTTAGGCCTCTACCGTCAAGCCTCTTTCCCTTAGCGATTAATTGTGCAATTTGCTTCTGCTTTACGCGAACAACTATTGTTGCCATCACTCTTCAACCTCCTTAACGCTGACATATTTTGCTTTTAAGGCTTCCTTCTGCATAGCAGAGATTTTCTTGCATCCCTCAATGGCGAGGTTAACAGCCTTCTCAAACTCCTCTGGCGTTAAGATTCCATCCATCTGAAGAAGTGTTATAACGCCCAAGTTCGGCATATAAGCCACTGGAACATCCGCTGAGCCAACCTTATCCTCAACATCCATCAAATCCAAGACTATTGTATCCTCAACTTTTCCGGCAGAACAGGCAACCACCAAGTCGCGCATAGGTATGCCAGCATCCGCCAACGCCAACGACGCCGCCGTTATGCTCGTGCACCTTGTGCTTCCATCAGCCTGCAACACCTCAACAAAAACGTCCGTAGCCGTGCGTGGATAATACTCAACAAAAATGGCTGGCTCAATGGCTTCTCTAATAACCTTTGACAACTCTATTTCCCTTCTGGACGGGGCTGGCGATTTACGTTCCTGAACGGAGAAGGGTGCCATGTGATAGCGGCATCTCAAAACCATGCGGTCCGGCAAAGCCATGTGCTTTGGATGCAGTTCTTTCGGGCCGTAAACCGCAGCTAAAATTTTGTTTTTCCCTTGTTCAATGTAGGCTGAGCCGTCAGCGTTTGATAAAACGCCAACCTCGATTTTTATTGGTCTAAGTTCGTCCGGCTTTCTTCCATCAAGCCTTAAACCTTTCTTATCAATTAATTTTTCAGTTTTTTGACTCATTCTAAATACCTCCTCTTTTCTCTTTTTCCTTTTTGATCATTTGCAATATGCGATCTGTTAACCCAGTTATGTGGGATTCCTCCTCAATCTTGTGAATCGCCATCATAGCCAACTCCTCGTCTTCCAAGTTTTTACCAGTGATTAGTATTATTCCATTATGCCCCAATATTATGTGGCAACCAGTCTCCTGCTTTATCATAGATATCATTGAACCCTTTTTACCAATGACGCGGGGAATTTTCGTGGGAGTTATTTTCACTATTTGTCCGCGGGTTATTTTCCCAAGTCCAGGCTCATCTACGCTTAATTGTGGGTTATGGGTTCTGTCATATGAGACTATTTTTGCCACAATAAGGTCTCCAACATCCAGCACCTCTGTTAAGTCATTTTTCTGCGGCTTGAAGGGTCTGTTGAGTACATCAGAAGCCCTTAAGATGGCTAAGTATGGCGCGTTTATGTCAACGGTCCATCCGCTGAATCCAACCTCAACAACAGTTCCTATAACTGTGTCACCAACCCTAGGAATGTAGAAAGCCCTTAAGGCGACAACGCCTACTTTTTTGTCCTCGTACTCAACAAGTCCGATTCTTGCTGCATAGATTTTGTTATCCTCTTTATACGTGTTTTCTCCAGCTATGTAATCACCCTCGGCAAGTAAGTCGCCGGGAGTCGCAATTTGTCTCCTTTCAAAAAATATAGGCATAAACACACACTCAGCAATTTAACCATAAATTATGATATTACTTTCGCCTCAGCGTTTCCCTTAGTTACTTCACCAATCTTTTCGAGGAAGGGCCCGTAAAGGCCAGCGGGCATTTCGAGAATCCCATGCCATGAACCGTCAGCTCGCCATTCTTCACGTTTTATTGTCCCGAAGGCCTTCAGCGTTCCGTAGGCTCTTGCCGCATATTCCGCTGGTACATGCACGCTGACGGAGACCTGTTCAATTTTTAGTGGTAGAATCTGTCTCAGTAGCTTTATTATCTCTCGTGCTTGTTCCTCTGTCGGCTTGAAGGGGTCTATTGAATAGTGAATTTGCTCCATGGCTTGCTCAATACGCAATGGTGGATGGGGAAGATTTGTCCTAGGGTCTACGCATTGCTTTGATATGAAGGCTATTATTTGCCTCCGTTTTTCTTCAATCATTTTTCTGCGCTGTTCCGTTGTAAGCTGTAACGTGCCCCGTTTTATGATTATGTCTGCCACTTTAAGCGGGTCTGTTGTTCCAAAGGCTTTGCGTATGGCTTCTTCGGAAACTTTTGTGCCTTTGTTCGCGTCCGAAAATATTGTTTCAGCTACTAAGACATCCGTTATTGAGGATATTTTGCCCAAACGGTAATCAAGCGCCTTCTCTGGTTTAACGAGAACCTCGAAATGCTCATTATCCTTTGTAATACGCGCAACGGTGTATTTTTCACTCATCCTCTTTTCACTTGCCTGAAACAAACTTCTTTACATATCCTTCAACTTTCTCGTCGCTGAGCATCTCCATCTTCTTTGTCGCTGATGGAATAACAGCAATCTTTATCCTTGGCGGAAGCTGCCTAGCCTCAAGAGCCTTAACCAAACATTTGACAGCCAGCTTTACAGCGTCTTCGAGACTCATGTCCTCACGGTACTCTTCCTTCAAAATGTTCATCACAGTTTCTCTTCCCGCGCCAACTGCCGTGGCTTTATGCCCTTTGTATGTTCCGCTAGGATGTGTTATGAAAAGGTGGTTTCCGATTTTGTCAACTCCTCCGAATATTAAAGAAACACCGAAGGGTCTTACACCAGCATGTTGCGTGTAAAGCTGTTGTATATCGCATATACGTTTAGTTACAACCTCAACATCTATTGGTTCATCATAAGTTAACCTATTACTCTGCGCATAAATCCGCGCTTGGTCTATCAAAACCCTCGCGTCGGAGCTTAAACCAACTATTGCCGCGCCAATGTGCTCGTCAATCTTGAAAATCTTCCACGAAGAACCAGTTTCCTCGAGGAGCTCAACGGTTTCCTCAGCCCCCAAAACAACACCTTCAGAACATTTTATTCCCAAAATTGTTGCTCCACGGTTTACAAGTTCCATCGCATACTCAACTTGGAAAAGCCTTCCATCCGGTGAGAAAACAGTTATGGCACGATCATATGCTCCTGGAGCTGCAAACACTGACACCAACATCAACCTCGCATTTTACCTAACTAAACACTTGCAGAACACTCATATAACAACTTAACTAAAAACCTTTTCTTTGCCAACATTCCATCTGATAGCTGTTAGGCCTCATAATTTCCTTTTTAACACGCAGCTAAGAGAATTTAAGGTTTAATCGCCAAGTTTATATTGCCCACTAATATTCTATTCAACGGCACTATATCGGGTTTACACTCTTAATGGGGCGTTTCAATAAGTGGAAATAGAGGTGCTTGAAAGAGACGACAAGAGCTTGCGCTTGCTGATAAGGGGAGTTGACACTCCATTTATTAATGCCTTGAGAAGGAACGTTATTGCTGAAGTTCCTTGCATGGCTATAGACGATGTTGTGATTATTGAGAATTCTTCGGTTTTCCACGATGAAATTATAGCCCATAGGCTTGGATTAATCCCTTTAAAAACTGACCTCGACGGCTACAATCTTCCAGAAGAGTGCTCGTGTAGAAGTGAGTTTGGATGCAACCTTTGCAGGGTTACTCTTACGCTAGATAAGGAGGCAAAAGAAGGCACAATAACCGTTTATTCTGGCGAGCTTGTTTCAGAAAATCCAAACGTCGTCCCCGTCAGCGACAAAATTCCAATAGTTAAGCTTGCAAAGGGGCAGAAGTTAAGGCTTGAGGCTTATGCGAGGCTTGGGAAGGGTAAGAATCATGCGAAGTGGCAGCCTGTTTCGCTTTGCTCATACAAATATCTGCCTCAAATAAAAATAAACAGCGAAAGCTGTGACATTTGCGGAAAATGCGTGGAAATATGCTCAAGAAAGGTTTTGGTAAACCGTGAAGGAAGGATAGAAGTTCGTAACTTGCTGGCGTGTACTTTATGCCAAGATTGCGTGGACGTTTGCCTGAAACAACCGCCAGCCATAGAGGTTGGCTGGGAGAAAAACGCTTTCATATTCAGTATTGAATCAACGGGTGTGCTTCCACCAGAAAGAATCATAATGGAAGCTGTAAAAATTTTGGATAAAGACCTTAAAGAACTTGCAAAACAGATAGAGGTGCAAAAGGCTTGAGGAAAATCAAAGAAACGAATCCGGAGCTTATCGAAACCATTCTTTTCTTGAAAAAGCAGAGCAAAGAAAGCGGGACGAAAATTTGGAGAAGCGTAGCTGAATTATTGGCAAAGTCTAGAAGAAAGCGCATAACCGTAAACATCAGCCGATTGAACAGATACGCTGGAAAAAATGAAATGGTGGTTGTTCCAGGCAAGGTGTTAGGCGCAGGAGAAATAGACCATCCAGTGATTGTTGCAGCATTCGCTTTTACACAAAATGCACGGGAAAAAATAAAGAAAGCACGAGGAAAATGCCTATCCATAATCGAGTTTGCCAAGAAAAATCCTAAAGGTTCAAAAGTTAAGATAATAGGGTGAAAGAATGCAGCTGGAAAGCGATTACAAAGTTATTAATGCTGAAGGACTTATTCTTGGGAGAATGGCAAGCATAATTGCCAAACGCTTGCTAAAAGGTGAAAAAATAGCTGTCGTAAATGCTGAGAAAGCCGTAATATCTGGAAAAAAGAAGAGCAAGGTTCGAGAAGCAAAAGAGTTTCTTGAGGTTGGACATCCTAGGAAAGGTCCTCTGCATCCTAGGATGCCAGACAGAATCTTACGAAGAACTATTAGGGGGATGCTACCCTACAAGCAGCCGAATGGCAAGCACGCCTACAAAAGGCTTAGGGTTTTCATAGGCGTCCCAGACGAGCTTAAAAACCGAGAGATGGAAACCATAGAAGAAGCACAAGCCAAAAAGCTAACTTGCCCCTACTTCACACTTGGAGAACTTGCAAAGGAAATAGGTTGGAGTGGTGAATGAGATGCCAGCGAAAAAAGTTCTGGTAGTCAGCGGGAAAAGAAAAACAGCTGTGGCACGCGCCGTTGTTAAGCCAGGCATAGGAAGAATAAGAATTAACATGACTCCTCTGGAGATTTATCAGCCAGAAGTCGCCCGCCAAAAAATAATGGAGCCACTGCTACAAGCTGGCGACGAGGTTTGGAAACAATTAGATATAGATATTAAAGTTTCAGGCGGAGGCTACATGGGACAAGCTGAGGCAGCTAGGATGGCGATTGCAAACGCCTTATTAAAATGGACCAAGAGCGCACAACTGCGCACGGCATTTGTCGAGTATGACAGAACAATGATTGTGGGCGACCCTAGAGGAAAAGAGCCCAAAAAGTTTGGTGGTCCCGGCGCAAGAGCGAGGGATCAGAAGAGCTACAGATGAATGGAGGTTAGGGCGAAATTGATTATACCTATAAGGTGCTTTACATGCGGCAGGTTAATTGGCGACAAGTGGGAAGAGTTCGCGAGAAGAGTTAAGATGGGGGAAAATGCTGGCGACGTTTTAGACAGTTTGGGGATAAGAAGGTACTGTTGCAGGCGTATGCTTCTCTCCCACGTTGAAATTATTGATGAAGTTTTACGCTTCTACGAAGAGGCTGAAAAGAGAAGAGAGGCCAGAATGCAGTACTATCAACAATGAAGGGCAATAAGACATGTCCACGGTTATTGAAGATGTAATTGCAAGAAAGGTTTTCAACAGTCGCGGAGAAGAAACAATAGAGGTTGACGTTATCACCACTTCCGGTTTTGGGAGAGCCTCGGCCCCAGCCGGAGAAAGTCGAGGAAAAGCCGAAGTCGTTTATTACCCGCATGGCGGAGTGAATGAAGCCATCAAGAAGGTTAAAGAACTTATATCCCCCGAACTTATTGGACTGAATGCGGACTTCCAAGAGGAGATCGATAAAACCCTCCGTGAGATAGACAACACAAAAGATTTTAGAATTATTGGTGGAAACACAGCCTTTGCTGTCTCTTTAGCAAACGCTGAAGCTGCCGCAAACTCTTATGGTTTACCCCTATTTCAATATTTGGGCGGATATGCAGCCCACGAACTTCCCTATCCGCTTGGAAACATAATTAGCGGTGGGAAACATACAAGTGGAAAATCTCCAGACATGCAGGAGTTTCTAGCTCTTTCATATGGCGCGGACTCTTTTCTGGAGGCGGCAACGGCAAACGTAAAAATCCACAGCAAAGTTAAGGAGGCTTTAAAGAAAAAGGATAAACTTTTCAGCAGTGGCAGAAGCGACGAAGGAGCATGGGTTGCAAACATCACAGATTTGGAAGCCCTTGAGATTATGGCTTCGGCATGCGAAGATATGAGTGATGAATCAGGCTTCAAATGCTGTTTTGGCGTTGATGTTGCGGCTTCGTCCCTCTGGAATGCTAGAAAGAAGAAATACGTGTATGAGAGAAATGGAAAGGAGCTAGATTCTGGCGAACAGTTGGAGTTTATCCGACACCTCATTGGAAAATATCATTTAGTTTATGTGGAGGACCCATTCCATGAAGATGATTATGGAAGTTTCGCAGAACTCACAAAAAAGGTTAAGAACTGCCTTATCTGCGGTGACGACTTGTTCGTTACAAATAATGAAAGGTTAACCTATGGGATTAAAATGCATGCAGCCAACGCCGTAATAATTAAAGTTAACCAGGTGGGCACGCTGACAGATGCTTTGGACACTATTGAAACTGCGAAAAGGGCTAGATACGTGCCAGTTATATCTCACCGTTCCGGTGACACTTGCGATTGGCACATTGCTCACCTAGCTGTGGCGTTTAGATGCCCAATAATTAAGACAGGCGTTGTGGAAGGTGCCCGAATAGCAAAAATAAATGAGTTGCTGAGGATTGAGGAGTTTCTTGGAGATAGGGCTAAAATGGCTGAACTACACATTCCATAATGGAGAGTGAAGCGAGCTTGGCTGAAAAAGATAAAGAAGAAGCCAAAAAGGAGAAGTTTGAAGAGGAAACAAGTGCAGAGGAAGAACTCCTATTACCTCGGGACACGCTCCTCTCGGCTGGAATACACATTGGAACTAGAATGAAAACCAAAGACATGGAACAGTTCATATACCGTGTCAGACCAGACGGACTATTTGTTCTGGACGTAAAAAAAACTGATGAACGCATAATGGTAGCAGCCAAGTTCTTGGCAAGATTTGAACCCTCAAGGATCGCTGCTGCCGCTGCAAGGCTATATGCACAAGAGCCTGTGAAAAAGTTTTGCGAGGCTATTGGCGCAACCCCTATTGTTGGGCGCTTCATCCCTGGACTGCTTTCAAACCCTCTTTATCCAAACCGTATTGAACCAAACGTGTTAATAGTCTCAGATCCTCGGGCTGATTCCCAAGCAGTGAAGGAGGCTGCTTCCATAGGCATTCCGGTAGTAGCCTTGTGCAGCACTGACAATGACTTTTCTGGAGTTGACCTAGTAATACCCACAAACAATAAGGGCAGAAGAGCCTTGGCGGTCATTTATTGGCTTCTTGCAAGGCAAGTTTTGCGCGAAAGAGGGGAGCTCCCACCAGATAAGGACATGCCACTCACCATCGAGGATTTTGAGGCTAAAATCTTAAAGGAGGAAGAGGAGAGCTAGCCCGAAATGGCGAAGATTCGGCTTCCAAGCCAGGCTGGAGCCTTCTACGCTGGAAAAGCCGAATCGTTGAAGAGGCAGATTGAGGAGTGTTTTCTACACGAGCTTGGACCTGGTAAAATTCCAACGGTTATTGAGGGACCAAGGCGTATAGTTGGCCTTGTTTGTCCACATGCCGGATACATATACTC
>JAVZOA010000038.1:0-9460 GCA_038882535.1 Bathyarchaeia archaeon | reverse complement strand
GTTGGCAAACAGATTCGCGGGTAAAAATCACATTATTCAGATGCGTTTACTAAGACTTACGGTTTTGAAGCTGCGAAACGCTGTTTTCATAATGTATAGTAGGAAGCTTAATATCTCGCTTTTGGTGAGTTTCGACTTACCCTTCTTCCTATTGGTAAACGTTATTGGAGTCTCAACCACTATAACCTTATTAATGCTCGCTTGCCTGAGGGTTTCAATTTGAATTTCATAGGTTTGACTGTGAAGATTTGGAAGAATCTTTTGAATGTACTCCCTAGAATAACATCTGAAACCACTCGTAAAGTCCGTTATTGGTAAAGCTACAAGTTTTGCAGTTATCTTGTTGGCTATTTTGCTAATCGTCAGCCTTGTTAAGGGCCATCCTTTAACAATTCCACCATTACTGTATCTGCTTCCAACAACAATGTCGCAGCCCTTCCTCGCTTGTTGCAGAAGCTTCAGTATCTCTTTCGGATCGTGGGAGTAATCGGCATCCATTGTGATCACATATTTTGAAGGGGTCTTTTGTGATAAAACAAAGCGGAAGCCGTGGGTTATTGCCGTTCCAAGTCCAGCCTTAAAAGGACGCGTCAGCAACGTTATATTTCCATACTTTCTCTGCAATTTTTTGACAATTTCCCCCGTTCCGTCGGGGCTTGAATCATCTATTACTATTATCCGTGAGTTTATCTCTAATTTTTCAATTTGGTGTATTAAGTTTTCAATGTTTTCAGCTTCACAGTATGTTGGCAGAAGGATGGCGACGGAAGAATCATCACTTTCACTAGTCTTGCTCTCTTCCACTTTCTTGTCTCCTTCTAGGATAACTTCTTCTTCTGTCGAGGCTTCTGTGAACGTTTGCCTTTGGCGATTATTAAAAAGTTTTTAGCGGTTCGGAATCTGAATAAAAAACAGATAAAAATCCAATAAACTTTTCTATACGCAACCAACTCTAATAGGGATGGTTCTAAAACCTATAAGGGCAAGACATGAACGAAACAAGGGAACAAACAAACCAAACAGAATTCGAAAAGCTGAAAGAAATTGTCTGTGAGCACTTCCAGATAGAAGAAGCCCTAATAGAACATAACATTCCTACCTTCTACCTTAAACAACCTCAAGAAACAAAACAAGCCTTTCTAAAACTGCTTAAAAAGCTTGAGCTGATGAGTTTGGTGGCTTATCTGCGAAGGTCCAATGGAAGAATTGCCCTCAGAATTTTTACTAGGCAGCCTTCTAAGCCAAGCAATATCCTTGTTAATTGGCTGTTGCTTTTTGCAACCGTCGGGACAACATTTGCCGCTGGCTATCTCCTATCAGAGAGCTTCACAGACTCATTAATTGGTGGGGCAACTTTTACAGTGGCTATTATGGCTGTTCTTGGGATACATGAGATGGGCCACAAGTTGACAGCCAACAAAAAGGGTATAGAGGCAACTTCGCCATATTTTATTCCAGGTCCACCTCCATGGGGAACTTTCGGAGCTGTAATAATGCAGAAGTCTCTTCCACCAAACAAGGACTCCCTCTTCGACATAGGCGCAAGCGGTCCAATATTCGGCTTCCTTGTCGCCATTGCTGCCACTGTAATTGGCTTACCCCACTCATCCTACAATTGGGTCCCAGAAAATACTCCAACCCTTCCAGCGCCACTTTTCTTCAGGCTTTTCGCCAGATTTCTGCTTCCACCCCCTCCTACAAACGGGCATGAACCCGGCTACATGTTGGTGGTAACACTGCACCCCGTTGCCCTAGCCGGATGGATTGGTTTCTTTGTAACGATGCTTAATTTGCTGCCAGCCGCCATGCTCGATGGTGGACACATTGCAAGATCACTTTTCAACGAACGAATTAGAAGCATTTTGACAGCGCTCTCCATAGTCTTTCTTGCTCTTGTAAGTTTGCCTACGGCTCTTTTTGTCCTATTTTTGTCCATGTTTAGGCATCCAGGCCCCTTAGATGATGTTTCTGGCTTATCGAGAAGTAGGAAAATTTTGTTTGTGGTTTTGGTGGTGGTTTTTGTTCTTTCCTCATTTTTATATGACTTGTTTTATTCATTAATTTCTTTTTTGAGAGGGCTTGTTGGAGCTTGATTCGATGAGTAAAGAGTTGTATTTGTGTTTAACAATCATACGGTAATATTTATTAAATGTTAAGGTATCAGATAAACTTTGAGAAAATGAAGGGTGCACCAATCCTAGCAGTCTTCTTTCTAATGTTCCTAGCAGCTTCGCTTTTGATCCCTTCACCCATATTTCCAGGAAACTTTATATGCGCTTTAATTTGGAAAATTTCTGAGGAATACCAAAAGTTTGTGAGTGCCGTTTTAAACGGAG
Source organism: Bathyarchaeia archaeon (assembly GCA_038882535.1). Lineage (GTDB taxonomy): Archaea > Thermoproteota > Bathyarchaeia > Bathyarchaeales > Bathycorpusculaceae > JAGTQI01. The sequence continues at coordinate 7,124 of JAVZOA010000038.1, read as the reverse complement.
TTTTTTATGGCACTATATTGTGGCTTGTTTTTGTGGCGGTGGGTCGAAAATTCGAGAAAGAGAAGTAAGTTCAGCGCCTTTTTAGCCTTCAATGGGCTGTTGTAGGAAGCCAACTAGCCTTATGGTGCTTCCACATTTATTGCATTGGAGGACTAGCTCAGCCAAATCGTCCCCTTTAACTTTTATTTCAACAATCTGGTAGACTTCTTCAGTTTCGTCGTCTGGAGATATTATAACTCCACATTTTGGGCATGGGAAAGCGCCGTCGCCATCAATCCTTGTCAAGTCAACCGTGTACATTTCACCCTTTTTAACCGTGGCTTTTTTCATCATTTTAATTGCGCCTTCTTTTATCTTGACGTTTTCCAAAGTTTGCCCAAAATATAATTAACAATTATGAATCAAAAATCCATATTCCAACTAAACTTTCGCAATTTATGGTGAAATTATCCCAGCAACCCTTGGGAATGGGACAGCGTCCCAAATGTTTTCAAGACCGCAAATAAACCTTGTAAGTCTTTCAACACCTATTCCAAAACCTGCTGAAGGCGGGACGCCAACCCTCAGCATGTCCAAATACCACTCATAATCAGCCGGATTTTCGCCGCTTTTCAACATCCTTTCCCAAAGCTTGCCGTATCGGTGCTCTCTTTTTCCGCCAGAAACTGCCTCGCCGAAACCCTCTGGATATATTAGGTCAAAATCTTTTAGAACGCCAGGTTCTTCTTCGCTTTCCATGTAGTAGAAGCTTCTTGCCGTGGCTGGAAAGTTTGTTATCCAGAAAGGTTCGCTGTGCATTCGCGATATAGCTTCTTCAGCTTCCCATGGAATTTCCGTGCCATAGTCCACACTTATCCCTATGCTTTTGAGAATTTCAATGGCTTCTTTGTACGTGTATCTTTTGAATGGCAACCTTGGCACTGCCAGTGTTTTTTCGCGTTCTCCCAGCTCTTTGCAACACTTGTTTTTAACGTTGGCTATTAGATGGCATAGCATTTTTTCACCCAACTCCATTACATCTTCACATGTTGCATATGCCACTTCAAGGTCTATTTGCCTAAACTCTGTCAAATGGCGGCGTGTTCCCACGGTTTCCAATGGTTCCAGTCGGATGTTCGGCGATAAAGCGAAAACCTTCGGAAAAGCCGTGATAATCATTTGTTTGTAAAGTATCATGCTGCTCATAACTTTGAAGGGAACACCATAATAGTCTATGGTGGCTTGCCTTGCTCCTCTAATACCTGGATCTGTTGCGGGTCCGATTATGGGCGCCAAAATTTCAATAAAGCCCTCATTTTTTAGGAAAGCCCGAACCGATGATATTAGCTCATCTTGAACCTTAAAAACGTTAACAAGCCCTTTGTCTCTCAGCTTTATGTACCTTTTCTTTAGACTTTCGAATGGATCGCTGCTCATGGGAGTAAAAATGGCGATTAATGTTTTTAAATTTTTTATTTAAAATTCTGTATTTTTGTCAAATAATAACCTTTTTATGTTTGAATCTGTGTAATTTTTTCACATGAATCTCAAATTGGACAAAAAGGATTTGGCAATACTGAGCTTGCTACAGATAAACTGTAAGATGACAGCAAAGGAAATAGCTAGGAAAGTAAATTCACCAATCACAACGGTATTCGCAAAAATAAAGAGGATGGAACAGCAGGGAATAATAAAGGAGTATAGAGCCATCCTTGACCATAAAAAGCTGGATTTTGGCGTGACAGCCTTCATATTGGCGTCCTTCTCCTACAGAACCAACAAGGAGGAAGCCCCACTTTCTCAGAGGGCTATAGCTGAGCAAATATCAAAGTTTCCAGAGGTTCAAGAAGTGCACATAATATCCGGAGATTGGGACATTTTAATCAAGGTTAAGGAAAAGGATGTGGACTCTGTTGGAAGGTTTGTGATAGACAAATTGAGAACAGTGAAGGGCATAGAAAAGACATTAACCTGCATGGTGTTTGACACACCAAAAGAGACGACAACCATACCTGTTCCGGTGTCCTCCAAAGCGTTTCAGCGCAAATAATGTTAAAGAAAATCCTTTAGACGCTTTCAATGTTTATAAAGGCTTGCTATACAGAGTATGAAAAAGGTGAAGTGAGGTTAGCTTATGAAATTTGACGTCATAGTTGTAGGTGCCGGTACAGCTGGGTGTCTAGCGGCAAAAACAGCTGCTAAAGCTGGCTTAAAGGTTTGTTTGGTTGAGCGGAAGGCTCAGAAGGAGATTGGCGAGAAAGTTTGTGGAGACGCCTTAGGAGAACATCATCTAAAAAATGTTGGGTTAGAGCCTCCTCAGCATGGCGAGTTAGAGAGGCGAATAGAAGGTGTTAAAATATACTCGCCGGATTTGGATACCATTTTTACCGTTAGGCATGAAGATTTTTCCGGCTACCTCTTGAATAGGCGGCTTTTTGGGCAGTGGCTTTTGAGAATGGCGCTGGACAATGGGGCGGTCTTGTTTGATTCAACCCAATGTTTGGAGCCGATTATTGAGAAGGACTTTGTAATTGGAGTCTGGGCTAAGAACATGAAGACTGGCGAGAAGGTTCGTTTTGAAGGTAAAACCGTTGTGGATGCGAGCGGTTTTCTAGCCGTTATAAGGCGGAAACTTCCTGATGAAATTGGAATTGAGAGGGAAATAGCCAACGGGGATGTGGAAGCTTGCTATAGGGAGATTAGGCAGCTTAAACAAAAGGTTGAGAACAAAGACTACTGCGAAATCTATCTAAACCAGAATGTTACCCCTGGCGGCTACACGTGGATTTTCTATAAGGGCGATGCAAAAGTTAATGCTGGCCTTGGAGTTTGCATGCAAGGCAAGTTTCCAAATCCAAAAGGTCAGTTTTACAAGCATGTCTTAACCAAACCTTTGTTTGACGGTTCGCTGTTGCTTGATGGTGGTGCATGGTACGACCCAACAAGGAGACCTTTGGATAACATGGTTGGAAACGGCGTGATAATCACTGGGGATGCTGCATGCCTTGTGAACCCCATACATGGCGGCGGGATAGGGCCTTCGATGATAAGTGGGTATTTGGCTGGAAAAACCATTGTTGAGGCTTTGGAGAAAGGCGACGTGAGCCAAGAGGCTTTATGGCAGTATAACGTTAGGTACATGGAAAGTTATGGGACAAAGCAAGCTGCACTCGACGTTTTTAGATTTTTGCTCTTGAGGTGCAGCAACGAAGACCTGAATTATGGAATGAAGTATAAGCTGTTGACTGAGGAAGATGTTTTAAGGGCTGGTTTGGGTGAGGATTTTCGTTTGAACATAACTGAAACTGCAAAACGAGTTTTCAGAGGTATAAAGCGCATTCATTTTCTAAACAAGTTGAGGGTCACAGTCAACCTAATGAACAAGGTTAAGGCTCATTATCGAAATTATCCGAAAACAGTTAAGGACTTTAAGAAATGGCAGCTTGAAACCGAAGCGTTGTTTAAAGAGGCAAAGTCAAAGCTTATGGGATAATGGGCGTATGCGGGTTGCGGTTTTAGCCACTGGCGGGAAAGATTCTACCCTCGCTCTTTTCCGAGTTTTACGCCTGGGCTATGATGTGAAATATTTAGTAAGTATGATTCCGCTTAGGGAGGACAGCTGGATGTTCCACTATCCGAACATTCACTTAATGGATTTGTTTGCGGAAGCTGTTGGAGTCCCGCTTGTTAAAGGTGAGACCTCTGGAGTGAAGGAGGTTGAAGTTGAGGATTTGAAGCGTTTGTTAAAAGGACTTGACGTGGATGGGATTGTTTCTGGAGCTATATCCTCAAATTATCAGAAAGCGAGGATAGAGGAAGTCTGCAGACAGTTAAAGTTTAAGTGTTTGATACCTCTTTGGCAAGCGAATTCAGTGAGCATTTTAAATGAGATTTTAGACCTCAATTTTGAGGTTATAATAACTGGTGTTTATGCTTATGGGTTCTCGAAAGAATGGCTTGGAAGAAAACTCACCACGGAAACTGTTGATGCGCTGATTGAGCTGAACAAACGTTTCGGTGTTTCTCTTGTAGGCGAGGGGGGCGAATACGAAACCCTAGTGCTTGACGCCCCATTTTTCAAGAAGAGGCTGAAGATTGTTGAGGCTGAAAAAGTTTGGAAGGGGCAAAGCGGTTATCTCCTAGTTAAAAGGGCTATGCTCGAAGCAAAGACCAAGCAGCCCTGTTGGAAAAGTTTATTTTGTTGGTTGGGGAATCATTGAGAGCCGGTGGCGGATGAGAATCCGCTGGGATGTAACCGTTTGGTTGAACCGTAAACTGTGGCGAGGTGAAAGAATGGCGTATAAATACATTTCAGAGGCATGGAAAAAGTCTGAAGAGTCATTCGTTGAAGAGTTGATGCGGCAGAGGCTCATAGAGTGGCGAAAAGAACCTGCAATAGTTCGTGTGGAAAGGCCAACACGCCTAGACAGAGCTAGGAAGCTTGGTTATAAGGCGAAGCAAGGCTTCATAATCGCCCGTGTCCGCGTTAGACGAGGTGGGTTGCGAAAACGGCGACCGCGGTCCGGCAGAAGACCAAAAAGGATGGGTGTTAGAAAGTACAAGCCTGCCAAGAGCTTGAGACTTATAGCTGAGGAGCGGGCTGCCAGAAAGTTTCCAAACATGGAAGTCCTAAACTCTTACTGGGTCGGCGAAGATGGACGCTTCAAATGGTTTGAGATCATAATGGTTGATCCCCAAAACCCCGCTGTTAAGGCTGACAAGGACATAAACTGGATATGCCAAAAACAGCATAAAGGAAGAGCATTCAGAGGCTTAACGAGTGCAGGCAAAAAAGTTAGAGGCTTAAGAAAAAAGGGACGCGGGGCTGAAAAGGCTAGACCAAGTCGAAAAGCAGCAACAGGAGAATAACTCACCATGGCTGAAGTGAAGCCGCTAGTTTTCAAGAAGGGTGAAAAACAACGCCCAGGAAAGGGCTTCAGCCTCAGAGAACTGAAAGAGGTTAAGTTGAGCCTAAAACAAGCTTTGAAGCTTGGCATTCCGGTTGATTCTCGGAGGAGAACTGTTCACGAAGGTAATGTCGAAGCCTTAAAAGAGTTCCTGACCACTATTGTGAAACCTAAGAAAACTTCTAAGCGAGCGGCTGAGAAGAAAAGGGGAAAAGCTAAAAGCGAGAAGGAGAAGAAAAGTAGCAAATAACAGTGATGCCGTTTTGTCTTCTAAAGTTCCCGTGACCCACATTGATGTGAGGGTGTTTGCTCACGCAACAGAAAATGAAGAGAAAGTTCTATCTGCAGTGCGTAACACGCTTCCGCCACAAGTTTCTGAAAACATCGCCTTTAAAAAGTCAAATTTGAGCGGACACCATGGAAACCCAATAACTCTTTTCGAGGCTAAAATTAAGGAAAAAGACCATGTTAAGGCTTTTCTCGAAAAGCTTGCTTCCAACCTAAGCGTTTTAGACAAGGAAATTTTGGGCAGTGAAGTCCAACAGCACATCGAAAAGGGCTGCCTTTACATAAGGCTTGACAAGCAAGCGGCTTACTTAAACGAGTTTAAACTCGGTTCAACAGACCCCATACACTTCAAAATTCACTTCAAGAAATCTAATATGAACGAAATTGTCGACTTATGCAGAAGCCTTGGGATAATTCCATGAAAAGAGTTTTCGCCGACCTTCACCTCCAGCCAAACCTAGGCGACATAGAACAGACTAAGAGAATGATAGTGAAGGCTTCAGAGCTGGGTTACCGCCTAATAGCCGTTCCAGCGCCGCTTTCGCCGAGCCTTGCCGAAAAATATGTCCAACAGCTAAGGGGTTTATGCCAAGAAAAAGCCATAGACTTTGCTTCACGCCTAGATTTAAAGCCAAAAACGCCAAGGGAGCTTCTTCAGCTTTTGAGAAAGTTTCGCCGGAAATATGAGATAATATCAGTAATGTGCGATTCAAAGGCTGTTGCAAGACAAGCAGCAAAAGACCATAGGGTGGACCTCCTAAACTTTCCATCAACAGACTCCCATAGAAGATTTTTTGACAAGGCAGAGGCAGAGCTAGCCTCAAAAAGCCAAGTCTCGCTAGAGATTGACATGAAACTCTTGCTCATTTTGAAAGGACCAGCTCGAATAAGGCTTCTGTCAACTTTACGGAGGGAGACAGCCATAGCCAAAGACTTCCACGTGCCAATAGTAATTTCAAGCGGTGCAGCAAGCGAGCTTCTAATGAGGAAACCCCTTGAAATGGCAGCGTTGGCAAACCTTTTTGATTTGGACAAACCGTTAGCCTTAGATGCTGTTTCGAAAATTCCTTTGGAGATTATTAAGAGAAACCGCGAAAAGCTTAGTCCCAGCTTTGTTGCTCCGGGAATACGCCTAATACGGATGGGGAAAGATTGCCAATAAAAATGAGGCGCCGCTACCTAGCCCTAAAGATAGATTCTGCTGAAAAATTTGAGGAAAAGGAACTTCTCGACACCTTGTGGAGTGCAATTTTAAGGCTTTATGGTGAATACGGCGCAAGCAAGATAGGCTTAACATTGATAGACTGCGACGTGGAAAAAAGATTCGCCGTAATTCGCACGGCTCATACAGAGGTTGAAAAGCTTAGAGCTGCAATTGCGTCGATAACAGAAATGATGGGTAAGCCTGCAGCGGTTCATGTTTTAATGGTTTCGGGCACTTTAAAGGCGCTTTCTAGAAAAATTTTCGCAAAGCATTAATTCAGCTTGCCTAACTAGTTGTTGAATCATTGTAATTTAAAAAGGAGGTGATTGTTTGGATTGGAAAAATTATTTGATTGCGGTTACTCTTATCGGCATTATAATATTAGCTGTGGCTTTTGCCTTTGTGAATGGAGAACTTACCAACTTACGTTCTAACCTCTCCACATTACAAGCTGATGCAACTACGCTTGAAATGGATATAAACAATATGAATGCTACCCTTTATCAGCTTCAATTGAGAATACCTAAGAAAAACTACGCCTCCATTCCCTCAGAGGCATTCTTACCTTTAACTAACACACAAACCTATGATAAAGGAGCTGGCTATCTAGTGGGCTTGGGTGTTTTCTTTGCAACTGTTCAATTGCCTGACAAGATTAACATAACAAAAATGAGTGCTCTCGTAACAGACGCATCAAATACGGGGTATGTTTATGTTTCTCTAAGCGAGCACAACCTAACTAGGGG
>JAVZOA010000037.1:0-9895 GCA_038882535.1 Bathyarchaeia archaeon | reverse complement strand
CAACATAACTACACAGACAATCAGCAGCGACCTTCCATTTGCACCGTCGGCAAACCTAACTAATGGCGGAGACGTATGGATAGGTGGTGTCAGCTTCGATTTGAAAGCCGCTAGCACCGACTTAACCCTGCCCTCTGGACGAACAATGATAGTTTACATTAGGAACCCAGACCACATATCTGTAAACGACATTGGTGTCACCATAGGCGTTACGGTGTTCACATCAAACGCTGAATACTACAAAGAAACCAACGTAGAGGCATCAAGTTAGACGCCAACTCCCCCCTTTTCTTTACCTCATCCCCAATTTATTTTGAATAAAATTTCTAAAGTCTAATTTCCGATACTTATGTGTAGTTTTGCTCTACACACATTATCTTATCTTAATACTGCCTTCAAAGGTTTTGATTAGCTGGCGGTTTGCAAGAGAGGAGACTGTTAAAATTTGCGGATAATAGGCTTAAAAAAGCTGATTGGTTCGAGGAAGGCTTTGGCTATTCCAGTTACTTACCTTATACTTTTTGCCTCGCTTATCGCCATAATATCCGCCACCTATGGTTTTGCAGTAACCCGCATAAGCGCAAAAAGTGTCCAGCTAAGGGTTTCCATCGCCAAACAGAATATGCAGGCTTTGGATGATGCTGTGCGTTCTGTGGCTTGGTCTGCTGGAAGCTCCAAAACCGTTTACATGGAGGACTGCGGAGACGCTTTCCAAACGCAGCCGACAGCTAAAAGCCTCGTCATTATTTTAACGGATGGGCAGACGTTTTCCCGCCTTGTGTTTAATGGTTCTGTTGGTAAAGCCCTTTGCATGCTTGATGGTTTGGCTGAAAGCCAAGAAGGCACATACGTTAGGGGTGACAGCCGGGCAATAATAAATCAGAGCGCCTTTACGGTCACGCAGCTCTACTTTGAAAGGGGTGATAATGCACAACAACTTGTCTTGTGCTACAGACCAATGGCAACCGTTTTGGCAGCTGGTACAAGCAATGGAAAACCGTTGAACATTATACGTGTTTACATAATAAGCCTAGCCTCTTCGCAGACGCTTACGCTTTATGGAAGTTTCCACCTAAAAGTTTCAGCGTTAAACATCACTTCAACAGTTGAGCTTTTCTTGTTCAACAGTTCGGTTTCCTCTCTTGCTTTGGAAGCTTTTTCAGAAGGCAATAAAACAACTGTTTGGCTGCCAGTTGAAAGTACTGGTGAAGGCGCTGTTGTAAGCCTCGAAGTCGTCGTCAGCAATGTGCAAGTTAGGAGGGTTAACGCCTAAATGCCAGCCATAACGCCAAGCTACCTATACACCTTCTTCGCCATAATCGCCGTAAGCGGCATCCTCCTAGTCTCTTTTATGGGCTATGTGGGCGCCATACGCCTCTCATCTGAAATGGGCAAACTGAAGGATTTAGTGGATTTGGTGGCGGCTAAAGCCACAGAACTCATAAGCCTTGCAAAGGCAGCAAATACAACAGCCGAAGCCTTCATTCAAGCGCCAGCAACCATTGGCGATAGGCTGTACTGGCTCATGCTTAGCAATGACTCTTCAAGGGTTTGGGTTGAAGGCGGATTGGGAAACACGCCAAAAGAAGAGGCTGGATTACGCGTTTACCTTCCAAGCACGGCTTTGGCTTATGGCTATTATGTTAGCGGTTACGGGGCAATATTCCTAAAATGCTCCCTAAATCAGAACGCCGGAATCCCCGAAGTTCAGCTTTCAAGCTCAAGCCAAAACGGAGGATGAAAAAGGTTTGAGGTTTGCATTAAAACTTAAGAAGGATGGGGCTGCTGAGACGGAATTTAAGGACTTAATGAAGGAAGAAGTCCAATTAGCTGGGTTTATGGAAGTTCAGAAGTGGAGTGTTCCCGAAGGCTACGTTGAAGTGGAATATTACCCGTTAAAGCCTCCCTTCTCCTATGCAGCCATAATACAAAGCGAGGAGACACTGGAATACCTATACGTTCTGGACGAGTTACCCCTGACAAAGGAGGAGAGGGAGGGCTACCATAGGCTTAGAAACATCTTGGAATTTGAGCTTCAAGCCCCAGAAGGAGAGGAAACCCTTACAGAGTCTTTTAGGAGGCAAATGCCAGAAATCCTCGCAAAACACCGTAAAGTCCTTGAAGGAGTATCCCCTATTGGTGTGAAGAAAATCATCTATTATCTTGAAAGGGACATTGTTGGTTATGGCAAAATAGACCCGTTAATGTATGATGATTATGTTGAGGACATTGGATGCAGCGGCGTAAACAAGCCCATATACCTTTGGCATAGAAAATACGAGAACATCAAAACAAACATCGTTTTTAGAGATGAGCAGGAGCTTGAAGACTTTGTCATGCGGATGGTCCACAAGTCTGGAAAACACGTTAGCATAGCCTTCCCAATAGTGGATGTTACACTGCCAGAAAAGCATCGCTTAGCCGTCTCCTTTGGCAAAGAGACAACACCTTACGGGACAGCCTTCACCATCCGCAAGTTCCGCAGAGACCCCTTCACGATAATAGACCTTATTGAAAACGAAACGATAAACGAGGGCATAGCCGCCTACCTTTGGCTTTTAATGGAGAACAAAATGTCAGCCATGATTATTGGGGCTACGGGCGCCGGAAAAACCACAGCCCTAAACGCCATTGCATGCCTCATAAAACCCAGCTACAAAATAATCTCCGTTGAAGAAGTCGCGGAAATAAACTTGCCTCATGAGAACTGGACATCGACGATTGCGAGGTCTGGCTTCGGGGCGGAAAGCGAGGGCGAAATAACCCTATACGACTTGATTAAGTCTGCTGTGCGCCACCGTCCAGACCTAATAATTGTAGGCGAGGTCCGCGGTGAAGAAGCCTACGTACTTTTCCAAGCCTTAGCCACCGGACACGGCGGCTTGTGCACGCTCCACGCTGAAGATGTGGACACAGCCATAAAGAGGCTTACACAGCCGCCCATGAATATCCCAGCATCAATAATTCCGCTTATGAACTGTGTAATCACTGTTAAGCATGTTAGAACTCCGGTTTTCCTAGAGTCTGGGAGGAGGCTTTCAAGCCGGAAGTTCATAAGCGTAACTGAAGTAAAGGACTATAATAGTTATCAGGAGGTTTTCAGTTGGAATCCGTCCACAGACACTTTTAAGGAAAGTTTGGCTGAAAGCTACTTGCTCAAGAAGATGGCTGCAAGCCTCGACGTTCCAGTTGAAAGGCTTATTGACGAGTTAGAATATCGCAAACGGGTTTTAGCCCACATGGTTGAGCACGGCATCCGCGACTACAGAAGCGTAAACAAGGTCCTAAGCAAGTACTACAACAATCCAGAGCTTTTCCAAAGAGAATTTCTGGGAAAAGGCGGGTGGTAAGATGCAAGTGCAAATTGGCAAGCCTAAAATTTTTGGGCGGATGCTGAGCCGCTTCGCAGAAGAGGACACAAGCGAAATAAACCGTGAGCTCCCCTTCGCAGCCTTGCTCTTCACTATATTAGCTGCCAGCGAGGTAACCCTATACGAGAGTTGGAAAAAACTCTGCACCATAGAGCAACTGCCCCAGTTCAGGAAAGAGGCAAGGGAAGTCGTTAGACAAGTAGAGGTTTTGGGATATGACCCCTTAACGGTTATGCAGAAGCGGGCTGAAAAGACAAAGTCTAAAAATTACCGTGAATTTCTATTGGGCTATGTTTCAGCCATTAGAAGCGGCGGGAACATTGTAAACTTCTTGAAGAGCAAGCTACGCTCGATATTTGATGTTCAAAGTGCCGCCGCTATCCGCTCAATAGAGAGGCTTGGAACCCTTGTGGAAGCCTACGCCGTCATGCTAATCGTAACCCTATGCTCCTACATACTTTTCATAGTTTTCTCAACAACCTCGATATTTGAACCAACAAGGATTACTGGAACACCAAGCATATCAACAGATGTTGTTTGCCTCTTAATATTCCTCTTAACTCCGTTAATTTCGCTTATCTTCATGATAATTGCCCACATAGAAAGGAAAAGCAACCTTGTTGGGCTTAAGACACCCTATAAAGTTGCAGCAGTCGCCATAATCGCTGCCAGCGGCTTCATAGCCTCCATTTTCATTTCCCCTCAGCTTCAATTTCTTGGAAGCTCACAGATCATGCCCCTCGTCTTAACCGTCTGCTTGCTAACGGTTTCAATTCCTCCGGCGATAATCTACATGGAAATTGCCAGAATAAACAACGCCGCTGAAAACGCTATGCCAAATTTCCTAAGAGACGTCACAGAAGCTAGAAAAACAGGGCTTTCACCAGAAAAAAGTATAGTTCACGCCACAAAGCGGCCGGGCTATGGAAAATTCTCTGAGGTTTTAAGGCTTATAAGAAGCCAGATAGAGTGGGGTGTGCCCTTAAGGAAAATATTTGCGAGCATAAAGAGGAAGATTCAAACATGGCCTGTTTTGGTGAACTTCCTTATACTTGTTGAAACCATAAAGATGGGTGGCGGCTCAAGTGTAGCCCTAGAAATTTTGACGGAGTACAGCGAAAAACAGAAGGATGTGGAGACTAACAAGAAGTCTCTGCTGAGGCCTTATGTTATTTTGGCTTTCATATGGAGCGTTCTCATAGCCTTGACAACGACAATGGTTGCCCTAACGGTTTACACCCTGACAAGGCTTTCGCTTCCGGGCGCCACGCCAATGTCGTTTATTGTTATGCAGGAACAAATGAACCTCTTTTCTTTGGGGATATTGGTGCAGTGTTGGCTTTCAGGCTTCTTTGTGGGAAAGGTTAGCGAAGGAACCTTCGCTGCTGGTTTCAAGTATTCAGCCATGCTTGTCTTAACGGCGCACATTTCGCTGGCGCTTTCGCAGAGCTTGTTGGGCGGAATGTTTGGGCTTGTTTAACGAAGCCTCTAAAAGGTGACAGGCGTTGCCGACAATATCCATCGACACCTTTTTCGCGTGTTCCCTAATGGTGCTGCTTGTGCTCTCAGCTATGGCTGCCACCGCCAGCCTTCTCTACCAGCCAATAGATAACTTCTTTGGAGACGAGGCCTTTACAAGGTATGAGGAAATCGCAAAATACATGCTGCTGAACACTGGAGAACCAGCGGACTGGGGAAAGAACAACCAAACAGTTCCAGAAGAGTTTGGTTTGGCGGATGCTGAGGCGGCGAGCCCCTACATGCTTGACTTGGATAAGGTTTCTAGACTGAATAGCGAAAATCTTCATGCTTTAAGTTATGCCCAAATATACACAAGTCTGAAAATTCCAGACGTAGCCTTTAGAATCGAGATAAAACCGCTTTTTGAAACTGTTGTGGGTTTCACCGCGACTTATGAAGGTGTAGGCGAAACAACCTACGAGTTTGAAGTTGAAACTGTGCGAAGCGGCGTCAATGTACCGGCGGAACTTAGGCTTTATGTTGTTGCTGGAAACTTTCTGCAAGACTTGGGTGTTTACAGTTCTGATGGTGAAGTTCGCTTAAACGTGACAATTCCAAAAAGCGTCGATGGTCCAGCCTTGCTTGTTGTTTTGGCAAAATCCAAATACAACGCTAAAATGGTTTCCTTTGCTGTTTATGCTTTTGCCCATAACTCCCAAAATCCGACATCAAGGGGTAGTTTTTTGAGGCTTTCTCCGTTAAACCACACGCTAACTGTTGTGCCTAGTAATGACTTAGCACTGTCTGAAGTTTATGCATTAACCTTCAATCACTCCCAAATTTTAGAGCAAGAGGCAAATCAAAACGAGTATTCCACGTTCATCATCCCAAGGTTTTTGGACGCAAGCCCAATAGTGCTTGTTGCCACTGGATGGAATTTCACGCAGTTCTTTGCGGAATGGACTGTTTATCCGCAGATACCGGTGGCGATTGGCATAAGTCCAGCAGAATCCATGAGCCTAGCTGATGTTTACGCCTACACCCACTTGGTCACCATAAACTCCGCATTGTATAGGTGCACAGTTTGGCTTGGAGGACCAAAGCAGTGAAAAATCAGATGAGGGGGCAAATCAGAATAATTGAGGCTTTCCTAGCCGTCCTAATAGTCTTCTCTTCATTGGCTATTTCGGCAAGCCTAACAACTGAACAGAAAACGGCGGAATCCAACAACCTAGCATCGATTGGGATGCAAGTCCTAATAAAGCTTGATTCTGATGGAAGTCTGGGCGCCTATATAGATTCTAAAAACTGGTCTGGACTGCGTGAAGTGCTAAGTCTTCTCCTTCCAGAAGGCGTAGCCTTTAACCTAACAGTCTACGACGAAGGAATGCGGCAAATAAACACAGAAGCCATAACAAATGGTGACATTAACAGCCAAGAAGTAGCCTCCATAAAATACGTTTGCGCAGGCCAAAACCCAAGTTTCAGATATTACGTGGTTTACTTGCAATTGGCTGTGGTTAAATGAAGAGGCTTGAAAAGCTCATGAAAGCAAAAAGTTCTGGTCAGCTTCTCATAGTGGCGGCTCTAACCATAGCCATATTAATATCCACAACAACAGCCTACGTTTACGAGGTTAGCAGAGAAAAACCATCCGCTCCGCAAGGCTTCCCGGTGGGTGATCTTGTTCTGGCCATAAAACAAGGCTCGAGAAACGCCGTAATAAGCGCACTAGCCAACGCTTCAAATGGTGGAGGAAAAACTGTTTTGGCTTCAAACCTTAACATCTTGTCCCAAGCCTACAGAAGCTTAAACGCCTATGGGCTCTATCACTTATCCTTCAAAATTTTGAATGATTCACGCTATATGAATGGCTTTTGGCTTTCATGGGAAGACACAAACGGGTTGGGCGTTTCAAGTGCCTATGCCAACTTTACGCTGAAGTTTTATGGCTTGACAGAGAAAACCACGCTAAGCTACGCTGTAAACGTAACGACAACTATAAGGTTGGAAGGTAGCTACACATTAAACGGTTCTGAAAAAATCGTCAACCTAACATGCCAAATTTTCAACGAGGAAAAGCCAGCACTAGCTAGAAACATAACAGTCTATTATGAGCGGGACGGAGGCTGGTCGCCAGCCAACTCGTCAAACAACCTCTCTATAACAGATTATGGTAACGGAACATACGCCATATCCTTCATAGTCAGCACGGACTCCGACGTTGTGCAAGTCTCAGTGCATGTCTATGATTTGCGAGGCATACTTGTTAAGGCAATCATGGCGTGTAGCCAAGCCTGAAACTAGTTTTCGCCCAAGTTTTCGTGTTCCTTAAATATGGATTATGCCACTTCTAGAATGAAAAAGTGGGACAGAAGGCTTGCACTGAAATGAGCGAGGCAAAGGCTTGGCGCTACATCTTTACCCTTTTAAAATTGGCGGAGCTGGGAGCCCACCGTAGAACAGCAAAAATTTCGACGGAATACCTCGCGCGAAAGCTCGGCGTCTCCCAGCAGTCGGCATCCCGCCACCTAATAGAACTGGAACATAAAGGCTGGATTAAAAGGACGATGACGCCTGAGGGATGCCTAATAAAAATAACGGATACAGGCTTAACAGAGCTTAAGAGGCTCCACTCAAGCCTCCGCTTCCTAATGGAAGCAGCATACCCACCGTCAATAACCCTAGAAGGCGTAGTCTTCACAGGATTAGGTGAAGGCGCCTACTACGTTACAAGAGACCCATACCGGCGACAGTTTATAGAAAAACTGGGCTTCGACCCTTACCCGGGAACGCTCAACCTAAAACTTGTTACGGATTACGACGTTAAAACCCGCTCAGAGCTTGAAGCCTACCCAGCAATAGAAATTGAAGGCTTCAAAAACGAGAACCGCACCTTCGGGCCGGTGAAGTGTTATCCGGCAATAATAGAGAATAAGGTGAAGGGCGCCCTTGTATCAGCTCTTAGAAGCCACTATGACGCCTCAGTCATCGAGCTAATAGCCCCAACATGCTTAAGAAGGCATCTCTTACTTAAAGATGGACACAAAGTTAAGGTTGAAGTTTTAACCCTTCCATAAATTTTCGTTTCACTCGCTTCGTCTTCTATAATGCTCGATGATTTTCTGCTTAATCTTCGAAGAACTGTCCAGCTCATCCTCGCTAAACTTGCCAATTTTAACAACTTCAATGTTTAGCCTCTTTTCTTCGATGTATTTTCTTACGGCTTGTTCCATGCCCGTCAAGTGGCTGTCATGACCCACCGCAATGATGTCTGGCTTTATTTTTTCGATGACACGTCCCATGTTAAAATCTTCGTACCCCAAAATTGCCTCATCCACAACTTTCAAGGCTTCAACAAGCGCCCGCCTCTGGTTTTCAGACATGACTGGTTTAGAACCCTTCCTCTTTTCAACGGTGCTGTCCCGTGCCACAATAACGATTAATTTGGCGCTTTTACCACCGGCCTTTTTGGCTTCTTCAAGGAAACGCACGTGTCCAAGGTGTAGAAGGTCAAAGGTTCCGGAAGCCAAAACTATCTTCCGTTTTCTTTTCCGCTCTTTTCCTTTTTCCTTTTCGACCATTCAAATCTCACCATTCCCAACATTTTTAAGGCGTCCAGTAACCCCTCACAGTACGCCACAGAAGCGAGGCTTACTTCTAGTTTTCCCTCATCCCTATAATACTTTGCATCTTGCAAATAGGCTTTTGCAAGCTCCAAAACTTGCTTAGCCTTATCCGTGGAAAAACCGGCACAACTATCTACAATTGTTATTTCATCAAAAACATGATCAGCGGAAGCAATGTATTTTGTAACAAGCTCGGCTAGGCTCATTCCACCAACTCCAAAACACTTGAAGGAGCACCGGCGAGCACCATTAAGGCTTCGGCTTCCATAAAATGAAGCTTCCCGGGGAATATGAGGCTGTAAGGTGGACCCCCAAAATCATAGTTTAATAGCTCATCGACAAAGCCAGCCTTAACCGTTGGGTTTGGGCTTCCAGCCCTCGCTATCCCCACAACAAGCGTCCCGCTAGTTACAACGCCCATCTTCCGCTTCTCCTCAACCTTTAGAAGAGTTTCGAGGGCTTCTCCAACGCCCAAGTAACGGCTTTTCTCAGCGTCTATGTCTAACAAACAGAGTGTGTGAAGCCCAAGCCTTTTGTTCTGAGCAACCACCATGTAGGGGGTTTCTGAAGAGTTTTCTGGGAATGGTATAGTCACACTCTTGCCAAACTTGTAATTGTGCAAGCCAGACAAGCCTATAGCAGCGGAAATTATGGATGCCCCGTGAACAACACGGGTTCTTATTCCCCGCTTCTCAGCCGCAATCCTCAAAGCTATATGTGTAGTGGCGATAAAAGGGTCGCCGGGAACAAGCAAAACAGCCTTCCCACGCTCAGCAGCCCTCAATATAACTTCGCCGTTCTCATCCTCCAATTCCCTTCGAGAAACAACTCGCAAAATCCTACCAGCCAAAGCCTCAAAACGCTCCAAAGAAAAGTCAGGCAAAAAACTGGTATAAAGCTCGACAAAAACACTGTCAGCACTCTTAACATCCTCTAAACCTTTAAGGCTTATGCCCCCCTCATCATGCAATCCCACACCGACAAACACAAGCTCACCCAAAGCCCAAACCCCCAACAAGCAAACCTTTAAAGCTAAATTTATAAAAGCGTTATCAAATCCATATCACACGATAAAAGCAAACGCAAAAGGGCCCGTAGCTCAGTAAGGTAGAGCGGCGGACCAAACCGCTGCGCGGGATGGGTTGAGGCTCTTAACCCGTAGGTCCCGGGTTCAATTCCCGGCGGGCCCGCCAACAATCCTTATCAGAAACTACGTTTCCGATACCTTCCTTTTTTGTTGGAAGCGTTTGGTTTTGCTGTTGTATTTGTGCATTGGTTGTTTTTATGGTTTGGATTAGAATTTTAAGGTAGTTTTCACAAGCTTTTGAAACGTTAATGCCTAATTCTTGAGCTTCTCTTAAAACGGACTCTTTTATTAGGATGTTTGTTCGGACTTTCATTTTAACCACGTGTGTATAAATGTGTATGACAAAC
>JAVZOA010000036.1:0-9959 GCA_038882535.1 Bathyarchaeia archaeon | reverse complement strand
TAAAAGAAGCCAGTTCGGTTATGGTGTAACCTAAAATGAAAGATAACATTATTATTAAGCATGGAGAAAAAGTCTCGAAAAAGCCAAAAGTGAATGAAAGTGTAAGCAATGTCAGCAAGTTAAGTTGAGCGGGTGGAGAAGATTGTTGAGGAGGCGGTGTTGGAGGAGAAGGTCTTATGCCCAGAAAGTAATCGATATACTCTCTTATGTAAGTTTCATTGGCATACCCGGTGACTACAACCTTGCAATTTATTACAATAGCGTTTTGTTCCCAAACTTCAATTTTGTATAGTCTTCTTTTTTCTTCACCTTCGGCGGAATAAAAAGGGATACATACAACTGAAACATTACTTCCATAGTCGCTTTCTATTCGATCGACTATCCCTTTGTTGTGGAGATACAACTCCTTTGGACATGTTGGACACGGATCATAATAATATAAGAATTCAATTATAACGGGTTCAATTGAATAAACAGTTCTGATAAATAATGTGTTATTGATAGTCATTAAAGCTAAAGAAAGCATCACAATTATTCTTTTTATTGGCGTTTTCAATTTTTATAGGCCTAAATATGCCTTTTTTACTCGTTCGTCCTTTAACAAGTTTTTTCCCTTGTCGCTTAAAACAATCCTTCCAGTTTCAAGTACATATCCTCTGTCGGCAAGTTCAAGGGCTTGGCGGACATTTTGCTCGACTAACAGTATGGTAACTCCTTCATCCTTTAACTTTTCTATAGCCTTGAATGTTGTTTTTACGAAGATTGGCATCAAGCCTAACGAGGGTTCATCCAACATTAATAATTTGGGTCTTGACATTAGAGCTCTACCTATGGCAAGCATTTGTTGTTCACCACCGCTAAGCGTGCCAGCAAGCTGAGCTTTCCTTTCCTTTAAAATTGGAAAGAGCTGATAAACCCATTCTAACGAGTCTTTTAGCTTTTCTCTCGCCTGTTTCTGGTAGGCGCCAAGTTCAAGATTTTCTTGGACAGTCATTTCAGGGAAAAGCTGTCTTCCTTCCGGAACAAGGGAAATTCCCAAGCGGACAATTTTGTGGGGTGGAAATTTTTCTATTCGATTTTCTAGAAACGTTATGCTTCCCTTGATTGGATGAAGTAGCCCGGAAATGGTTTTCATTAATGTTGTTTTACCCGCCCCATTTGATCCTACAATAGCGACTAATTCTTTTTCCCTCACCTCAAATGATACGTCCCATAACACTTGAAGCTCTCCGTAGGCTACATCTATATTTTTTACTTCAAGCAGCATGGTATTCCTCCCCAAGATAGGATTCTATAACTTTTCTATCAGTGGACACGACACTCGGCGGGCCTTCTGCGATTTTCTCTCCGTAATGAATCACAATTATTCTTTCGCATAATCCCATGACGAATTTCATAACGTGCTCAACGACAAGGAGGGTGATGCCCATTTTATTAATTTCTTTCAATAACGTTAAAGTCTCATCGATTTCCGTTGGATTTAATCCAGCAGCCAATTCATCTAAAAGCAGTAGCTTAGGTTTTGTCGCAAGTGCAGATGCCAACTCAAGGCGTTTTTTATCAACTGCTGTTAAATTTTTTGCAAGTGTGTCTTTCTTTTCTGTTAACCCTACAAGCTTAAGCACTTCTGACACGTGTTGTTTTAGCGATTCCTTGTTTGCTCTAATTCCTTCTCTGGCAATTGCTCCAATCATGATATGTTCAAACACGTTTACCTCTGGAAAAACTCTGACTATTTGAAATGTTCTAGCAATCCCTAGGCCGCAGACCTTATGCGCGCTATATTTTGTTATGTCTTTTCCCTCAAATTTAATGGTTCCCGAAGTAGGGTTGTAGAAACCTGCTATCATGTTCAATGTTGTTGTTTTTCCAGCTCCGTTAGGCCCTATGAGCCCAACTATTTCGCCCTCTTCGATGCCAAAACTAAGGTTATTAACTGCTTTTAATCCTCCGAAGCGCTTGCATAAATCCTTAACTTCTAAGAGCATATCCTTTAAAATTCGCTGTTTATTATAAAAATTTTTCCATTTAAAACAGGGTGTAATGTTAGTTGGGATGGTAAAGCTTATAACATGAAAGGATATATTCAAATAAAAAATCTATAGCGGGCTAAGTGTATGGGTGCTAATAAAATGGCGCGCATACTTGATTTCCTTCGTACTAAAAAACTACAGGTTTTATTCGTCTTGATTTTGGCTGTCTTTTTGGCCTTCCTTCCGCATTTTCTATCCGAATATATGCGATACATTATAATACTCTGCCTTATTTATGGTATTTTGACTTCGAGTTATAATCTGGTGATGGGCTACACCGGACAATTATCCTTTTGTCATTCAGCTTTCTATGGCATCGGAGCCTACTGCTCCGTTTTATTGAGTGGCGTCTATGTGAATGGTCTGCTTGTAAGCAGAAGTTTGCCATTTTGGATAGCCTTTCCTTTGGCTGGTGTTATAAGCGCAATTTTTGCTGCAGGCGTTGGATATCCAGCGTTGAAACTTAGAGGAGCCTACTTTGCTGTGACAACATTCTTCTTCTCATGGTTTGTTTATCTAATTTTTCTCAACTGGATCGACGTAACCAACGGACCACTAGGTTTGCGTGGTATCCCTCCTCCTGACCCAATCTTTGGATTTACCTTCAAGTCTTACATTAACTATTATTATCTTACGTTAGTGGTTTTCATTGTGACAGTAATATTTCTGTACTACCTCATTAATTCAAATATTGGGAAGATCTTTATAGCAATACGGGAGGATGAAACTCTAGCAGAATCCCTCGGCATTAACGCCATGAAATATAAAATTTTATCATTTGTGATAGGAGCGTTTTTTGCCGGTCTAGCCGGAAGCCTTTTCGCTCATTTTCTACGCTACATTAACCCGACATCGTTTAGTTGGTACTGGTCAGACATAATCCTTGTCATGACAGTCGTTGGAGGATGCGGTACAATCATAGGCCCAATAATTGGAGCAGGCTTAATACAAGCTTTATTTGAATTTTTGCGTCCTATTGACCCAGGCTTACGTATGATATTTGTGTTTGCTGTCTCTATTATTGCAGTGATTTTCGAGCCTCGAGGAGTTGTCGGCCTAGGCAAAAAGATGGCAAAGGTTCTCCGTTCTTGAGGTCGATTAACGATTAAGCGTTTCTCTCCTGCGATACACAAAGGCACATCATTTTTTAGATTCCCAGCAAATTAGAGAAATTTTCTAGAAGATTGTATCACATATCATAAATACATAAATACATAAAATTGTACTTCAATAATGAGAAAGGAGTTGAAGAAAAATGTTCAAGACTCTTAAACCTAAGTGGCGTTTAGGCATTTGCATCATCGTGCTATTGTTGCTTATTGTTGCTGCTGCCCCTACACCATCATTTGCTCATAAAACTAGCTATTTCCCAAAGTGCACCACGGTGATTTTTGGCAAAAACACTACCGCAGATGGCAGCGTAATAATGGCGCATACCGAAGATTTAGGGGACGATGATTGTATGCACCTAATATACCATCCCCGCCAGACCCACGCAGAAGGCGAAGTTATTCAATTCGCAAACGCAATTGTCCCGCAAGTACCAATTACATACGCATATACAGCTGATGAAATATACGACGCTGAACAAGCATTCGGCGTCAAAGCAGCTCCATTTACAAACGGCATTAACGAGTTTGGCGTCACTTTAAGCAGCAACATCTTCTTTTCAAAAGAAGAAACTTTGCCCCCTGGACAGGGACTTTATTACGGCGACATCGGCCAACTGGTAATGGAAAGATGTAAAACAGCTCGTGAAGCCGTGGATCTTATCGCTTGGTGTGTGGAAACTTTCGGCTTTGCTGGTTTTAGTGCGCCGTGGCCATATCTAACTTTCCTAGTTTCGGATCCGAATGAGGGTTGGATTGTTGAGGTTACACCACGTCACTGGGTTGCGAAAAGGTGTCCAGATGATGGGGCAATATTCTACGCCAACGAGTTACAAATTGAAACAGAGTGGGATTTGGCATGTGACGACTTAATCGACTATGCCATAGCCCGAGGATGGTATGACCCATCGTCAGGAGAACCCTTTAACTTCAAACAAGCATATGGAGATAGACTTGGAGAATATTGGAACACTGTTCGCGAATCACGGCTTAGGGAACTATTTGAACCTAAATTGGGCTCAATTACCGTTCAAGATGTGATGAAAGTGTATCGAGACCACCTCGATGGAACAGAGGATTATCACGTGCCTCATACAGCTCCTTGGCCCATTTACACAATTTGCGCGCCATGGACTCATGCCTGCGAAATCTATCACTTGAGGAGTTACATGCCTCCTGCTATAGGATGTGTAATGTGGATTGCCCCATCCTCTCCATGCTGTAGTGTTTTCACACCAATTTACGCAGGAAATAGAGGAGACCCTCCAATAGAATGGAGAACGGGAAACAACAAATTTAATTCAAAGTCTGCTTGGTGGGTGATTGAACAAATCCAGCGTGTTGTAGCTGGCTATGAAAACACTCTTGAGAATTGGGAGGCTTTGTATCCGCGGGTTAGGGCCACATGGGATCTCATGGAGAGGATAGAGTTTATTCAAACGGCTCACCTTGAGAAAACAGCAATGAAGCTGTGGAGATTAGGCCATACGAAGCAAGCCCTTGAACTTCTCACCAAATACACGTATAACCGCTTGCACATCAACTACTTAATTGCACGAATGCTACTCCATTGGGTCCAATTGCACACCCTTATTTCCTAAACAGACAGGTCAACCTTCCCATCTTTTTCTCTCATGTAAACAATGTCAGTTTGTTGTTTCTAAAATGGAAAGGCCGGTTAGGATCGGGAAGTTTCTTTCTAAAATTGTTGAAAAATCATCCTCTTGTTCTGTTCAATTTTCAGTTGCTAAGCACTTTCAAGCTTCAGGCAGTTAGTGGCATCCTAATTGGTTTCAGAGCCGCTGAAATCATTAAGCAAAACAGACTTTAGACGGAACGCTATTTCTTTTTCTTAAAGATTCCTTCAGGTCGCAGCATCAGCACAGTTATCAAAATAAAGAAAGCGTAACCATGCTGGTATTCAGCTGAGATGAAACCGGTGCATAGAGACTCTACAATGCCAACGATGAACCCTGCAACGATGGCGCCAGGGATGCTTCCCAAACCTCCCAGAACAACTACAACTAGCGCTTTCACAAGAGGAAGAGTTCCCATAGCTGGGAAGAGTGAATAAAGAGGTGAAATCAAAACGGCAGCAGCGCCTGTTAGGGCGCCACCAAGAGCAAAAATCGCTGAATAAATTGTGTCTGTATTTATTCCCATGAGTTTTGCAGCTTCAAGATTTTGAGCCGCTGCTCGAATGGCTTTACCTAACCATGTCCTCTTGATAAACAGGCTTATAACAACAAAGAAGATGACAGCTACCGCCAATATCAACAATCTTTGCAACGATATGCTTATGGGGCCTATTTGGATTGGCATCGGATAAGGAGAAGGCATAGTTTTAGGCTTTGCAGTATATACTACAACTCCAACGTTTTCTATTAAATTGGAAAGCCCAATGGCGCAAATAAGTGCAGTGTGCATCCAAACTGGTCCAGGTCTAATTCTTACTGTGCGATAAACTGACTTTTCAATTAGAGCAGATATAACCGCGGCAATCATCATCGCAAAAAGCATGGCGAGAAAAAAATGGAGGTTTAGTTGAGAAACAGCAAACAGCGCCATATACGCTGAGAGCATGTAGATTCCAGCTTGCGAAAACTCTGGTATGCCAGAGATTGTCCATATTATTGTGAGACCCACACCCATCAGCGAATAGACAGACCCAAGTACTGTTCCAATGATTAGCTGCGATAGGAGATGCTCGATGGATATCATTGAAGATCAGCCTATGTAGCTTCTTGTTCCCTCTGATGTCCACATGAAGATGTGAATCGGGAAGTTTCCTTGATTTGTGTAGCCTTCGAAGTCTTCAAACTTTATTAGTCCTTCCAATCCTGGATACACAATCGCATCTAACGCGTCTCTTATTGCAGCAGGATCAGTTGACTGAGCATCTTCTATTGCTTTTGCCACAACGTACAATGCGTCGTAAGCGAACACTGTGGCGTAGTGAAGTGGGACACCATATTTGGTTTGAACTTTATTTGCAAGGGTTACTACCCCTGACGGGCATAACGGGTCAGGGGGATAGATGATTAATGAGATTGCATATGTATTCGCTGCGGCGTCGGTGCCAGCGAGATCAACAAGCTCCGTGCCTGCCATTTCTTCAGATCCTATAAACTTTATTGTTTGTGTCAGACCAAGTTCATGGGCTTGCTTCAGCAGCATAGCCCCCTCGACAGCTACTCCAACATACATCACTGCGTCTGGGGGGTTTGCTTGAATCTCCGTTAGATACGGCATGTAATCTGTGGTTCCTCGTTCAAAATATGCGACAGTTTTCGTTGTGACTCCATAGTCGTCAAGTGCATTTTGGAAAGCTTGGACGAATGAGCGTCCATAATCATCGTTTATAGCAACATACGACACGGTTGTAACTCCAAGCTTTTGCACCATAACTTGCGCAATGGAAGGAGCCATCAACGGCATGGAAGGACGCATTCTAAAGTAGTAAGTAGCACCCTGCTTCGTCAAGGCATCAGCTGCGCATTCAATAGTGATTGTCGGAATTCCATGCTCCTGGATTATGGGCAAAGTGGCCATACAAACGGAGCTGCAATGTGAACCCAATATAGCAACTACTCTATCCTCCACAATCAATCTTTGAACGTTAGATGCTCCATCACTCGGTTCGCATCTGTCGTCATATCTGATGATTTTAATGGTGTATTTTTTGTCACCAATCATGATTCCTCTAGCATTTATTTCTTCTAGCGCTATTTCTATGCCATACCAGCCATTTGTACCAAATTCTGCTGCTGGTCCGGTGAACGGGGCAGTGTAACCTATCTTAATGACATTTTCTTCTCCTACTGGTTGCGTCATCCACCAATAAGCAACCCCAGCGATAACAGCAACAACGATGACAACTATGATAGCAATCATCTGTATTTTAGTTATTGCCGACCTGGACAAACGCATTTTTATTCCACCGTTTTTCAATGTTCTTATGTAGAGAATATTTAAGTTTTATGGTATAGCCTTTCCGAGGCTGGAAAAACTTATAAATCATTTTTTAAAGAATGAATGCTTCAAAAGGTGGTCTATTTTGAAGAAGGTAGACGAAATTATTGCTAAAGGAAACAAGTTTTTGATAACAAGTATGGTGAGCAAAATAGAACCAGTCGTGGTTGGTGAGGCAAGCGGCGCCATAATTAAGGACGTTGCGGGGAAAGAATACATAGACTGTTTCTCTGGAATATCTGTTGTCAACGCAGGACACTGTCATCCAGAAGTGGTGGAAGCCGCAATTACCCAAACCAAAAAACTTGTGCACGCATGCACCTATGTATATTACATTCCAACAGCTGTAGAATTAGCCGCGAAACTAGCGGAAATTACTCCACCCCGTCTACAAAAAACATTTTTTGGTAACAGCGGAGCCGAGGCGATTGAATGTGCATTGAAATTGGCGCGAAAGTTTACAAAGAAATACGAATTCATCGCCTTAATGGGTTCCTTCCATGGGCGAACCATTGGAACTTTAAGCATCACTGGACAAGCTGGACGCAAAAAATATGACATGGGGCCATACCTTCCAGGAGTGGCCTTCGCGCCCCCTCCATACTGCTATCGATGCTTTTTCGAAAAAACCTATCCAGAATGTGACCTCTTATGTGCGAGATCCATCCGCAACATTATAGATTTTTGCACAAGCAAGGGCGTCGCAGCTTTTATAGCCGAACCAGTGATGGGCGAGGGGGGCATCATTCCTCCACCACCGGAATACTTTAAGGTTGTTAAAGAGATACTGAATGAATACGGGATACTTTTCATAGCAGACGAGGTGCAGAGCGGTTTCGGTCGAACAGGTAAGCTTTTTGCAATTGAACATTATGGAGTCGAACCAGACATTATGGCATTAGCGAAGGGAATAGCTGATGGCTTTCCGTTAGGCGCGTGTATAGCTAGAGAAGACATAGGCAACGCCTTCGAACCTGGAGATCATCTTTCAACTTTTGGCGGAAACCCCATATCCGCTGCCGCAGCACTGGCAAACATAAATGTGATGTTGAGGGATAAACTTCCAGAACAAGCAGCAGAAAAAGGAGAATATTTAATGAAACGATTAAATGAAATGAAAGAAAAGTACTCAATCATCGGAGACGTCAGAGGAAAAGGTCTAATGATAGGTATAGAACTGGTAAAAGATAGGGCAAAGAAAACTCCCGCCGTAGATGAGACGCGGAAGATAAGGGATGTCTGTCGAGAAAGAGGATTACTTATAGGTTCAGGCGGAGTAAAAGGATGCGTACTTAGAATTCAACCGCCACTAGTTATCGAAAAGAAGCAAATAGACAAAGCATTAAGCATATTAGAGGATGCAATAAGACAAGTATGACAACGCGGAGGCTAGTAAATGGCAATTTTAGAAGAACCTATAAAAGAAGTTCTAACCGTTAAAAATTACATAGGTGGAGAATGGGTTGAGTCCAAGGGTGAACTCATCGACGTCGTGAACCCTGCAACCTGCAAAGTGATTGCCAAAGTTCCCATATCCACTAAAGACGAGCTAGACGAGGCGGTGAAAGCAGCAAAGAAAGCTTTTCCTGAATGGAGAAAAACCCCTCCGCTTGCAAGAGCACGATGTCTTTTTAGACTTAAGGAGCTGATGGAGCAACGTTTCGAAGAGCTTAGTAGAATTCAAACAATGGAACATGGAAAAACCATCGATGAATCAAGGGGCGAAACACGACGTGGAATTGAAAATGTAGAGGTTGGTACGGGAATTCCTTCATTGATGATGGGATACAACCTTGAAGACATAGCGTTCGGCATCGACGAATATGTTATCCGCCAACCCCTCGGAGTCTTCGGAATAATAGGGCCTTTCAACTTTCCATTTATGGTGCCACTTTGGTTTGCACCCTACGCTGTAGCCACCGGCAATTGCATAATCATAAAGCCCTCAAGCGAAGACCCTATAAGCCAAATGAAAATAGCCGAGATGGTTGAAGAAGCCGGTTTTCCACCAGGCGTATGGAATGTTGTAAATGGTGGTCGGACAGTAGTGTCAGCTATGCTTGATCATCCGGATATCGCTGGAATATGCTTCGTTGGATCAACTCCTGTGGCAAAACTCGTGTATGAAAAATGCGGCCAAACCGGAAAGAGAGTAATCGCCCAAGGTGGTGCTAAGAACTTCTTACTTGTAATGCCGGACGCTGATATAGAAAGAACAATTGCTGCTTGTATGACATCCTTTTATGGTAACACAGGACAACGTTGTTTATCAGGCGCCAATTTAGTCATCGTCGGCGAGGGCCTCAGCGAACATGAATATAATGCCTTCTACCAAAAAGTTGTCAACGCATTTGTTGAAGCGGCATCAAAGATAAGAGTCGGATACGGACTAGACGAATCAGTTCAAATGGGTCCACTTCGTGATAAAGAGAAAAAAGAAAGGGTTACACGTTTCATAGAGAATGGTATAGAAGAGGGTGCAAAGCTGACGTTAGATGGGAGAAAAGTAAAGCTTGTGGGAGACTGGCCTCATGACTGCTTCCTTAACCCAACAGTTTTTGAGGATGTTACGACTGACATGACAATTGGTAAAGCGGAAATCTTCGGTCCAGTAGCAAGCATTATGAGAGCAAGAAGTTTTGACGAAGCAATAGAAATGATCCATAGCAATCCCTATGGCAACGCAGCATCTATATTCACCTCTAACGGAAAATGGGCTCGGGAATTTCGATATAGGGTTCAATGTGGAAACATAGGCATAAACATCGGGATAGTTGCCCCCATGGCGTTTTTCCCCTTCAGCGGGATGAAGCAGTCCTTCTTCGGAATACTACACGGCCAAGGT
>JAVZOA010000035.1:0-10130 GCA_038882535.1 Bathyarchaeia archaeon | reverse complement strand
GAACTTGTTAAACGTAGGATTCAGCTTTCCCATTCTGTTGTCAAATTGCCTAACCGTTGGAGTCTGGAAAGCATTAAAGCATGGTTGGATGGCAATGTTAAAGTTGAACCAAAAGAGCTTTACATTGCGGTTAAAACCGCCTTTGAAAATTATATTGAGTTTGAGGATTCCAGAGTTTACGATTTCCTAACTCTTTGGAGCATAGGCACATACTTCTATCACCTTTTCAATTCCTACCCATATCTTAACATTCATGGCATGAAGCAGACGGGTAAAACTAAACTTGACACTTTGCTTAGTTTGATATGTTTCAATGCCATTTTCTCAAACAATATTAGCACAGCTTCAGCTTACCGTCTAGTGCAGAGCGGAAGATGCACATTAATAATGGATGAAACAGAAAAGCTGAGAAATCCTGAGAGGGAAATAGACTTCAGGAATATGCTTTATGCAGGGTATAAGAAGGGAGCTGTGGTTTACCGCACTCATAAAGACACGCTTAAACCAGAACCGTTTGAAGTTTATTCTCCAAAAGTTGTTACAAATATCAAAGGCATCGAGGATGTTCTGGAAGACAGATGCATAACAATAATAATGAAACGTGGCAAAAACCTGAACATTGTCAATGCTGAGATTCCCTTTGAATCTCAAGTTTGGCAACAAATAAGAGACATGCTTTACATTTTTTATCTCAGCTATTTCCATGAAGTTTGTGAACTTAGTGAGCAAGTGAACTTACTGAGAGAGGGTGTTTTCCAGAAACTGAAACAGAGAGAGCTTGAGATTTGGAAACCGATATTGACGCTTGCCTTGTTCTTTGACAAATACTTTAATGGACTGTTCAATGAAATGTGTGAGTTTGCAGAAGGCAAGTCTGAAGAGAAGTTTATTGAAAACATGACTGAAACCCTAGACTACGTTCTCGTTCAAACTTTAAATTCATTGGTTGAAGCAGACGGATTCTGTAAAGTTAAAGTGATTAAAGAGGCGATGGCGTCAAATTTTGATGAACCGCAAAAATGGTTAACAACAAAATGGATAGGCAATGCACTTAGACGTTTAGGATTTACTGAAAAAAGAAGGTTTGGAAGTGGATATGAATACTTCCTCTCAAAAAGCAAAGTTAAAGATTTAGCTGAGAGGTTAGGAGTTTCAGAAAGTGCCTCTCCCAGCAAGTTCACTTATTCATTAAGTTCACTAAATGCATCCATTCCAGAAGTTTACAAGGCGTTAAGGGAGAAGCTGAATAAACCATTCTACACGCATGAAGCTGTCAAGTTGATAAAAGAGGTTAGGCAATGCACTCCAGAGGAAGCTGAGAAGCTTTTCCAAATTTGGCAAAATGAAGGCAAAGTTTTCTTAAACGCTTATGGCTTGTGGGAGTGGGTTAAATGAGTCAAGCCGAGGAATCCATCATTAAGCCTTTGACAGCAAAGGCGAAATTTGAAAGGCTCTGTTTGAAGTTGTCAAAGGAGATTTTAGAGAGGCGGTAAAGGTGAATGAGCTTTCAGCCATGCTTGTAGGCTGGATTTCAGGCTTCCTGATTGGGTTGTGGAGTTATTCCCGTCTTTTAGCCTTCCTAAGTTGGCTTGAGAGGCGGCTGTCTGGAGATGGTGAGCGGAAGGAAAAGGCGAAAGCGGAGTCTTGAGGCTTTAGTGGATAAGCAGCTTCTCATTCAGCTTAGGCTTGAGAATCTTTTGGCAAGTGAGAATTTGCGTAGGGATAGGGAGCGTGTTAGGCGTAGGATGCACAGTCAATACGTGGTTTAACTCAGCCTTATGCATATATACACTACAAGCCAATCCACCACATTAAGGCTAACCTATGTTAGTAAATAAGTTTGAATGTTGAAGCACGTGGTTTCGGTGCTGAAAACCGAAACTCACCCAACCCGTATATATATGTGATTAATTAATACGGGCTCAAACGGGGCTTTTTTCTGGCTTCTTTCTGTTTGATTTATGTTCTGTTAGACATTATTAGGTAATGTCCAATTAGCGATGCATGAAGGTGTTTGGCTGGGCTAGGCTGGAGAAACTCTTTAATCGCTCAGTTGCTTCAATATTATAAGGGCTTGCGGTGGGCTTATACGAGCAGTTAGCCCAAAACTTTCCAACTGAGCAGACGGTTTTTGGGCAATGCCTCTTAATTCCCATTAACCTTTTCAAAAATGAATGGAATGAACAGCTTAAAGCTGAAAACGTCAAGGTTTTCCAGCAAAGTTATAATGGGCGAATGTTCTTTTTCCTCAAGAAGTCGAACAGCAATAGCAACAGTCAAGGCGTTTCTGAATCGCAAGCCCCATCGGCTTCTCAGGATGTGTCCCCCATCGGGGATACATCGCCTCTTAAACCGTTTGAGTGGACTCCTGAAAACGTTGAGCTTGTCAAACGCTTACGGGCTGAAGGGTTAGGGTTGCGGAGGATTTCAAAGCGTTTGGCTGAGTTGGGTTTTAAACCGCCATGCTATATAACCATCAGCAAAAAATTGAAGTCTTTGCAGAAACCAGCCACAAGGGAAGCTGAAGCTGAGCCTAAACCAGCCTTAAACTGTGAAGCTGATGATGGCTTGTTCCGTGAGCTTATGCAATCCGCACAGCTTCTTTATTCGCATGGTTTTAGAAGGGTTTGCAGTCTTGTTTTAAAAGAGGCTTCCCGTCTATTGATGGAAGGCTAAAATGTATTATCCATGTATCATCACTCTTCTGTTGAATGGTAATCCCCATTAGCCTTATACTTTTCAACTTTTGTTTAAACTTGTCATGGAGAGGTTTAAACCTTGAGGGCTGTTGTAAGTGCAATTGTCGGCATTATAATCTCCTTCATAGTCGGCTTGGTTGTCATAGGCACTTTGATAAACAGCGTTAACAGAGGCGGTTGGAGCGCTCAAGCCAACACTACATGGACAAACCTTGTGGGCAACGTTTGGACAGCTCTTGGGCTTCTAGTGATAATCCCCCTCGTCATCGGAGCAGCTATCCTCATAAGAATGTTTGGCGTAGGCGGAGAAGGCGTATAGGCGTATAGAAAAAGGGCTTACAGCCCTTAAATCTCCCCCTCTTTTTCTGTTTCTAACCTAGACTCATTTAAGGAAGTCAATCGCAAGAATCCAATCCTTAAACTTCTCGCTTCTCCGCTTCTTACACAACTTCATTATAAATAAATAAAAAGAAAGAGGGGAATGTTAAGCGATTCTGTTTTGAATTTCCCTTATCGCCTTAAACACTCTATCCTTTAAGTCTTCTATCAACTTTGGATTGAAGTAGTTGCTCATGAAAATGTTGCTTGATACTCTTCCTACGAGAAAGTCTATTTCTGGTTGCGACAAATACCTGGTTAAAATAGTGTTATGTGCTTCTCTTATGTCGCTGAACCTAACCGGTAAACCTTTATCCTTCAGCCTTTTCTGAACCGCATACTTGCTTTTTAAAGGCACTTCATAACATATCTTTTCAATAAGCTCTTTGGGAACAATGCTGATAAACGCCTTTTTAGTGCGTCTAATGAAAACCTCTTTAAACCGGTAATGCTCCAGGCATTCATTCGCCTCATTATAGTATTGGTTAAGTTTGCCTTCCCTATGTAGCTTGATTATCAAGTTATAGCTTTGAACCGCCTCATCCAGTCTTAAACCAGTTAAAGCTATGAAATCCATAAACACGCTTAAGTCTTGCCTACCAGCTTTCACTTGCTTAATCCATTGCCAAACCTCTTCCGGATTCTTAACCTTGATAAGACGCTCAATAACTAAGTCATCAACGCTTTTACCAGTCCAGTCTATTCCATAACTTCTAAGCAGACGCTTATAATCCTCATAGACTCCCAAGAATTTCGCTAAGTTGCTTAAAGCACTAACAACATGATGGCGTAAAGTCTTTCTTAAAGTTGCCACTTCACTTAAATCCATCTGGAATAGGCAATGAGCATAACGCCTAGCATAACTAACAATATCCTTAGCAATCCTTTCCCTATGACTCTGAAGCAGCCAAATTTCAAACGCTTTCCAGTCAATCGCCTCAAAATCGCCTTCTATGCACTTTCGAGCCGGAGACGCGGGTTCAAATCCCGCCCGGAGCATTGTGAAAACCCTGAGGGGGTTTCCACACTTACATCTCTTGTTTGTGTTTCTTTGCATTCAACAAGCTTTATATTGTGTATTGCGATATATGGCAGTTTGGTGCAGGTCATGGGAGGCCCTTCAGAGCGCGAGTATATGGAGAAGTTTGGAAAACTAAAGGAAAAAGTGAACAAGAAAGTAGCAGATGTTAAGAAGCAGTTTGAGAAAATTGAAAAGGCTAAGGTTGATTTGCTTAGGAAGACTAAGGAGATGAAGCATGACGCCGAACGCGAAATATTGAAGATGGAGAATGAAATTTCGAAGTCGAAGGATTTGGCTCCAGAATCGAAGAGGCGGCTTCGCATAGAGATTGACGCCCTTAAAAGCGAAGTCTTGAGAAAATGTGGTGAAATGGAGACGCGGATTGCTGAGGCTGTTGCATCTACATAAGCCAGCATAAACAGCGTATGAATGGCCGGTTTTAATGAGGCGAGTTCTTCGAAAACAAAAGTCTGTATATGCATTGAGTTTAGCGCTATGCCTATTGGGAGTTGTAGTCCTCTTTCTGGTTGTTTGGAAGGCTTTTCCAAAAATCTCTGGGAGTGCTGATCTTTTTTCGGCTTTTCTTTCCCTTCTCTGGACTGAGGAGCTATCCTTTTTCTCGTGGTTTTCTCTTAAGCTCGTATATCTTGTTGTTTTGGGGGATTTTCTGCTTATTGCTGGGATAGTTTTATGGCTTTTGAGTCGGCAATGGTTTGTTGTTCCAAGCGCCACTGTTTGGTTCGAGTGTCCCTTCTGCAAGAAGAAATGGAGGGCGACAGGCGACAAGGCGTTGGTTCACTGTCCTTATTGTCGTCAGCTGGTTCATCCGAGAATTGCCGAAAAATAGTTGCTTTACATTCTTTCTCTCCTTATTTCGAAGAGCACTGTTCCGCCGTTTGTGTAGGGCTTTCCAGGATCTAAGCACTGCACGTATCCGGTTCCGCCTTCCTCTTTTGCCAAGCCTAGGTTTTTGAAGCTTATTCCGCGGCTTAATGGAACCAGCATAGAGAGCATGCAGCCAAAGGCATGAATGCACATGTTGTCTGTTTCCTTAACAATTATTTTTGGCGATTCTACAACTATTTTGTCGCCGACTTTGAAGACCGGACATTTTCCTCTTATCTCCTTAACAGTTACAATCAAGCGATATTTATCCGCGCTTTTCATTTTCCTATCCTCAATGAGAGTTATGTTTAAAGCGATTGGTTAATTTTTATGATTAAAGCTTTGAGTTGGCAAACACTTAAAAATCTTGTCAGAGGGGATAATTGCTACAGAAAGGAGTGCATACGGTGATGGAAAGCCGTCCAGTGATTGTTGCGGCTGGAAGGACAAAGTTTGGAGAACATTACGAGAGGCAGCCCGAACGCCTCATTGAGGAGGCTTGGCTCAAGGCTTCCGAGGAAGTTGGGCTTGAGCGTAAAGACTTGGAGGCTTGCTATCTATCCGACTATTTTCTGCCAATAACAAATAAGCTTGGACTTGAGGAGGGCTTCCTATCAGAGTTGACGGAGTTACACGTACCTATGGACGTTGTTCGCTCCTTCAGCTCGGCTTTTTCAAATGCTTGTAACGCCATCCAAGCTGGAAAGTATGACGTAGTGCTTGTCGGCGGAGTAGAGAAGATGACAGACCGCTGGGACAAAATTCGAGACGACCTTATGCTCCTCGAGGACCCATGGAGTTATTATGCTGGCTGCACACCTGAAGCCAACCACGAGCTTATGCTGAGGGCTTACATTAAGCAGTACGGCATAAGCGGCGAGAACCTTGAAAAGTTAGGTATAGCCTTGGCGCAAATCTCCGTTAAGAACCATTTGAACGCTTTGAAAAATGAGTATGCCCAGTTCCAGCGGAATATAACAGTTGAGCAAGTGCTGGAAGCCAGAAAAAGTGCAAGACGTCCCTTGGGGCTCTATGATTTTGCCCCCATATCTGATGGAGCCGCTGCAGTGATTTTAGCCAGCGAAGAAACTGCCAAAAGGCTGACTGACAAGCCAATTTATGTGCTTGGCTCCGCATCAGCCACCGACTATCTAACTTTTCCAGCCCGCGAAGACATGACTGGTTTTCTTGCAACCCGCCTAGCCATAGAAAAAGCCCTAAAAACTGCTGGAATAAACCTATGGGACATACAAGTGCTGGAACTCTATGACCAATCCACTGTTGTAGAAATGGTTTCTCTTGAAGATTTGGGCTTTTGCGAGCGCGGAACAGCTTGGAAAGCCATCTTTGAAAGTTGCAAAGACTATAAGGGCTATTATGAAGTGAATGGGAAGAAGCTTTTTGTGAATATGAATGGCGGCTTAAAGGCTGATGGAAACCCATTGGGCGCCACTGGCGGAGCCCAAATTTACGAGGTTGTCAAACAGCTTAGTGGCGAGGCTGGAGAACGCCAAATAAAAACCGATGAAAGGCTAAAGTATGGGTGTGTGCTTGAGCTTGAGGGTTTCGGCACTAAAAGTTATGTCCACATCTTGGGAGGGGACTTCTAAATGAGCAGCGAACCAATAGAAAGGCGTGTCTCCTATCTCGGCGACAGGCTTAGGGGCAGACGCTGCCAAATCTGTGGAAAAGAATATTTTGAGATAAGGGATTACTGCGGAAACTGCGGGAGAAAAAGCTTCGGAAAAATGGAGAACATAGACTTCTTCTATGAAAAGGGTCGACTTGAACTTTGCACGCTCGTCAACGAGCCAACAAACAAGTTTACAAAGCTTGGCAGCTACATTTATGGCATAGTATCCTTCCACAACGGCAAGATAAGGGTTCCGGGAAGGCTCACAGACAAAATAATAAAGAACGGAGAAGCTATAGACTTTTCAGCCCTTGAAGGTAGAGAAGTCGTCCCAAGGTTTAGGAGACGCTATTCTGTTGAGAGAAGCGAAATTATCCCAACAATTTCCTTAGCTTTCACCTTTGCCGACGAGTATTATCCGCATCAGGAATATCATGTGATAAAGCCTAACAAGGAGTATGAAGCGCCTGGCATAGTGGGCTATGGTGTATACACCTCTAGGTTTAGAATTAGGGAGGGCGGCATAGAGCGTTCAGTCCCCTTCATAGATGAGGATGCCATAACAGCGGCTGTTGAGACTGGAAAACTCGCCTTAATCCATTCGGGGGTTGACAGCTCGCTTATTGGCAAAGTCTACGTTGGCTCAGAATCAAATCCGTATGCTGTTAAACCTATAGCCTCAAAGGTTGCCCAAGTCCTTAAGCTCGGCGAAGAAGATGAGGATGTCCAAGGCGTTGACGCTGTTGACACGGAGTTTGCATGTAAAGCGGCTACAAGCATGTTTAAGGATGCCGCCTCCCTCGTCAACTATCCCAAAATGGGCATTCCATATGCCATGGTTATTGGTGCGGACAACTCGCAGGCAGCTCCAAGAGACTGCCCTGGTGGTGAGTTAGACTTTTTCGTCGGTTATGGCGGATGCGCCTACATCTTCGGAAAAACTGATGTCATAGCAGAGCTTGAAGGCTGGTACTCATGCACTTCTGACACGCCTGACTTCTGGCGGAGAGACGGCGAACCATATCCAATGCATGGCGGGCGGTTCACTGGTGACCCAGCCTACTTCAAACACATAAGAAAAGCTGCAAAGAAGCTTATGGAGAGGTTGGGCTTAAAGCCGGGCGACATAAACTATTTTGTGGCCCACCAGCCTAACGTCCAGTTTCCAGTCAGAATAGCCCGCGAACTAGGCTTCAAAGAAGAGCAATATGCACCCTCAATTCAAGTGGCAAAGTTCGGCAACACATACTCGGGCTCTTCACCGGTAGGCCTGGCAGCAGTCCTCGACATTGCAAAGCCAAACGAGCGCATACTAATCGTAAGCTATGGTTCTGGAGCTGGAAGCGACGCCTACATCTTCACAACAACAAACCAAATCCTTGAGAAAAGGCAACGCCAAAAACTCACAGTGAAATATCAAGCGGAAAACCCATTCCTAGAATATGTGGACTACACTTTGTATAGGCGGCTTAAGGCTGGTATGTAAGCAACCTTTAATAATGGTAGAGCGAAAACTTACAGCGGAGCATTAACAACATGTCAATGCGCGAAGTTTTCAGAGTAATATACGCGCCCCACAAAGCCTTCAAAGAAATAATACAAAAACCCGGATACAAAGGGCCAATAATAATTATGCTGCTTTTTGTGCTGTCTCTTTCAGGATTCTACTACGCCTTCTCCACGAGAGTTTACTACGACCAAACAGCTCCGGAATTGTCGGACTTGGATGCATGGACAGAAGATGTTAGCCTTTGGGGCTCAAGCGCAGGCAACGTATCTGTAAACTATGCGGATTACATTAAAGGCAATTATTACGGAAACAAAAGTATCCAATTCACATTTGAGAATAGCAACACAATAGACATGGAATTAAGAATTCCAAAGCCACTAAATTGTTTAGAACCAAATAACTACACCAGTCTATCATTTAGAATGAAGATAGTTGAACCCCCCGAGAATCTCGTTAACGTAAGTATTTACTTAATCTCAAAAAATGACGAAGATACGTACTTCAATTACTTACTGCCGGGCAGTGATGTAGAAATTAATTCTTGGAATAAAAAAACAATTCTGTTAGCTGACTTTGTAAATGTCGGCGGTGCAGATTGGCGGAACATCACAAGCCTAAAATTTAAACTGGCATGGACAAGCAACAAAAATATAACAGTTTTAATTGACGGAGTTTTCTTTCACGGTTATTATAAATCCATATTTGAAATGAATGGGAGTACAATAATAGTTGATTCTTTAATAAGTGGGGTTATGCAGTTCACCGTACAGTGGGTAATCCTTGGCATTGTTTTGTATTTATTTTCAAAGCTTTTCAGGGGACAGCCTGTTTGGAAAACCATGCTTACCATTTCTGGGTTCGTGCTCATAACCTTCTTCATACAGAATCTAATTCTCACAGGAGTTGTTTTTGCCTACCCTGAAATGCGTCTATCTTTAGAAACATTAGGTGGAGTTTCAGGGGAAGGATGGACTGTGGATGCGCAGAACTTTATGTCCATTTTCACCATTAAATATGACGTTTTAGATAGAATAATGTACTATGTTTGGATTGTAGTCCTATGCAGTATTGCGGTTCATATGTTATTCGATTTTCCATGGACAAAAAGTGTTTCTGTTTCTCTTCTTAGTAGCATAATCAGCATGTTGGCATTTCGTTTCCTTATTTTTGGAACAGTTTGGCTCTAATTATTCGTATCTTAGGGCTACTACTGGCGGTATTTTTGAGGCTCTGTAGGCTGGTAGAACCCCGCCTACTAAGCCTATTAGGAGTGTTAGGGCTAGTGTTTGGGTTATGAGGGTTGGCGTTATTAACGGACTTAGTTGGAGGGTTAATCCGCCTTCTCCTATGCCGCCTATTGTGAAGCCTCTTGACGAGAGGATGTAGGCGCCCACTACGCCTATTGATATTCCAGCAGCCCCGCCAACGAGGCTCATGACTATCGACTCCATGAGGATTAGTATGAGGATTTGCCTACTTGTGTAGCCTATAGCCTTCATTACACCTATTTCTCTAGTGCGTTCCATAACCGAGGTTATCATTGTTGCGGCTACTCCGGCGATGGCGACGGCGAAGGCTGAAAGCGATGTTGAAAAGTTTATGAAGTTTATCGCTCCAGTGACGCTAGATATGGCCTCAGCAATGGAGCTGAAAGCGATTATTTGGGCTTTATCCTCATAATGCTGCCTCAAAGTCGAGACAACAGGCTTAACGCTAGCCGGATCGTCTACTAGAACGAGGACTCCAGACCACTTGTCTAAGCCTAAAAGTCTTTTGCCCGCTTCTAGGCACGTGAAAATTGTTGAGTCTGGGTCAACTATTAGGGCGCCGCCATACTCTTCCAGAATGGCCCCTACAATGACGTTAACTGTTTTTTTGCCCGTTATTCTCCCATTCTCAATTTTTGGCACTGTCACCGTCAAAACATCCTCTAAATTGAAATATCTCTCGTTGTCTTTGTAGGCTATTTTTCTGCCAATTATTGAACTAAGTACTTCGGATTCC
>JAVZOA010000034.1:0-10343 GCA_038882535.1 Bathyarchaeia archaeon | reverse complement strand
AGAACTATGGAAGGCTTTGGTGTTAAGGCTCCGGAACTCAAGGTTTTCACGATGCCAACATGCTCAAGTTGTCCAGCGGCAAGGCAAATAGCCTTCGAAGTTGCCCGAAAGCTTAGTTTGCCGTACCGTGAAGTGGATATGAACACCCAAGAAGGCTTGGCTGAAGGTCTTGCCTACCAAATCATGAGCACTCCGAGCATAGTTTTGGGCGACGAAATCATAGTGGTTGGACGCCTCATCTCCAAGGAAAGGCTCGAAGAGGAAGTTAAGAAAAGGCTGGAGAAGTGGCGTGCCAGAGCCTTTTCGGAAATAAAGAGATGAAGGCTTTGGAGGATATTAAGAAAGCCGTAACCATCTTCAACTATGCTGAGAAGATTAAAACAAATCTCATCATGACTTCAAGCCTCTTAGAGTTTCTAGGCGAAATAAAAGAGGAAGCAGAAGCAGCAGGTGCAGAAAAATTGTTGGCGGCTTATCTCAACGCCTTAATTGTTGAGGTTAACATTGCGGCTAATGCCTCCCAAGTTGAGGGTTTCAGGGATATAGCCTCAAAACTTCAAAACGCTGCCGAACATGTGAGGCAGCACAACTACACCATTGTTCAGCGATTCATTTCAGAAGCCATATCTATGGCTGTGACCCATGGAAACTGGGCAGCGCAAACCCTTAAGGAGAAAAACCTAATCTAGCTTGTATTCGCCTTTGTCTTTCAAAGTGGAATAGGTATTCCTGAGCGTAACCAGCGTAGGCGCCAAAATATCTCCGCGCAAAGTGGCTAAGCCTCTCATAATCCGCCCTTGCCAACGATTTTTTAAGCGAAATTTTCTCGATAAACTCTTTTTCAAAGTGGTCTGCATAATGCCTTATCATCACACGTTTCATCCAGACGTCCACAGGGAAAGCCTCAAGTTTTTCTAGGGCGAAAAGCGCCACGCAATCCGCCACTTTTAAGCCCACACCTTTCAATGTCAGCAGTTTTTCTCTCGCTTTTTCATAGCTTTCCTTTTTCACCCCTTCAATTTCGAACTCGCCGCTGGCAACTTTTTTGGCGGCTTCGTAAACGTATTTGGCTCTGTAACCCAAACCACAATCGGCCAACTGCTGGAAACTCGCCTTAACCAGCTTCTCCGCCGTTGGAAAAGCGTACAAGGCAAAACCATCTAGTACTGCTTTTTCTCCAAAGCGTTTAGAAAGTTTGTGGAGCATTCTTTTTATGGCTGGTATGTTTTTGTAGGTTGCGCATATGTAGGAGATGAGGCACTCCCAAGGGTCTTGGCGCAGAATCCTTAAGCCTTTAAGGGTTTTCACGGCTTCTCCGATATGGTTGTCTTTTGTGATTTGGGATAGAATTGTTGGCAAGTCGTCGCCTAGCCCAAAATAATTTTTCACGAGGTCGGGGCTGGTGTTCTCGAATTCAAGTGTGTTGCCAACCTGCCTAATCTTTAGAGGTGTGTCCCCAATTATGCCGTACCACCATTCACCAAATTTTTCCCATCTGAAGGCTTGACCACAACACAATGTTAAATCCAAGTTGAAAGGCTGAGAAGGCTCCAATACAATTCTCATTAAACTTCACTTCACATATGCGCTACTCTTCATCTATAAACATGTCTGGCGTCGGCTTTTCCGGCGGCAACCCTTTTCTTTCGCGTATTCGCCTAACAACTTCCGAGGCTATGTTTTCTGGGATTGTTTCCCAGTGGTCGAAGGTGCACTGCCAAAAGGCATGCCCAGAAGTGGCTGAACGCATTTCAGCTGACAATCCGAAGGTTTCAGCCACTGGAATATAACCCGTAATCACTGTTAGGATGCCCTTGTGCTCTGAAGCCAATATCCTTCCCCTTTTCCGTGTTATTATGCTTATGCAATCTCCAACCCACTGGGCTGGAACAGAAACCCCAATCTTATAAACGGGTTCAAGAAGCACCGGTTTAGCCGTCAGGAAAGAGCCTAAAATTGCGCGGCGAATCGCCGGCAGAATCTGGGCTGGTCCTCGGTGCACTGGGTCTTCGTGGAGCTGGGCGTCTATAAGCTTGGCTTTCAATCCTCGTAGGGGTTCTTCGCATAGTGGTCCAGCTCTACAAGCCCATTTGAAACCGGCAATAATCATTTCTCTCGCTTCTGGCAGATACTGGACGCCTTTTGTCGCGCCTACAAATATGTTGCGGTGCTCATCTATAGCCCAAATGTTCCGTGCCTCCTCAGCCGGCCATCCAGCCTCTTTAAAGAGTATGTTGCCAATCTGTTCGCTGCTAATTTCCTCGGCTATTTCGCCAGCCTCTATTAGGCTTATAACCTTCTCCTCTAGCGGTTCGACTTGGACCCAGAACCTGTTGTGCTTGTTGGGGCTTTTAGCCATGACTGTTACGCCTTTACCTGCGATGCTTTCCCTATAAACTACTATTGGTGTTGAAGCTACGATTTCCAGTCCGCTGCCATAATCTTGAAGGAATTTCACGGCAATTTCAAGGTGGAGCTCTCCCATACCGCTCAGCAAGTATTCGCCCGTCTCCCTGTGTATAGTGGTTACAAGGTTTGGGTCTTCAATGGAGAGTTTGTTCATGGCATCCATTAGGCGTGGCAAATCCTTAGGGTGTTTTGGTTCAACGGCAATCGTTATGACCGGCTCTGAAACGTACCTTATGCGTTCGAAGGGAACCATGACATCTTTGTGGGCTAAATCCACAAGGGTTTCTCCAGCCCTAGCCAAATCTAAGCCCAAAAGCGCCGCAATATTTCCAGCCGTTATCTTGTCCACGACTTCTCTGAAGGCGCCCATATACATGGAAACCTGCTGGACGCGGTAGTCTTTGTGAGCACCGACAAGATAGACTTGGTCTCCCTCCTTGACAGAGCCGGAGAAAAGTCTTCCAGTTGCTACCAATCCCGCGTGGGGGTTTATCTGAGCCATTGTTATGCACATCACTGTTGGTCCGTTATCGTCGCAGTTCAGCATGGCTTGCCCAATTTCAGATGTCAAGTCGCCTTTCCATATCCTTGGCAACCTATACTTTTGGGCTTCTATGGGGTTTGGAATGTTTTTCACCACCATGTCTAGAATGGCATTGTGAAGCGGAATCAACTGGGCAAGTTTTTGATGCTCGCCCCGAGTGTAAGC
Organism: Bathyarchaeia archaeon; assembly: GCA_038882535.1. Taxonomy (GTDB): domain Archaea; phylum Thermoproteota; class Bathyarchaeia; order Bathyarchaeales; family Bathycorpusculaceae; genus JAGTQI01. Next base: position 7,225 of record JAVZOA010000034.1, on the reverse strand, counting down.
CTCCATTATGTCGCTGAATTTGACTCCCTCCTCTTGGGCGATTTTTAGGGTGAAGCCCCAACGGTGCAGCGCAGAACCAAAAGCCACAGTCTCTTTTTGAGGATCAACCTTCCACTTTTCCTTGAATTCCGGCTCCCCGTAAAGCTCTATTAGGTTGTTGAAGTCTCTGATAATCCGCATAAACTTGTCTTGAATCTCGCTTGGAGTAAGTCTCAACTCCTTTATTAGGCGGTCAACTTTGTTAATGAATAGGACGGGGCGCACCCTCTCTTCTAGGGCTTGGCGGGTTACGGTTTCTGTTTGAACCATAACTTCCTCCACAGCATCCACAACAACCACTGCGCCGTCAATAGCCCTCAAAGCCCTTGTAACCTTCCCAGTAAAGTCCACATGCCCAGGCGTATCAACCAAGTTTATGACGTAGGGGCGACCACCAATCTCGTGCAAAAGCGAAATATTAGCCGTCTTAATCGTTATCCCACGTTTCTGCTCCTCCTCCAAATAATCCAGGGCTCGTGCTTCTCCAGCAATTACAGGTGAAAGCAAGCCGGCCTCAGCCAAAAGAGAATCCGTCATAGTTGTCTTTCCATGGTCTATGTGGGCTACTATGCCAATGTTGCGGATATCCTCCTTCCTATGCATCAGCTTCAGAATTTCATTGGTCTGCCTAAACCTTGGCAAAACAGAATCCCCATTGCTAACTTCCAAATAACTTACAAGTTTCAAGAAACAAGGATTTCATGTAGTCTTAAAAGTCTTGCGGATTTCGTGCAAAAAGTTAATATGGTTCAGTTTTCATTTGCATGTAGCCTAACTCTGGGCAAGTGGCAATGATGTTTGCTGAAAACTATGCAAACAAAATCCAGTTTTTAAGCTTTCTGTTAGTGTGGGGTATGTTCTGCTATGGGTCGTTATAGGCAAATAGAAGATATAGTTAAACTGATGAATAGCACTGAGAGGATAAGAAACACCAGCATAATTGCTCACGTAGACCACGGCAAGACGACACTTTCAGACAGCCTCTTGGCTGCAGCTGGCATAATCAGCGAGCAAGTCGCCGGACAGAAGCTTTTCCTAGACTCTTGGGAACTCGAACAGAAGAGGCAGATGACGGTTTTCGCCTCCAACATAAGCCTAGTCCACACTTTTAAGGGCGTGGATTACCTCATAAACCTCATAGACACGCCCGGCCACATAGACTTCAGCGGGAACGTGACAAGAAGCCTAAGGGCTGTTGACGGCGCCTTGGTGGTGGTTGACGCCGTTGAAGGCCCCATGACCCAGACGGAAACTGTTTTGATGCAAGCCCTCCGCGAGAGGGTAAAGCCTATACTTTTCATTAATAAGGTTGACCGCTTAATCCGCGAGTTGAAGCTAACCCCAGAAGAGATACAGAAGAAATTTGCGAGAATAATCACGAGGATAAACAGCATCATTGAGAAGTATGCGCCTCCAGAGCATAAGAAGGACTGGCAAGTTAAAGTTGAAGACGGACGTGTTGCTTTTGGCTCAGCCCTCCATAAATGGGGCTTAAACCTACCCCACATGAAGGCTAAAGGCATAACCTTTAAAGACATCATCGACGCTTACACCGGCGAGCCTGAAGAAATTAGGCAGAAGGTTGAAGCCTTAAGCAAACGTATACCCCTCTACGAGCCAGTTCTGGACATGTTCTGTGAGCATTTACCAAACCCGTTAGAGGCACAGCATTATAGGCAGAGCCAAATCTGGCCTGGAGACCCAAACAGTCCTGTTGGCAAGGCTATGGCTAAGGTTGATCCAAACGGACCGCTTCTGATGTGTATAACCTTCATCGAGGTTGACCCTCACAGCGGTGTTGTAGCCATAGGCAGAGTTTTCAGCGGCACCGTGGAGAAGGGTAAAACCGTCCGCCTCGTGACAAGCCGCCAGAAGGGAAGCATACAACAAGTCTACATGAGCATGGCAACAGACAGAGTCATAGTCGAAAGGATTCCAGCTGGAAATATTGCAGCTCTTTCCGGTTTGCCATCCATCCACGTGGGCGAAACAATAGCGGAGGAAGGCGTTGAAACAGCGCCTTTTGAAGCCTTAAAGTATGTTTCAGACCCCGTCGTCACGGTGGCTGTTGAGCCGGAAGACGTTAAAGACCTACCATTATTTGATAAGGTTATTCATAAGCTAACTCTTGAAGACCCGAACCTCCACTTCAAAATAGACAAGGAAAGTGGACAGTACTTGCTAAGCGGCATGGGAGAACTCCACTTGGAGGTTACAGCCTACCGCATGCAGGAAGCCGGCTTAAAAGTTAGAATGAGCAAGCCCATTGTTATTTACCGTGAGACTATAAGTCGAGACTATAAGGGTCCACCGGTTATGGGCAAGAGCCCCAACAAGCATAATAGGCTCTGGGTAACCGTTGAGAAGCTTCAACCAGAAATTATAGAGGCCATTAAGACAGGCAAAATTAACGAAATGCAAACCCGTGACGAGCGCCAGAAAATCCTAATGAAAGAGTTCGGCTGGTCCACTGAAGACGCTCGCAACGTCATCGCTATAGAAGGAACAAACATCCTCATCAATAGGATTAAAGGTAGGCAGTACGTTGAAGAAGTCCTAGACCACGTTAGGTCTGGGTTCCGCGATGCCGTTGCCACGGGCGTTTTGGCAAAAGAGCCTATGTACGGACTTAAAGTAAACCTTGAGGACATCCTCATTCACGAGGACCCGGTTCACCGAGGACCAGCCCAGATTCTGCCCATGACATGGCGTCCAATTTGGGGCTCCTTCCTCCTAAGCGAACCAAAACTTTTAGAGCCCATCCTAAGCTTCGAATGCAAGGTCCCCAACGACTTTGTAAGCCCAGTCATAACGCTATTGCAGAAGCGTCGGGGCAAAATTCTAGACATGGTTAACGAGGAAGACATGGTTATTGTTAAGGCTGAACTGCCAGTGGCTGAATCCTTCGGAATAGCCGATGAGCTCCGCTCTTCAACGCAGGGAAGAGCCTTCTGGGCAACCCAGTTCAGCCGATGGGCACCAGTGCCTGAATCCATGCAAGCAGAAGTCATAAGGCAGATACGCGAACGCAAAGGCTTGCCACCAACACCGCCAAGACCAGAAGAATTCTGCGAAGAAGAATAGTCTCTTACAAATTTCATTATTTTTCAAACTTTAATGATGAGTTCATAATTGTCATTTACGGCGCTGCAGTCTTTTATAGGGTTGAATAGATTTCTATAAAGGGATGATCTTTGGAGTTGATTATCCTCGGGTCTGGTGGCGCCACAACAATCCCAAGACCTGGTTGCCAATGCAGAGTTTGTATTGAAGCGAGGACCAAGGGTTTACCGTATGCCCGTTCATCCGCCTCCATTTTTGTTTCAGACATTAACCTCCTTATCGACACCCCAGAAGAAATTTCCTCACAGCTTAACCGTGAAGGAATAAGAAATGTTGATTACATCCTCTATTCTCATTGGCATCCAGACCATACTTTGGGCTTGAGAATTGTGGAGAAGATGTACAAATTTTGGCTCGGCACGTTTGTTAGAGGAGACAAGCCGTCAAAGAAGGTTAAGGTTTGCGCATTAGCGAAAGTTATGAAAGATTTAGAAGACAAGTATGGGTCTTTCTTCGATTATTATGAGAAGCTAGGGATAATAGAGAAAATTAGCTTGAAAAACGCTTACCCATTCCAGATTGGGAGTTATGGCATAACACCTTTTGAGGTTCTTAGTGATTATGTAGTTTCAACGGTGTTTCTCATAGAACATGAAGGGAGAAAAGTTGTCTATGCGCCATGCGATATAAAACCGTTCCCGCAAGATTCGCGGTTAAAAAGTTCAGACCTACTTATATTGGGAGAAGTTTTCCCTGAAGGCCCTCTAAAGGAGGGCATAACAATTCCAGAGGATAACCCGCTAAGGCGAGAATTATTATCAATGGAGGAGGCGTTGACGCTTGCAAAAAGTTTGAAGGCCAAGAAAACGATTCTCACACATATTGAAGAAGAGTGGGGCAAAAGTTATGATGATTATAAGGCTTTAGAGAAACTTTACCGTCAGAAGAACATCATTTTCGCATATGATGGAATGAAAATCGATGTTTAGCCTTCAAGAAGGAAAATCGAAATGAGAATAGACGCTGAAAGCTTGACAGTTCCTATAGAAAGACTTTCACAGGAACCCTTCACCTTTGTAGTGTGTTATCCAAAGCCAAGTAGGACGGAAATAAGAAAGCGCATAAAAGAACTTGAGAAACTCGGCATTAAAGCCTTGGAATTTTGCGGAGAGAAACAAGTTTCAAACTTGAAAGTTTTGGGTAAAGGATGCGTTGGCATAGTTGTGAAAGCCTATAAAGGCTGTGAGGTAGTAGCCCTAAAAATTCGGAGGGTAGATGCGGATCGCGTTACAATGTTGCATGAGGCTGAAATGATTGGAATGGCAAACTCTGTCGATGTTGGACCAAGGCTTTTAGGTGTGAGCAAAAACTTTTTGTTAATGCAGTTTGTGGAGGGCTTTTTGCTTCCAGAATGGCTTGAAAAGCGCCTCGGCAAGACGCGCCTAAAAAGTGTTTTGAGGGATATTTTAGAGCAGTGTTGGCGCCTTGACAGGGCTGGATTGGACCATGGCGAGTTAAGCCACGCCCCAAAGCACATAATTGTGGACAGCCAAGACAACCCAGTCATAGTAGACTTTGAAACCGCCAGCATAAACCGTAAACCATCAAATGTCACTTCGATTGCACAGTTCCTCTTCATAAGTGGCGTTGTTGCGGAGAAAATAAGCCGAAAACTTGGCGAAAAAAATAGAGAAGCGATTATTGAGGCTTTAAGGCGTTATAAGGCTGATGTAAACCGCCAAAACTTCGAGGCACTACTATCAGTTTGCGGTCTCTAGGCAACATAGTCAATTTTAGGTTTCATACTTGCGTTTTGCCCGGTTTTTCCATTATCAACCAGTTCGAGTTTTAACTCGTTCAGAAGCTGAGTTAAATCCAGCCAAGTCTCCACTTGGAGTTGTCTGGCAACCCGTCTCTTCTCATAAAGAAGCGGAATAAAGTCGATGAATAGCCAGCCGTAAGATTCAGCCAAAGATTTTCTCCCTTCTCCCCCTTTCCCCACAGAGGAAAAAGGACTAACCATTTTATAACCATGTATGGAAGAATCTTCTAGAGGAGAGGGGAGCATGAACAGTTTTAACGGTCGTGTTGAAAAGGTTTAAAACTGGCTTTCTGGAATTTAGCACGGTGTTCCGATGGTTATAAGCAGAGAGGAAATGCAGGAAATAGCCAAAAAATACAAAGAACCCATAGGTCTGAATTTGGGTTCACATTCGGCTTTGGACGCTTGGCAGGGACAACGCAACTACGGCTTGAGAAGCGTAATTTACACAACGCCTGGAAGGGCACGCATATACCTCCAAAACCCCATGGTTGGGAAACCAGACGAGCCAGTTGAAGATTTACCCAGTCTTGTTAAGCGAGACATCCGTGTTGTGAATGATCCCAAGGATATTAAGAAAGGCGGTGACTGGAAAAGCGTAATCGTAATTCTTGATAAGTATTCAGACATTGTCAAGTATGTAGATGAGCTTGTGGATCTGGAATGTTTGCAGATTCCGAATAGGGCTTTCTCCGTTTATGTTGGTGGGGATGAATATTGCAGCATAATTGAAAACCAGTTCGCCGTCCCCATAGTCGGTTCAAGAACTCTCTTAAAAATTGAGAATCGTGGCGAGATTGAGAAGGATTATTACTGGTTTGCAGAGCAGGCTGGCATTCCCTATCCGAAATCTTACAAGTTTGAGGTTCGAAAGGGCGGGATAAGGTTTAAAGAGTTTATTGATGAGCCTATGCTTTTGAAGGCTGAGCACGCCCACAGAAAATTCGAAAGAGAATTCATATTCGCCGCAGATTCAAAAGATTTGGAGGAGAAAGTCGAAAAGGAGGTTAAGGCTGGAAACCTAGACGAGGAGTCTTTGCGTAATGCACGCGTTGAGCAGATAGTTCTTGGACCCCATGCCAACTTTAACTTCTTCTTCTCGCCATTAGATGCCAAAAGCGACTGGGGAGACGTGGAAGACTGGTTCTCCAAACTTTACAATGTAACCGTTGAAGAGGCTAGAATATGCCTAGCCAACCAGTTCCTATCCATAGACGAGCGGAGAGAAACAATTCTAGATGGCGTGAAGAGGCTTCCATTGGAAGTTCAGCAGAAGCTGAAGCGTGTTCCATCCTTTGAGGTTACAGCCCACGCCATGCTAAGCCTAAGAGAATCCCTCTTAAAAGACGTGCAACGCTATGCAGACCGCTTCCTGTTGGCGTGCAGAGAACACGAACCGCCAGGCATAATTGGCGCATGGTGCTTGCAGACGCTCATCACATGGGATCGCGTATCAAAGTATGAGCTGAAACCAATGGTTAAGCTGGACTACACAAGCGGCATAGAAGCAAAAACAGCCGCAGACTACGGCTTATACGATGTTCCAGAAGCCCGAGACCCATACATGCACATACCAGTAACGCAAGACGTGGCGCTACGTCACGGGGGAGGAACAAACGTCCATATGGGGATAGGATCCCAATATGCCAATGCCAAATACAAGAAGCCCATGAGCACAGGAGACCGCATAGCCCTAGAAATAAGGCGGGCGTGGAAAACAAAAAAAATCCACGAAATAGTAACATAAACAACGCATACTCTGCGATGTTTTCACATAATTTTGTGCTTTAAAGTTCAGAATTTTTTAAGCGTTCTTACCGGTTTCTAATCGTTGTTGCCTTTTCTTCATTTCGTTGTAGAGATATTCAAACCACTCTGCATATTGCGGATAATTAAGATGTTTTCTGGCATCTTCAATAAAAGGTTTGCAAGCTTCCCAATATCTTATTATCATGCCGCTGAAAAGGTCGTCCACCAAACCTATGTCAATAAGTTTTCTATGCAAAAGGACTCCAAGCCCCTCAAAGAATAAGCCTGACTCTGGTGCTATTGCGCCATATTTTTTGGCTAATTCAGCGAATGCGGTTTCTGTTTGGCAGTCATTCATGATTTGCTGCATCTCTTGCTGAAACTCCTTTTTTGAGAACGTAGCGTATAACCTCATGACAAGGTCTATGTCTCTGCTTCTCCTTTGATGCCTAACCTGGAAAACATAGTAGATGGCGGCGATCATAACGCTTGTGGAAGCAACAACCACAGAAACCGTCTGGATATCAACCACTTTAACACCAAGGTAGAATT
>JAVZOA010000033.1:0-10437 GCA_038882535.1 Bathyarchaeia archaeon | reverse complement strand
GCGAGCCTATAGCCTTATAAATAACCGAATCATCCGCAACCTTCTGCAGCTCACTTAAAGCCTGCTCAATCTCCGTGAGTTCCAGCTCCACTTGCTGTTTCTGCGCCAAAACAGACTGCAAGGTCTGCTGCACCTGTTGAAGCCTTAAGAGACGCTCCTGAACCTGTGGAGGAAGTTTAGCCAACTCTTCACTCAAATTTATCCTTCCATCTGCACAGCTTTACACCAAACCAATTAATTAAACATTTTCTAAGATAGAGTGATGAACGAATAGCACAGCAATATTTAGACGCAAAATTATGATAGAGGCTAGTCGCTGTTGACTTTTTCCGCCACCAAAAATTGTTGGAAAACTAGAAGGATAGCGTATTCGTCGCTCCTTCTCAATTACCTCCATTTGGAGTCAAATTGAACTATGAGGAAGGCTTATCTTTGGGAAGCTTTGACTTCATTAACTAATGGTCTGTGCTGACATGGGAAAATACACTTTCATTATTACGGAAAAGCCAGATGCTGCTCAAAGGATAGCTTTAGCCCTTGACTTGAAAGGTAAAGCCAAGAAAATGGAGGAGAATGGTGTCCCCTACTACATAGCTGAAAGAGATAAACCCATAATCGTTGTTCCGGCTATTGGACACCTGTACACTGTTGCTGAAGAGAGAAGCGGCAGAAATTATTATCCAGTTTTCAGTTTCCGCTGGGTTCCTCGTTACATGGCGGAGAGAGGTGCAAAACAAATTCGCGTTTGGCTTGAAACAATTTCGAAGCTTGCCAAAGATGCTGATACATACATTGACGCTTGCGACTACGACATTGAGGGGAGCATAATTGGATACTGCATTCTAAAATATGCATGTGGCGACAAGGAAGGCATTGCCAAAAGAATGAAGTACTCTACGCTAACCAAGGAGGAGCTGGAAAAATCCTATGCGGAACTACTGCCAAAACTAAACTTCGCCCTAATAGAGGCTGGAAAAACAAGACATGAAATTGACTGGCTTTACGGCGTCAACCTCTCCAGAGCATTAACAATAGCCGCAAAAGACTGGAGTGGAAAATACGCAACACTAAGCACTGGCAGGGTGCAAGGTCCAACCCTGAGGTTTCTTGTTGCCAGAGAAAAGGCGATAAGAAGTTTTGTGCCAACGCCCTACTGGCAGATTAGGGCTGAAATTGAAATTGACGGACAAGTTTTCGAAGCCGAGTATGAGAAGGACATAATTGAAACTAAAAAAGAGGCTAACGCAGTAGTAGACGCTTGCAAGGGGAAGGGCGGCGTAGTTGAAAACATCGAAGTTAAACAGTTCCAGCAAATGCCGCCAACACCTTTCGATATTGGCGCGTTGCAAAGCGAAGCCTACAGCCTCTTCGGCTATACACCCCGACGAACCCTAGATATTGCACAACGCTTATACTTGGACGCCTTAATCTCGTATCCCAGAACAAGCAGCCAAAAACTTCCACCAGCAATAAATTATGAGGCAATACTCAAAAGCCTAAGCGGAGTCTCCGGATACAGAAAGCTTGCAGCAGAACTCCTATCAAAAAAGGAGCTTAAACCAAACGAGGGGAAAAAAGAGGACCCGGCGCACCCAGCCATATACCCAACTGGAAACCTTCCAGAAAGGGTGCTTGAAGAGCCTGAAAGACGAATTTGGGACCTTGTTGTTAGACGGTTTATGGCTGTTTTCGGAGAGCCAGCCATTAGACAAAGCCTAAAAGTTTGCATAAATGTTGACGGACAAAAATTCTTCTTGCGAGGTAGGCAAACGGTAAAGGAGGGCTGGCTGCGCTTCTACGAGCCATACGTGAGGTCTGAAGAGGTTCTTCTGCCACCACTGGAGGAGGGACAAAAACTTAAGGTTAGAAAAATTATTTTGGACGACAAGTTCACAAAGCCGCCTCCACGGTACAATCCAGGCAGTTTGCTCAAAAAAATGGAGGAGGCTGGCATTGGAACAAAGGCAACCCGAGCAGACATCATACAAACATTGTATGACCGGAAATACGTCCGAGACGAGAGAATGGTTGTGACAGATTTGGGCTTCGAGGTCCTTGAGGTCCTCAAAAGGCACTGTCCACCAATTGTTTCGATAGGGCTGACGAGAAAGCTTGAAGAAAGGATGGACAAGATTCAAGCCAACCAAGAAAAACGCGAAAATGTCCTATTAGACGCTATTGAAATCTTAAAGCCCGTTGTTGAAGCGCTTAAAGCCAAAGAGAAAGCCATAGGCGAGCAACTCAGTAACGCGATAAAAAGGGCGAGGCTTGAAGAAAGAATCGTGGGTCCATGCCCTCTTTGCGGGACTGGCATGCTTATGATACTTTATTCAAGGAAAACTGGAAAACGTTTCATCGGATGCACCAACTTCTTCAAAAAGCAATGTAACGCTGCTTTCCCGCTTCCGCAGAGGGGAATGACTCGCCCCCTTGGAAGAAACTGTCGTGGATGCGGTTGGCCAACCGTTCAGGTTCGTATTAAGGGGCGCCGCCCATGGAACCTATGCTTTAATCCGAAATGCCCGTTAAAGGAGGAGCGGAGAAACATTGAAATGCGCAATATGCAGTAAAGAAGCCATTGAAAACGGATATTGCGAACTACACGCCAGAGCCTATCAAAGCATTGTGAAGAAGTATGAGGTTTGGAGGAAAGCCTTAGAGATTTCTTGGAAAGAGTATTTAAGTGAGATTGTTAAGAATCCATTTACCGGCGAATGGGCCAAAGAGGTGGCGGAACACTTAACAAAAATCGGAGAGGAAAAAAGTGGCACGTAAAGCTAAAAAAACAGCAGTCTCATTGTCATATTCCCTGCAAAAGCTCTATACAAGGTTATCGACAGTTAGGCCTTCACCTTTCGCCCTTGCGGTAATAGCTATGGCTGTTGCCGTCTTCCTATACGGAGGCGGGCTTCACCTAATTATTGTTAAGCCGCTTCCAGCCGTTTACTATGGTGGGCGTTTTCTCTTCGTTTATCCGCAGTTGTCTGAGCAGTGGGTTTCAGACAGCCTAATTGCCATGATTCTGTTCACCATGGGAGTTGCCGGAGCAATATTCATTTACCAAAGCACAAAATATGCCTATAAACCGAGACAAGCCTACATAACGTTTATGATGGGCGCCATCTTATTATTTGTGGCATACATCTCGTTAGAGGCTGTGCTGCACTACTGGAAAGGCGTATAGCTTCCTTACCATGGATTGTTTTTTAATCCAAGCTTGTAGGCTGCAAAGTTTGTTGCCATGTGAAGTGGAGGCGTTATAATAAGTACAGCTAATACAAGCTCAAAAGATAACACATGTAACGGGATGGCGAATATCAAAGCCCCAACAATAAAGTCCACTTGGTCCACTATGGGCAAAAGCCCGCCGGGTGGTATCCCCAGTCTCCTTTTTATGAAGGCTCCTGCCAAATCGCCAAGTAAAGCGCCTAAAGACAACAAAAAGCCAAAGTAACCTATGTTTTGGTATTCTTGGAAAACTGCGGCTTCGGCGAAGCCAACCATTGTCCCAATAATCACCCCAGAGAAGAAGCCTCTAAAGGTTTTGTTTTTCCCAAAGATTGGTTTTCCGTCGAAGAATTTTCTTCCAAGGTCTAGGGGTAAACCCCCTCCAGCGAGCACTGGAATGGCGTTGGCGCAGTAGGCTGGAAATATGAATTTTATGGCTTCGGCAATCAGCTCCGCTATTGTGCTCATTTTTTAACCTTCATGCTGTTGTGGAAGTTCGTGCAGTCCCTTTCCGCTTATTTCTGCGTAGCATGAGAATGGTTTAGTCATTTTTTCCTTTTTCTCTATGGTTATCTTAACGACTTTTGAGTTTTCTGCTGGTTTCATGGCAACTATTGTGTTTGCCCAAAACTTTAACACTCTTGTAGCTACGGGCTCGACATCCACATAGGCTTCATCAAAGATGCTTCTAACTTGGCTTAGGACGAGAACAGCTACCTTCTGGGTTTTTGCAGTTTGCGCCAGCAAAGCCATCTGCCTATTTAATTCACGGTTAAGCTCAAATGTTCTATCCGGATTTTCAGCCACTTCCAAACGGTATAGAAAAGTTGCAGTGTCTATAACAACAAGCCCAAAGCCTTTGGTTATGTAATTGGCTAGCTGGTCTATTACAAGGGCTTGTTCCTTAAAGCTTTTAGGTCTTGCAAGTACTATGAGTTCAGCCACTTTTTCAATATCTCCAGATGCAATTTGTGAAAGTCTTCTGGCGGAGAACGTGCCATCACAGTCTATGAAAAATGTTTTGCACCCTTGCCTCGCGCAGCCAACCGCACACTGTATTGCCAAAGTTGTTTTGGCTGTTTCAGCCTCTCCATATATTAGGCTGACCTCGCCTATGGAGAAGCCACCTTCGAGGGCTTCATCAAGCATTTTGCAGCCTGTTGATATCTTCTGTAACAATGGCATGCACATCAATAGATATAAGGTTCGAAATAATAATTTGTTGTTGAAAAGGCTTAAACTAGGAAGGTTGTATGAGGGCAAAGGTAGCAGTAGCAACAGTTTCAGGTAAAGCCTACTATTTAATAGTTAGTGAATTGAAGAAAGCCAACGTGCCCTTCATAAGCTTAACACCCCACGAGCCTATACCATTAGAAATAAAAGTAGTAATAACAACCGAGAAGGAGCGCCTCCAAATAAACCACGAAAACGTCCTAGTTTTTAAGGACGGTATGGACTTGCAAGCTTTAGTGAACCAAACACTGCAACACATTGATGGAAAAGATTCCTACGAGCAAATAGTTATAGGCGTTGACCCAGGCGAGGTTTTGGGTTTGGCGGTTTTGGCTGATGGAAAGGTTATTAGGACTGGAAACTGTTTTGGCATAAATGAAACGCTGGAAGAAATAGAGAACATAATAAACAGCCTCAGAGATATTAGGGCATCTATGATTGCCGTTAAAATTGGTGATGGCATACCAGAGTATAAGGAGAGGCTTTTAAAAGCACTTGATAGGAAACTTCCTCCAAACATAGTGTTGGAAAGCGTCAGCGAGGCTGGAACAGACCGGTATATAAGTGACTCAAAGCATAGAAGAGGTTTAAGAGATATAGTTTCAGCCATAAAAATTGCCAGAAGAAATGGGCAAGTGTACGCTAGGAGGGAGAAATAATGGACATAAACGTTGCGGATGGAAAAACTCTAATTGTTGACGGACCAGCATCGGTTACGCTAGTTTCCGGCAAGGCTGAGGTTTTCGGCTATACACTGCGGAACATGGAGAAGGTTGTAATAAGAGACGGGAAAAGAATGCCCTTCTTCATAAAAGAACCAGCAACCTTCAATGTCGCACTTAGCGAGAACGCAAATGTAGAGGAAGTTGATGGAAACACCATTCCGCCTTCATGGGAAAAAGCCTACGAAGAACTATTAACGACGCAGACAAAACCAGCCATAGCCCTAGTCCTAGGAACTGTGGATTCTGGAAAAACAAGTTTCTGCACATACCTAGTGAATAGGCTTTTGAATGAAAAGCATAAAGTGGCCATTCTCGACGGCGATTTGGGGCAGTCAGATATCGGTCCTCCATGCACGTTAGCCTATGCCTTCGTGTCACGACATATCACAGACCTCTTCAACTTGGAAGCGAAAAACGCTTTCTTTGTAGGCGTAACATCGCCAAGCGGAGCCGTGGAAAAGGTAATTCATGGACTTACATTGCTAAAAAGCGAAATTTTAGGCAGTAACCCGGATTTTGTTATTGTAAATACTGATGGTTGGGTGGAAGGGGAAGACGCAGTAAATTATAAGGTTCAGCTTATAGAAAAAATTGAACCAAGCATAATATACTGCATACAGCAAGACGAAAAGCTGAAACCACTATTAGAGGCTGTTAAGGGCTTCCAAACAATGATTATTGATTCGCCTCAAACCATAAAACAACGAAGCAGAGACAAACGCAGAAGCCTCAGAGAGCTTGGCTACATAAAATACCTGAAAAATTCAAAGGTTCAGTCCATACCCATGAGCTGGATTAAGATTGAAAGCGAAGAAATTTTGGTTCCCGGCAAGAACTTCTTTGACAAAAGGCGGGAGAGGGAAATTTACGACTTGTTGGGAATGAAACCATTATACATGGTTGAGCTGAAAAACCGGGTTTATGTGGTTATTGGCAGAAACCGATGGATAACCCCAGAAAACATCAAGAGGACCGAAGAAGTCCTCGGCAAAAAAGTTGCCGTCACGTTTAAGGGTGATGAGCAAGGCTTGCTCCTAGCCCTATACAGCAACGAGAAAAAATTTCTCGGGATAGGCGTTTTAAGGGAAATCGATTATAGAAGGAAAGTTGTAAAAATTTTCACGCCAGTTTTGGGCGACATCTCAACAGTCATCTTTGGAAAGGTGAGGCTGGACGAAAATCTGAAAGAGGTTGCGCCTCAAATAATGGAGGAAAGCGTCAAGCTCGACTAGCTATTCAGTTCTGGATGGGCATAACATTTTAACTGGACATGGCTTGCAGAGTGTTTTTATGGCTTTGCAGAATCTTCTCCCCAACAAAATTAGCAATATGTGAACCTCCAGATAGTCTTCTGGCTTGTACAGTCTTTGGAGAGATTCTCGCACACTTTCATAATCTCCATCAGCCGGTGCAAGTCCAAGCCTCTTTGAAACACGGTTCACATGAGTGTCCACTGGTATTGTCGGCTTATTCGCCGAGAAAAGCAGTAAAACATCAGCGGTTTTTGGACCGACGCCTGGCAACGTCATAAGCGTTTTTCTTGCCTCTTCAAAGGGCAAAACAAAAACCGTCTCAAGTTTTCCATCAAATTTTTCAATGATTATCTTTGAGATCTGCCTTATTATCTTCGCTTTTTTCCGATAAAGCCCGGCGACTTTTAGGCACTTCTCAATTTCGCTGGTTTTAGCTTTTGCTAAGGCTTCAGGGGTTATTGGAAAAGTTTTTGAGAGTTTTTCGAAGGCTTTTTCCGTGTTTCTGTCAGAAGTGTTCTGGGAAATTATCGTTATGATTAGAGTTTCGAAGGGGTTATGGTCTGCTGAAACCCACTTTGGCAATGTGAAGTTCTCCCTTAGAATTTGTAGGATTTCTTCTGCCCTTTTTCCCTTCATTTCAGCCTTCCTATTTTGAAAGTAATAAATAGTGAATGCGTAAAGCTATAAATATGTTGGAGAAACCTCGAGATGGAGCGCGCCAAAGTTATTAAAGACGAGTTGGTTGAGCAAAACATCCATTTTCTCGCCGTTTACCTTGAAACAAAGAACTCCTGCCTGATACTTTTAAGCGAGAATGAGGATAGGCTTGGAACACTAGCCATAGCCATTCCAAAGCCTCCAGACACTCCGGGACTGCCATCATCTTCAGTTATTCTTGGCAACAGAAACGTCATTTCAGCCCGCATGTTCGCCGAATACTTGGCTTCGAAAAAAGGCAAAATAGCCATAGTCTCAGTTTACTTGGAAAAAATGGACGAGATGCAAGCACAAGCCATCTTTAAAAGGCTTATTGAAAGAGTCACCTTAACAGAGCCCAAAATTGAGGGTTTGGAAAGCCGTGAAGGGGGCATAACATGAGCTTGAGAACTTTTCTAGCGCAGATGGAGGAGAAAGGCGAGATACTCCACGTAAAAGAAGAGGTTTCCACAAACTTCGAAATTTCATACATTATAAAAGCCTTCGACGCTGGCGGGCCCATTCTCATTTTCGAAAATGTTGAAGGCGCCAAGACGAAGATTGTGGCAAATGTTTGTGGGACAAGGAGGCGCATATGTGAAGCCTTAGGCGCTAAACCAGAAGGGCTTTATCAAAAACTTTTGGAGGCTTGGCGCAATCCTCAGAAGCCAAAAATTGTTGAGGATGGCGCTGTTAGGGAGGTTGTTGAAGAGCCCGACTTGCTACGAATTCCGATTTTAACGCATTTTGAGAGAGATGCTGGTCCCTACATAACTTCCGCTGTTGTTCATGCAAAAAGCCTTGACGGAGCCATCGAAAACGTTTCCATCCACCGTCTACAGCTTTTGGATGAGAAACATTTGGCAATTCGCCTGGTTCCGAGGCACCTCTATAAGTTGTGGCAGATAGCTAAAGAGGCGGAAGTTGACTTGGACGTGGCAATTTCTGTCGGCGTTCACCCAGCAGTCATGTTGGCGGCTTCTTCACCAGTGCCCTTCGGGGTAAATGAGTTCGAGATTGCAAATGCGCTGTTGGGCGGCGAGCTTAAGCTGATGAAATGCAAGTATGTGGATGCCTATGCCCCGGCAGACGCGGAACTCGTTTTAGAAGGGAGAATTTTAGCTTCAAAGGAAGTGCCAGAAGGACCACTAGTAGACATTACTGGAACATACGACATTGAGCGTAAACAGCCCGTCGTTGAAATTGTGAATGTAATGCACCGCAGAGATTACATTTATCAAGCACTTTTGCCATCTGGCGCGGAGCATAGGCTTTTGATGGGGCTTCCCCATGAGGCTTCAATTTATGAGGCGGTTTCAAGAGTTGTGCCAAAGGTTAAGGCTGTGAACCTCTCAGTTGGTGGTGGCGGGTGGCTTCACGCAGTAATATCCATTGAAAAACAGCTCGACGGCGATGGAAAAAACGCCTTGTTAGCCGCCTTTGCGGCTCATCCAAGCCTAAAACACGCTGTTATTGTAGACTCTGACATTGACGTGTTTAACATGGCGGATGTTGAATGGGCTATTGCCACTCGCTTCCAAGCGGCGGAAGACCTAATCATAATAGAAAACGCCAGAGGCTCAACATTGGACTCATCAGCAAACCAGGAAACTGGTTTAACTTCGAAAATGGGTTTGGACGCTACTAAGCCATTAACAAAGCCCAAAGAGAAGTTTGAAAGAGCACGGATACCGGCCAGCAAACGTGTTGAAGAGTTGACGCGGAAAATGCTTGGACACTGAAGTGTCTGCTTGCCAACGCGTCAAATTATATATGCGGGTTTCCTTATAGGAAGTTTGGTGAAATCTTGGAAAACGAAGAAGCAAGAAAAGAGGAAAGCCCACTTTCTCTCAGAGTCGAAGACGTCATGATTAGAGAGGTCATAACCATAGACGAGGAATCCAGCGTCCGTGAAGCCGCCGAAGTCATGAACAAGTTTGAGATTGGCTGCCTAATAGCCGTCCGGAAGGGAAAAGCCGTCGGCATAATAACCGAAAGAGACCTTCTAAAAAGAGTTGTCGCCGAAGCCAAAGATGTTAACAAAACGAAAGTCAAGGATGTTATGTCAAGCCCGCTGGTTGTTGTGGAGCCAAAAATGGAACTGGAAGAAGCGGTAAAACTGATGTTTCAGATGAAGATTAAGAAGCTTCCAGTGGTTGATGGAAAACGCCTCGTGGGGCTTGTAACACTAACGGATATAGCCCGCTTCCAACCCCAAATGATAAAAATCCTTAAACAGCTTGCCATTAGACAAGCTGCACCAAAAAGCATGAAAAAAGTCATAGACTACTATGTAGTATAATCTGGGCTTTTATTTCCGTGTTTTTGGCTAGCGCTCGGTTTTATTGATGCGATACTTTTAACGCAAGTTTAAAATATTCAGAATCAGAATAAGAAGGCTACTGGGATAATAAATGAACAAGAAAATATTATTAGTAGTACCGCTGCTTTTAACAATGCTGTCTGCAGTTAAGCCGTCAACGGCACGCATTGGCCACTTTGCTTGGATAAACCCAACAATAGGCGAAGATCTCTATTACGGGCGAACAGTAGTCGCCTATATGGGAGGGGCTATCTGGAACATTTCATTAAGCATTTATAACGATTATCGTCCGCCGCCACAACCAACATACTTGCCCATAAATGTCACTGCAATAAAAGTTTACTTTGATTGGGGCGAATGGTACAACCATACATTGGAGACCCCTGTTCACATGGACCCATATGACGTTAAGGTCTTTAACGTTTGGAATTATACGCCATCAGTCACTGTTGCGCCAGAAACATGGGTGCACACATACTATGTTTACGTGGAATTTATTGTTGAGGGCGAGGATGTTCCACGGATAGAGTGGTATACTTCCGGCAGCAACTTCGCTGTTATGTCAAGTGCGCATTTTGAATGCTTCAAACTTTACAACAAATTAAAAAATGTTATCGGGGGAATAGCTTCCATGCCGCTTAACTCCACCGAGGCCAGAATTCTCTTGGCTAAAGCCCAAATAGAGTACAACCTTGGAAGGCAATATTACACTAATGGAGCTTTTGAGGATGCAAGAATACATTTTGCATATGCCGAGACATATATGAACGAGGCTCTCGTGGTAGGAGAAGAAAGGGGAGTAGAGTTTGAGGATGCCATGCTAGCCTACTATAATGCTATGGCAGAGTACTATAACGCCTTGGCGAACGCCACAATAAAACAGGCTGAATCAGAGCTAAAACAAGCCGAAGCACAAATCATACAAGCGAACGCCGCCCTAAACAACTCCTACGGGTGGATCTTCTTCGGACTTGGCTGG
>JAVZOA010000032.1:0-10579 GCA_038882535.1 Bathyarchaeia archaeon | reverse complement strand
GGCGATTTTCAAGGAAGCTCCTAAAACAAGTTCTTGACTTGGTCCACCCATGCCAGTGCACCCAGTCAGGGTAACAGTTGTTTCTCCGCCAAGTATCAAAAAACAGGGTGGTTTGATGGGTCGGCCCTTTTTCTCAACTTCTTTGGCAATACTTGCCAAGACAATGCCGACTTCCCTGCTTTCACCTTCAAGTTTAGTTGATAAAATCAGCGTGTTATACCCTAATTCTTCCGCTTTCTTCTTAGCGGCTTCACACATGACATTATTGTCCGCCAATATTATATTGTGAACCTTAAAACTTTCAAAATCCTTTTCTTTTAACGTTTCTAAATGAGGGTTACTTATTCCTCTTTTAAGGCGTTCCTTTACTGTCACTGGAACTTTTTTCCAGAGACCATATTTTTTTAAAACACGAACCGCGTCTTGAAAGGTTGATGTATCAGGAACAGTTGGACCCCATGGTTGACCAGCCACCTCATCTACAATTATTAAGTTGATTATTTCGGCTGGGTGAAGATATTTTGCAAGTCTTCCGCCTTTTATTTCTGAAATATGGTTCCTCACAGCGTTTATCTCGTCTATAGTAGCTCCACATTTTAGAAGTAGCTCTGTAACTCTTTTCTTATCTTCTAGGCTTATACCCTTGACGGGAAATGGCATTAGCGCTGAGGCCCCACCGGTTATGGCACAAAATACAAGATCGTTTTCACAAGCTTCCTTAGCTATTTCTATAATTTCTTGAGCCCCCTCGTATCCTGCTTCATCTGGAATTGGATGGCCCGCCTCTAAAACCTTTATATTTTTTAGCCTACGCTTTTCCCCCCTTTTTACAATTATCGTTCCCCTGGTAATTCTTTCACCTAAAATTTCATCTAACGCCTTGGCTATCGAAAATGTTGCTTTTCCACCACCTAACACATAAATGTTCCGCACTTTTCTCATATCGAATATTAAGTCCTTGACAAGCAAACTATCTTCTTCGACACGAATCATGTTCTTTGTAGATTTATAGGCATCCACCGCCTCTATGGCACACTCAGCCACATCAAGCACAACTTCTCTAACATTTATATTTCCATGCGAAAGTAGCTCATCCTTATTTTGAATGATCATAAACAACGCCGCAGTAAATAAGTAAACGTAAATATTTTAATGCTTTACGATGATAATTTTACCGGGTTAATTGAAATGAATTGTGGAAAAAAATGTAACCATGATAAACTCTTATTCTTAGGAGATCAGAAAGGAGAGAAGGGAGTTAATAAATATTTTAAATGCTTAAAGTGCGGAAGTGTTTTAGTTGTCTCGGAAGACAATGTTTTGTATGTAGTGCCCGGGAAAGAGGCCCAGTAAATCATAACCCCGCGTTTTAGACATTAAACAGTGCTAATTAGAAACAAAATTCGAGATGTTTACTTATTCTGGAGTTTGTCGATGGTAAAACTAAGCCATGAGATAATTAATTGAAAATAGACGGGTCATGGCAAAGGAAATCGCAACTAAACGCATAAAAGCCTATATAACTTGATTATCTGAAATTGTTGTGGTGACAGGTATGGTTAGGAAGAAGAAGCTTGAAGAGTATGAAGAAAGAATTAAACAAGCTATGGCTGTGCTTACCGAGGTTTCAGAAGACACAACAACTCCGCGTAACATTAGGAGGGCGGCTAAGGACTCGATGGATGCTTTGCAGACAACGGAGTTTACGCCCGCTGTTAAGGCTTCAAACGCAATATCTATACTAGATGAGATTTTGCAAGACCCAAATATGCCGCCTTATACGCGTGTGAAGCTCTGGAATGTGATGAGCATTCTTGAAGCCATAAAAGATTAGAAAAACTTTATGGAGTAGCATCTTCATGAAGGTTTTCCATTATAGCGGGGTTAAAGCAGAGGAAGCCCGAGAAGAGGGCGCCTCAAAGTTGAAGGTTAGATGGCTTATTACACGGGACATTGGCGCTCCAAATTTTGCAATGAGACTTTTTGAGATGGAGCCAGGGGGACACAGCCCACTGCACGCTCATCCATGGGAGCACGAAGTCTTCATTTTAGAGGGCGAAGGCGTTGTTGTAGGCTCTGATGGAGAAAGAAGGTTTAAGCCTGGCGATGTGGTTTTTGTCCCGCCCAACGAAAAGCACCAGTTTAGAAATGACGGAAACAAGACTGTGAAATTTCTTTGTCTTGTTCCTCACCACGACAAATCCAAATAAGGCTCGTAATTAGTTCCAAGCCATCGTTATAGTTTTGAGATTCGCTAAAAATATATGCTTGTTGTTACATCTAGTTTTGGGCTTTAAAGAGGTATAAGGCTTTGAGATACGATGTAATAATTGTTGGCGCTGGTCCAGCCGGAATATTTTCAGCCCTCGAAATAGTTGGGAAGGCAGACCTAAACATACTGATGCTTGATAAGGGTCCGGATTTGGAGCGAAGAAAATGTCCAGCAAGCAGAGGCTTTGGGTGTGTAAACTGTGAACCGTGCGGGCTTTTGTGCGGGTGGGGTGGAGCTGGAGCCTTCAGCGATGGTAAACTAACCATATCCACACAGGTTGGCGGCTGGCTAAACCAATACGTTTCAGAAAAGGAGCTGAACGAGCTGATAAATTATGTGGATAATGTTTACATTAATTTTGGTGCTCCAAGCAGTGTTTATGGAGAAGACGTGGAAAAAGTTGAAGAAATCGAGAAGAAAGCGTCTATGGCTGGATTAAAACTTGTCCCCCAGAAGATTAGGCACATGGGAACAGAGCGCTGCGCGCAGACACTGCGTAAAATGCGCCAAGAACTCAATGGAAAAGTTGACATCAAAATGGGAAAAGATGTTAAAGGACTTATTGTGAAAAATGGCGCCGTTGAGGGCGTCGAAACAGTTGATGGAGAAAAGTTCTTCGGCAAATATGTTATTGTGGCGCCTGGAAGGGGCGGGGCAGAGTGGCTTCAAACAGAAGCCCAAGCATTAGGTTTAAAAACACTTAATAATCCTGTGGACGTCGGCATCCGAGTGGAAGTTTTAGCCGCAGTAATGGAGGAGTTAACAAGCATCCTTTATGAGCCGAAATTTGTTTACTATTCAAAGTTTTTCGATGACCAAGTTAGGACATTCTGTGTGGCGCCCTACGGCGAGGTTATAACTGAATCCTACAACGGAGTTTTAACTGTTAATGGGCAAAGCTATGCGGAGCGGAAAACAGAAAACACGAACTTCGCCATTCTCGTTAGCACCTCATTCACGGAACCTTTCAAAGAACCCATAGCTTATGGAAAATATTTGGCGAGGCTTTCAAATCTCCTCAGCGGAGGCATACTCATACAACGGTTAGGCGATTTGGAAGCTGGAAGACGCTCAACGCCGGAAAGAATCGCGAGAAGCGTTGTAACACCAACATTGAAAAACGCTACACCAGGCGACCTAAGCTTCGTTCTTCCATACCGTTATCTCGCAGATATAAGGGAAATGCTTGAGGCTTTGGACAAAATAGCCCCAGGGATACACTCACGAGACACGCTCCTTTATGGTGTTGAGGTGAAATTCTACTCTTCAAGGCTAGAACTTAGCAACGCCCTCGAAACAAAAATACGTAACCTCTTTACAATAGGCGACGGCGCCGGAGTAACTAGGGGACTAATACAAGCATCTGCATCAGGCATCATAGTCGCAAGAGAAATTTTACGCCGTGAGAAACAGAAGGTTATGGGAAATGTCAATAGTTAAGGAGTTAAGCTGCTCCTACTGTGGTGCGCCCATCTCTTTTGAGCCAGGCGAAATTATAGCCACATGCAAGTACTGCGGCTATACGGTGGTGATTGAAACCGGTAAAGCCTTCACTTTTGAGCATTCAATGCTGCTGAACAAATATAACTTGGCGCAAATAGAAGAACCCGTTAAAGACTGGATGAGTTCCGGATTTCTTAAACCAGCAGACCTCGCCAAAAAATCAAAAGTAACCGAGAAGACGCTTATGTATCTCCCTTTCTGGATTATATCGGCGGAGGCTGAAAGTGTCTACAAAGGCGTTTTTGAAAGGATAAGCCCGCCCCTCATTAAAGAGGGCAAAATCGCCAAAAAATATGATTGGCTTGTCCTTGCAAGAAAAGCCACACAATTCCCAGCAAGGGAATACGACGTGCCATTAGAAGGCAAAGTTCCATACGATTTTAGAAAAATTGAGGATTTCGCCAAAGTATTAAACAGCGAAATCAGCAGAGATGAAGCTGTGGAAATCGCCAAACAGCAGATTGTGGATCACCACCATTACTTGGCACGGCAAGATGTCGACAGAATTATTGAAATGAAAAACGAGATAAAGGTTGGTCAGGCAGTTTACCTCCACGCACCGATATGGTTCATAAAATATGAGTATAAGGGTGAAAGCTACAGTTTGTGGTTGGATGGAGCCACTGGAACAGTCATAAAGGGGGATATACCAACAGCTAAATTTGGGATATTTTAGATTTAATCCAAGCCTTTTTCTAAACATTTTTTATCTACATATTACGTGATTATGGATAGTGTCGTAGAGGTTTGAAAACACGATGGGCGGCGAAATTATCGGACGAGGAACATGGTACGATAAAATGGCTCTAAAAATAATAGAAAGAGAGCGAAAGCTAGGCAGAAGTCTAAACATGCTTAGGACTGAAATGGGAATAGCTGCTTCGGGTTTTCCTCACATAGGTAACTTAAGCGACGCTGCAAGGTCTTTCGCTGTGACATTAGCCCTTAGAGAACAAGGCTACAACTCTGAACTCATAGCTTTCGCAGACGACAAAGATGGGCTCCGAAAGGTGCCTGCCGGCATGCCAAAAACCCTAGAAGAGCATTTAGGACGCCCAGTCACCGATATACCAGACATTTATGGATGCCACAAAAGCTATGGCGAACACATGACCTTGCTACTTCTCGACGCTTTGGACAAATGTGGAATAGAATACAAATTCTTTTCCGGAACAGAAGTGTATAGAAGAGGCTTGTTCAACAATGAAATCGAGACTGTACTTTTAAACGCCAAGAAGGTTGGCGAAATAGTCAAGGAGGAGGTTGGGCAAGAGAAATTTTTGGAAGCATTACCATACTTTGCTGTGTGCGAGAACTGCGGGCGCATTTACACAACAAAAGCCTACGACTTTCTCCCAACGGAAGGAAAAATCCTCTACGTATGTGAAGGGATGGAGGTGAAGGGGCGCTGGCTTGAGGGATGCAGACACAAAGGCGAAGCGGACTACAGAAAGGGAAACGGCAAGCTAAGCTGGAAAGGCGAATTCGCGGTTAGATGGAAGGCATTAGACATCAGATTTGAAGCATTCGGCAAGGAGATTGCAGACTCTGTTCGCGTAAACGACCGCATATGCCGAGAAATATTCAATTGGGACCCGCCAGCCCACGCTAAATACGAGTTGTTCCTAGACAAAAGTGGAAAAAGACTTTCAAAATCTGCAGGATTAGTTTTCACCCCACAAACATGGTTCAAATACGGTTCACCCCAGTCGCTAATGCTGCTTATGCTAAAAAGGTTCGTCGGAACCCGCACCCTAGACGTGACAGACATACCATCATACATGAACGAGTTGGACTATTTAGAAGACGTGTACTTTGGGAAGAAAATAATTCCAGACAAAAAGGAGCAAGCAAAACTTAAGGGATTATACGAGTACTGCTGGGTCTTAAGGCCTCCAGCAAAACCAAGCGTGCATGTACCATATAACATGCTGACTTTTCTGGCTAAAATCGCGCCAAAAGGCAAAGAAATAGAGTTCATAACGGAAAAGCTCCAAAGCTACGGCTACCTACAAAAAGGACAAAAGCCAGACCGAGACCTAGAAAGGCGAATAAAATATGCGCTCAACTGGGTTAGGGACTTCGAAGAAATCCGAGAAACACTCATAACACTAAAAACAGAAGAGAAAAACGCTATAAAAGAACTCATCGAAACCCTAAAAACAGAGGAAGAAGCAGAAAAAATACAAAACGCCATATTTAACACCGCCAAAAAACACGGCATATCACCACCAGAATTCTTCAAAACCCTATACACTATACTAATAGGCGCACCACAAGGACCTAGGCTAGGTCCGTACATAAATGCCATGGGCAAACAAAACGTAATAAACGCCCTACAACGCACACTAAACCAAACCTAAAAATCCTTTTATTACCATTTTTCTCATACTGAAGTGGGCCCGTAGTCTAGTATGGATTAGGACGCTGGCCTGCGGAGCCGGAGATCCTGGGTTCAAATCCCAGCGGGCCCGCCAAAAACATCTGCTTTCAGCAAAAGCAGTCTGTCTTGGGCTGCTTTATCTGCTGGCCTTGTGACGGTTCCGGCAATGTTGGGGGAGCTGGCCCTTGGCGGGAGACCATATTGAAGAATTGAAAAAGCGGGTGGATGCAGCAGCCTATCAAAAGATAAATTGGCATTACCGTGCGTAATACAACATCAAACCCATTTTTATCCTCAAACAGTATCCTAGAAAATTTTTAACCCTTCTGAAAGACGATTCTTCAGTTTCAACTTAAGCGCAGGTTATCTCAACCATCATAATTTTCTCTTTTCTAATTCATATTTTGTTAGTGTCTCTTAACAGAAGCGTGGTCTTTGGTTCCCACCAACCATTAGACGCGACATCTCTGGTTTAAGAGCGTGGATGATGGTTGGAACCATTTTAGGCGGCATAAGTTCTTTAAGACGTGAACACAATAAGTATTAAATGCGAGGAATTCATATGGCAATTGAGAAAACTCCTGGGAAAAATGAGATTCTGTTTGTTTGGTTCAACCGTTATGCTGGAGTAACGATAAAAACTCCCTCGAAAACCCTTGTAGTGGACCCTGTTGACGTGAAGCCTAAAATTTTCCAGAAGGTGGACGCCATTCTCATAAGCCACGAGCACTACGACCATCTGGATCCATCGCTTGTTTCAGAGGTTCACAAGCTGACTGGATGCGCTATCATAGCGGACCCAACCTCTGCGAGAAGGCTTCGCAACGCCATTCCAGCGGAAAAGCTTCAAGAAGTTCGGCCAGACGCGGAAGTTAAAGTCGGTGAAGTCTCCGTGAAAGCTGAGAAGTGTAATCATCCGCCGGCAGCAACACCCATATCCTTCATAATCATAAGCGAGGATGGTGTAAAAGTCTTCCACACGGCGGACAGCCTTCCCTTTCCAGAGATGGCAACCATAGGCGACAGAGAAAAGTTCGACCTGGTTTTTTGCACAGTTGGCATTGCTCCCGGAACGTCGCCTGAAACGGGCGTTGAAATAGCTAGACTAACAAAGCCGAAGGTGGCTGTTCCATATCATACCGGCTCTTCTACAGACTTAAAAAGGTTCGGCGAGCTTTTAAAGAAGGAAATGCCAAAAGTTACTTGCCTAATTCCAGAAGTTGGAAAGATTTACCAAGTTTCAAAAAAGGTGTAGGCAGATGCTGAAGGAAAAGGGCAGCGGAGACGTCAAAGCTGAAGTTTGCAAAATCCTAAACAAGATCGGCGCCTTACAGTTCGGAACTTTCAAGCTTACAAGCGGGAAAATAAGCCCTTACTACATAGACTTGCGCATAGTTCCAAGCTTTCCAGACGCCTTCCAGAAAATCTGCAACCTTTACACTAACTTTGTTAAGGAGAAGATTGGCGCGGAAAACTTCGATAGAGTTGCCGGAATCCCTGTGGCAGGCATACCCTTCGCCTCGTTAATAGCCTACAACCTCAAAAAGCCATTCTTATACATACGCAAGGGCATGCGCCTCCACGGAAGACAGAGAAGAATTGAAGGAGTCCTCACACCGGGAAACCGCGTTCTGTTGGTGGACGACTTGATCACAACCGGATTGTCGCTTAGAAGAGCGGCAAAAGCCATAACAGCTGAAGGCGGAATCGTAAACGACGCCGTTGTTCTCCTCGACCGAGAGGAAGGGGGCGAAGAAAAGTTAAAGAAAAGCGGCGTTAGGCTTCATGCCCTCCTTTACATCAGCGAAGTGGCAAAAATGCTGTACGAGACAGGCGCAATAAACGAAGAACAGTTAAAAACAATTTTGAAGCAAATTAGAAGGGAATAAAAGAAAGCATTAGAGGTGCTAGGCGACTTCACCCATAGAATATCAGTTCCTTATTCTCTAATATTTCATGAAGTTTGTGGACGGCATCGTAAACGTCTTGCTCTCTTTTGGCTCCAGTACAGACAAGCTTGCCACTAGCAAAAAGCAATATGACAACCTTCGGATTATCCATTCTATAGATTAACCCTGGAAATTGTTCAGGCTCATACATGGTTTTTCCAAGAGTGTAGGCTGCCTTCTCCAAGTCTATCATGCCGCCAAGGCTCGCGGAAGCCACAATGTTCTGAATTTTCAGCTCAGGCTTGCTTATAATTATTATCCCGCCCCGCTTTAGCTCCTTAATAACTTTCATGACAGCCCTGCGAGCCTCCTTCTCGGATTTAGCTCCAGTGCAAACCATCTTGCCAGAATTGAAGATCAAGGTGGCTGTCTTCGGCCTCTTTAGCCTAAAAACAAGCCCTGGAAACTGTTCTGGACGGTACTCCACTCCAGGATAGCCCTTAACAACAGCGTTTAAGTCCACCTTCTGATTTAGGGTTGCAGAAGCTACAACGTTTTCTATGCTTATCATGGCTTTAACTTTAGGCATAAACACCACTTCTCCATATCAAGTCTTTAAATACCCTTTATAAAGCCTTAGGTCTGAAACCCTTAAAAATTTGAGTTGTAATTTGGGAAAAACTTAAATCAGCCAACTGTAACCCTACGACTCTATAAAAAGGAAGGTTAAAGGACTGAGGAAGATATTCAAGTCGGGCTACACGTTTATACCGCCGGCGGTTTTCGCGTCATTCCTCCTAGCCTTCTACTTGGCCTTCAAAATTTTTCCAGGACCAGAATTTATATTTCTATGCTTGTTTGTGTATGCCTCTTACACCAAAAATGATAATCGGTTTGTGAGGACCTTCGCACCATTCATCATATCTTTCCTATCCTATGAGACTTTAAATAGACTTATAGACGGTGTGCCGAGATATATTCATGTCCAAGAGCCCATAGCTATTGACATGCGTATGTTTAATTCTGTTCCAACGCTTGTGCTTCAACAGTCTATTAGGATGCCGATTTTAGACTATATTGGAGCTGTGGTTTACTCTTTGCATTTTATAGTGCCAACAACTTTTGCTTTCATATTGTTGAAATATCAGCCGAAGCACTACCAGAAGTATGCTCTTGCCTTTATGATATGTACTTATAGCGCCCTCATAACTTTCATTATCTATCCCGTTGCGCCTCCATGGTATGGGGTTGGAGCCACCAGAATACTTTTCCAAGTTGACCAAAACTTAGGTGTTCCTGTGTATCGGGTAATCTACGACTATGTTGGGGTAAACTTGTTTGCAGCCTTTCCAAGTCTTCATTCGGCGATTCCATGGTTGATAGCCCTCTCCGCCCTTAAAGCGTGGAAGAAGAAAGCCTTACCAGTCTTGATTTTTCCAGTGATGGTTTGGTTTAGCGCAGTTTACCTTGGAGAACATTACGTGATTGACGTACTGGGCGGGGTTATTTATGCAACTTTAGCATTCATTGTAGCATATAACAAAGGGAGAATTTTTAAGGTTGGATTTTCCTTCGGCGGAAATGTTGCCGACTCAATCTTGGATAGTTTAGGAAAGGTTAAGCTTCCACTTTGCAGAAGAAGTGAACAAATGTACGTGGCTATGTTTCGACGCGCCTTGTGGTGAAGACTTATTTGTGCTTAGGGTTTTCGCCACAAGTCCGAAACTCGCCCAACCTTCACAAGTTTCCAATTGCCAAAAAAGTCCTTCCTATAAAAGTGGTATAAGCCACATTGGGGGCACTGCATAATCCGCCTACTTTTTTCATAATCCATTTCATATAATTCTAGGCTGGTGCCGCATTCAACACATTTAGGCTGTGCCTTCACGGTTTCCCTAAACATTCAACCTCACTTTTAATATGCTTTTTCTCCTTCCATTTTTTAAGGAAGTTATAGAGCTTCCAAAGGTTATAAATTATTAGGATTAATAGGAATAATTGAAACCATGAGAAGGTTGGGACCCCTTGTCGTATCCCACCGCTTACTTCATAGTTTATTTGATACGTTAAGAAGCCTTGAGAAAGGTAAACTTTGTTTATGCTATGGAAGCTTTCATGAAACTGCACATCGGAGAACATGCCATAAATAGTAGCTTGTTGAGGGGTGGCTCCGGGTTGCCAAATAGTTATGGAACCCCATAAGCTGAAAATTATTAGTCCTAAAAGAATTATGTTTATAACTATGTAAAAAATTAGGCGGAGACTTATTTTTGAGAAAAGCGTTTCCTCTCCGGTTTTTTGTTCCTCTTTTAGGGTTTTTTCTTCTCGAAAACTAAAAGGCAACATTAAGATTATTAAGATTATTATGAGCGCTAGAAAAAGGATGTATATGTTTCTTTCCGAATGAAGGAAGAGGGGTAAATTGCCGATGGCAGGGATTCTCGCTATCACTTTGCCAACAAGGCGTGTTGAAGGCCACTCAGCATCATTTGTGAGGGTGTTGTCTCCGCGGGTTGTAATCAAGTAAACACC
>JAVZOA010000031.1:0-10846 GCA_038882535.1 Bathyarchaeia archaeon | reverse complement strand
GCTTCCACTGGCCGTTATTCCGTTCAAGACAAACGATGCGCCTGGGTTTTCCTTCACAGTAGCAAGGCATCATTTACACGGTTCTTTTGCCTGCCTCTGGCCTGGCGCAGTTTCCTGTACTTCTTCTGTTTGTTGTGCTTCTGCAGGCTTTTCCTCCTCCTGAAGTCGTTCTGTATGTGCGCTATGTCAGAAATGCTCTGTGTATAAGTCCCTTTCAACGCAGGCCTACCAGCATTTACCGTCGCAAACGTGGAATCTATCGTGAAGTCATGCGCCACGAAGCTAGGCTCCTTTCCTTTTTCGATATGGTTAACACACAAAATTGTCAGTCAGCAAGAGCTCTGAAGCTTTGCTCTTGCTGTATGCCAGGAAGTGCTTGTTCTCAGTGTTTATTGGGACGTAAGCGTAATGCCCAGGTTGGAGCGTTACCCTCACTTTGTCACCTTGAACATCTAGCTATCAATCCTCATTTCAAGCTTCTTCACATCAGGTATCCTCAGCTAGCCATAATGGTTCTTCTTATATTATCAGGCAATGGCAGAAACGGGGCCGAGGTGGTGAATCGCATAATCGTAGTTTGACACGAACCACGGCTTGACCTCAATACAATTGGCGAAGGTATCCTATTGTAATCGCGTATAGCCATTTCATAGGCAACTTCAAGGGCGCGCCTTATCGCGTTCTGCATGTCCGTTAGGTACTTCATTATTTCCTCCTGTGGCTCATAGTGCCCGATAATTATCCCCTGGATTTCCATGGATGGCTCATGGCTTTATCACCTTCAGTATTTCCTTTATCTTCATATATATTATAGCTACTTATAAAGATCATCGTGGCTGTTTCTAACCCTTGCAAAACTGAAGAATTCAATTCTGTTTGCCAGGCTCGGCTTTCCCTTACTTATTGTGTACACTGAATCCCTTATTGCCACAAGAATACTCTCATTGTGTCGGTCCTTATGAAGGGCAACCTTATTCAATTTAACCTCCAGCTCCGCCCTCCATTGAAGTTATATGATCCTTGAATATAAAGTAGTCTGAATGCCTTTCCTTTAACGACTTCACTGTATCCTCTTCCTGATACTTAGCGTACCCCTTAAGCTAATCAATGGCCTTCATCCTTCTTTCATGCTTTCTTCTGGGAAGGTGTTAATGCATTACTTTCCATTCTCTTTGGCCTTATTCACCATATCCCTGAACCACATATATCATGCCTCAGTTTTGTGAACGGGGTCAAGCACATGATTCATGCTATTGTAGCTCTTCTGTTACGTTAAGTGCCCTCAAGAGCAAGTATCTATGCAAGCAATTCGTTGAAGAGCATCTTTGCCACAAGGAGTATGCCATGGAAGGTATGATAGTGCTAAGGTGAACGAATCTGAAAACCTGACCTTTCCATCAACTGCCTCTTGAGCTCAGGGTTAACCCTACCTCCTCCATTAGCTTCTTAACCCTTGGATATGCTTCTTCAGTACATGACTCAAGCCTACCAGATAGCTCCTTTGCGTTCTTAACCCCGAAAAGCAATTGAATCATGTCTATGACGTAAAGCCCATCCCTCACTAGATGGGCCCTCCCCCTGTCAGCAAATGTATTTCAATATGGCATCGCTGCTAACTTGTATTCCCATGGCAGCATGTTCTCCACATAGTATGATGAGCCATTCTTTGAAAGTGCAAGTACTAAACTATCTATTGATGACCTGTTAATTGTCCCAGGATAGAATGGGCCTGTCACGACTTCCTGCAATCTATGCACTCTGAAGCCTTACATCCACAAATCAGTTATCAGCCTTGCAAATGAACCTATCCTCCTTACATAAATTGCAGTAAGGGCACTTATAAACTGAATCTAAGCGTTGCCGTCATAAAGCTGTGCAAGCTGTATAGGATTTGGACAAGTATCTCCTTGTGGTTGGGGAGCCTCATGGTAATACATCCTTGTGGCAACGCTTAAATTATGTTGAAAAAATATTTGACAAATTAGTAAACACATTTAAAAAGGCATCACCGTAACCATGCAAGAATAGTGTCCCACACCCGGGTAATTAGATAAATTTATAAGATGTTCACACAGGTACTGTAAAGAAGTGAGTTTTCTTGCTCACCTTTGATAAATCTAACCCATTCCTCCTCCATAAGCTACTTAGTTTATTCTAGCTTTTAATCAAGAATTGAATTCTGATCTTTTCCCCTTTACTATAATCTCTGTTTCTTTCAAGCCTTGCAAATGCATTAGCCTTTATAATTTGACTGTAGAGACCAGCGCCCCACTTTAATGGCGTTGCGCTATTGTCTTCTACTTTAAATAGAAAGGTGGAGTTCATGCTGTGCCTCACAACAATGCCCTCTGACAGCGATACTTCGCCATATTTCCTCAACTCAGACCCAACCAACTTTGAAATTATGTGAAGGCCATGTACATGAAACACGGTAACTGCTGAAACTATCCTGCCAGGCAGCGATAGCACGGGCGTGCCATTTACAAAACCTACGCCGCCCCTCTTTACTATGTTTGTCTGAACCCCCTCAAATACTATTTCGCCCACATCCTTTATTGCATCCTTTGTGAGGTCCTTTTTGCCCACTGAAGACCCTCCAATCGTCATCACTAAATCACAGGCTCTGGAAAAACGCTCTATCAGGCTTACTATTTTGGTCTTGTCATCGGGAGCATGGGCAGTTCTGAAACTGGCAAACGGCATCAAGCCCTTCAGGAGTGGGGTTATGGAATCCCTTATTCCTTTCTTTGGAGAATTACATTTAACTATTTCGTCACCAACATTTATAATTCCAACGCGCAGGTCAAACACTTTGACCTTTCTTAATCCAAGAGCGGAAAACAGCGATATATGATAGGGGGTTATCATTTTACCCCTCTCAATAATGATTGACCCCCTCTTTACATCATCTCCTGACATCTCAATGTCACCCCATGGCTTTGGGTCCTTGATGGGAAACAGTTTGTTACCGTCAACTTTTGCTGACTCAATTCTTATTACTGAGTTTGCGCCACTGGGTATAGTCCAGCCGGTTCCAACATAAGTTGCTTCGCCGGGCTTGAGTTCAACTGCAGAATCCTTTACCGTATAGTTCATTGCACCATCCATGATGTTGATTGCATAGCCGTCCTGCGCAGCTATGCCATTTTCAGGCAAGTCAGATGGCGACGTTACATTTTCGGAGGATAGCATATTGACTGCATTGCATGTACTTACACTTTTCACCCTTGGCATTTTGAGGGGCAGACCATCTATCAGCCTTTCGGCTTCCTCGTCCTTTATAAGTGTCATGCTTTAAATCGCTTTTTTAACCTTTTTAACATTACCAAAGAGGCTTTCATATATAATTCTCTGCTTGCATTCATTGCAATATTTCAGCATTGGGTCCTCCTTTCCGATCCTTGACACCATATGCATGTAGAACTTTTTCGTGTAAATCGGCTTGCCGCAGCGCGCACACCTAATTATTTCGTCGTTATAAATTTCCTTCATCCCAAGGCTGAGTTCCTTTTGCTCTTCCAAAGTTATTGACCCCTCAGGGCAAACCTTGGCGCAGAGCCCACAGCCAGTGCATTCTGCTGGGTTGAACATGAGCTTTCCTGACTGGTCTATCTTAAACGCTGCATGAGGGCACTGTGATGCGCACGCACCGCAAAGAGTGCATGTATCTGAAACTTTAATATCAGTTATTCGTAGCCCTTCCACATGGGACACCTTCAGTGCATTTATTGATGATATGTAATTGAACCAACTGTCAAAGCTGCTAAATCCTGGAACAGTGTTTTCAATGATGCTTTCAATTTCAATATAATCTTCCTTTTCCGTAACTTTTCTCCCCAATGCTTGAGCTGATTTCCTGATTTCCTCGTTTATCTTCCCCTGCATAATCAAATTTATTCCAGAGGCAAGAGTCATAGCTATCCACCTTGTGTTAACGACGTCAAGGCTGCTCAGATGCTCTACATGAACCCACGGCTCAGCTTTTGTTTCTACAGTAGTCAGCATCAACGATTTTCTTTCTAAATTGACCTTGTTCATGCCTTCAATCATACCAATGAATGCATCTTCAGAAAATGCTGGCATCTGTATAGCACCGACTGGACATTTGCCTGCGCACAGCCCACACTTTGTGCATTTGTCGCTGTCCAGCTTAAGTGCCCCTTCTAATTTTAGGGCGTTTTCAGGGCAGGAATCAATGCATTTAGTACATCCATACTTTGCTTCACATATACCATCAAAGACCAAAGGGTAATCTGAAAACACCCTGAAGCCACTTTTTATCCCAGTTATGAGTTCCCTTCTAGAAAGGGTTGGGCTGGAGAGCATGGACTCGACCTTGGCAGTTATTGCGTCAGACTTGGACAACTTGCCAAGCTTTGCGCACAGGTGGAACAGCAGCTCTTCCTCTCTCATCCCTGCAGAGTCTATAGATTCGGTTACAGCATAGGCTTTATCAGCTATCCCATTGCCTATGACAAGCAGTGCAGAACTTACCTTATCACCCCCCTCACCAAATTCGACATATCCAGGAAAGTTTTGCTTTGCACAATCAATTACAGATTGAATTGCTTGCCCGGCAAACTTGATATGAACCTTCATGGGTTTTCGCCTTCAAGTTCCTCTTCAATGAACCCTTTAAGTTCAGTGGCAGCTGCTGAATAAAAAGTTGACCTGGAATGCTTTTTGATACATTCAAGAAATTCGATATACCAAGGCTTTATGTGCAACTTAAGGAATTCATCCTGCATTTTTCTCCATTTTTTAGCGCCGTCCTTTGCCTCCATTTCACATAGGTACCCCATAAACTCCATTTCAACTCCAATGTGGTCAGGAAGGTCATGAAAGTCCTTCGATTTTTGAAGGCCTGCTTGCCGGTACCTTTTCTCAACATCAATTGCTGATGGCCCCATTACTAATCCTCTATCCATTAATGGCCTATCCTTCCTGTAAACTGATTCATATGGAGGGCATGGAACGTGGCCAGGGCCAACGAAGAGCCTGTTATATTCTATCTCAAGC
Source organism: Bathyarchaeia archaeon (assembly GCA_038882535.1). Taxonomy (GTDB): domain Archaea; phylum Thermoproteota; class Bathyarchaeia; order Bathyarchaeales; family Bathycorpusculaceae; genus JAGTQI01. The sequence continues at coordinate 5,827 of JAVZOA010000031.1, read as the reverse complement.
GTGCCTGGGTCAAAGTCTTCTATCTCAATGTTATCAGCTTTCGCTATTTTAATGAAGCTTTCTGCCGCTTCCCTCTTTCTATTATCTGGCTTGAAGAAAAGCTGTGAAAAAATTTCGTAAAGTGCAGCTCTCTGCACGGCTTCACTCATTCTGAAGTTCCCAGAGGCAAGTGCTTGAGGCCAACCAAGATTATAAGGGCCACACCCGCAACAAACCCAGCAGTAATTGCCCATTCAATTGGACTGGGAAAGTACTGCCCTACTATCTGGAAGGAATAGCCTGCAAGGGCATAAGCTGAACTGATGCCTCCCCCTATTGCAATTCCTGGCGGGTACTGAATTAATGGGTTTGCCAGTGCTGGAATTATCAGGTTCATCCTGTAGAAGAACACTTCAACTAGTGCAAACACTGATGCTGTTCCAATTGCCAAGTTTGAAGCTCTCCAACTTGGCCTTGCAAGTATTATAACCGCAAGCAATGCAAGTATCCACTGGCCCCATCCGATGTACCAGTACGGCCCAAAGAACATGGTGTAAAGCCCTGCAAGCTCGCTTGGTTCCCCAGGCCATGCTATAGTAAGGTATTCGCTGAAAAGTAGGTATAAGTCAACTAGTATAAATATTATGAGCAGCTTGGAGAATTGTGCCTTTGTCTTTTCTTCTATGTTCACATTTATCAGTTTCAGCCTATTGTTCACCAGAATCACTAATAGAACAAGCGCTAGCCCTGAAACCAGGGCTGATGCTACAAATGCCGGCGCAAGCAGCGCAGTGTTCCACCATGGCCTTGATATCTGCAATCCAAATATCCACGCAGTTATAGAATGGGTAAATATTGCAACAGGAAGCGCTATGAATGCAAGCCCTATCGCGTACTTTTCCCTCATCTTGGAGCCAGGCTCATTGCCAGCCTTTTTCAAAGTTTCTGATGAAATGAGGAGCCAGAGCTCAAGCAAAGATATTATTAGGTAAGTTGCTATTATTGAAAAATCCCAGATCAGTGGAGAGAACGTATGAGCATATATGATAAGGTTAAGCACCCTTCCAGGCTGCCCAAGGTCTGGCATGATTATAAGCGCAGCTGCCGCTATAACGACAGCAGACACAAAGCTTGCCATTTTGGAGAGCGGCTTCCAAGCTCCTATCTTGAATATAGCTGCAGAAGAGGAAAGTATTAGGCCACCGGCACTGACCCCCACAAACCATGCAAATGTTGAAATGTAAAGCCCCCATGAAACAACGTCCCTCATGTTGGTAAGGATCAGGCCATATTCGATTTCCAGGGCCCATGCGACTGCTCCTATCAGCACAATCGCCCCTAAAATTGATACTAAAGCGTAATACACCTTGCCGTTAACTTTTTCAATCAAATTTTTATTCTCCATTTTTATTCACCGCCTTTTTTCTTGCTCTGTGGAGGCACAAATCCTGGGACATATCCGTTTTCCTCAGCCAAGTCAATGATGCTCTGCCCAGGCGCGATAGTGCTTTCATTTGCATTTATAACGCTCTGGTTTGCATAATCTGGCACTATGCCCTTTTTCTGATATGGCGGCACATAATAAACTTGCGGGTTTGTCCCTAACTCAGGGAGCAATTGCTGTGCATTTCCATTTTGTATTATGCCCGAAATTTCACTGTCAGGGTTTTCCAGATCCCCAAATACCCTTGCCCCTTCTGGACATGTTTCAACGCAGAAAGGTACTTCGTTGTTATCGATTCTCTGTACGCAGAAGGTGCACTTTTCCACAACGCCCTTTGGCCTTTCTGGCATATACACAAGCCTGCTGGGATTATACTTGTCGTAATGGTCACCCTGATGGCCAACCGGGAAATCCACTCCTGGACTGTAAACAGGCTCTCCCCAGTTGAAGTTTCTTACCCCATAGGGACAGGCTGCCATGCAATACCTGCAACCAATGCAGCGGTCAAAATCAACAAGCACAACGCCGTCTTCAGTTCTTTTGTATGTTGCAGCAACCGGGCACACTTTTACGCATGGAGCATCTTCACAATGCTGGCAGGCAAGTGGCAAATAGTGCATGTCCACATTTGGATATTCCCCTTCTGGGACGTCTATATAATCCCCTCCTCCTACCGTAAGCACCCTGTTCCACCATATGCCAAGCGGCTCGTTGTTTTCCTCCTTGCAGGCAACTGCGCACGTGTTGCATCCAACGCACCTGCTTAGGTCTATCACCATGCCTAGCCTTGTCATCAGCTGCTCACCTTTTCTATATTAACAAGGACATCAAAATATGGTGTATTTGACTGGAAAAGGTAAACCACTGATTGTGCTGGGTTTATGTCCTGGTTTGTTAGATTGTTCACAGTTCCAGTTGGAAAATCAGACCAATGTCCCTGATAGACGTTTAGCACGCCAGGTCTCATGCCAGGCGTTAATCTGGCAGTAGTTATTATATAGCCCCTATCGTTGTAAATTTTCACTTTATCACCGTCATTTATCCCCTTAGCTGCAGCATCGCTTGGGTTTATTTCAACAAATTGATGCGGGTTTATTTCCAGAAGCCATGCAAGGTTATCCCACTGGGTGTGGGTCCTGAACCTAGTGTGGGAGGTTATCATAACAAACGGATACTTTGTATATAGCACATTTTGTGGTGAAGCTTCATTTGGCTCCTTATATATCGGGAGGCCTGTTTTATAATATGGAACAACCGATTCCACATAAAATTCTATTCTCCCTGACGGGGTGGGAAAGCTCTGCTGGTAAAATGGTACATATGGCTTTGTTATTGGTTGGTAAGAAGAAGTTGCTATATCTTCATCTTTTAACCTCATAACGTTCCCATTAGCCTTTATGTCATCAAGCGTTGTTCCTGATGGAAATCCACTTAACACAAGCCCAATGTAATCCTCTGCAGTTCCATTAAAATAGGATCCGTATCCCATCTTGCTAGCCACAAGGGCAAACATGTCAAGGTCTGCCATGCTTTCCCAAAGTGGTTCTATTAATTTCGGAGTATACTGCAAAAAGAAGTTCCCGCCCAGCAACAGGTCCGTTTTTTCATATTCTGTTGCTATTGGCAACACTATGTCTGCATACTTTGCCGTAGGGGTCATAAATGCGTCAGACACTACTACAAAATCAAGCTGCTCTATGGCCTTTATTGTGCGGTTGGTATCACCCTGCTGGTTTATAAAATTGTCACAGGGGAACCATGCTGCTTTTATGTTTCCATTAAAAACTTGGTCAGCAAATGACAGTGGCGGAATATAGTTGTATTGCTTCCCATCTGGAGTTAGCCAGTCAGTTAGGTCTGTTGCAGCATCGAGGAGCGCCCCATTGTAAGTGGTAACGCCTCCACCATGAACGCCTATATAGCCGATCAAGGCGGATAGTGTAATTAGCGCCCTATAGGTGAGGTCACCATAATACCAGTGCGATATGCCTCCAAACCCGACCTTTATTGCGGCAGGATTAGCCTTTGCAAAATCTTCTGCTAGTTGCTGTATTGCTTGTGCTGGAACCCCTGTTATGTTCGATGCAGTTGAAGGGTCATATTTAGAAACTAGTTCAGAAAGCATTTGAAACGATGTCTTAACAGATACCCCGTTTGCGGTTTTATATGTTCCCGTAAGTGCAGGAACTACGCCAGGTGAATTATAGGGCAAAATTTGCCCCGTCACAGTGTCGTAAACCATGTAGTTATTGGACCCGTTTCCACTTAGGTCGTTTTCTCTTAGAAATAGCATCGTGTCTTGCCTTACCAAAAATGGCCCAACCGTATAATTTAACATATAGTTGCTGTTATAAAGGCCCTCATTTATTATTACATTTATCATGCTCAGGGCTAAGGCACCATCTGTGCCGGGCCTAAGCGGTACCCATTGGTCTGCAACCACTGCAGTTGGCGTGTACCTGGGGTCAATGTAAACCACTCTCGCACCATTATCCCTTGCATCAAGGACAAATCTCATGTCGGGAATGTCTGTTTCTGCTAAGTTGTTACCCCATAAAATTATCATGTTTGAATTAACCAGGTCATTTAATTCATGACCATCAAATGCACCCAGTTCTTCAACAGCGCCTGCCGGTGAAGCAGAGTCGCCTTCATTATCTCCCTCAAAGTCACCTGCGCTTGCCCCTATTACGCTTGCAAACCTATATCCTACCCCAATCAACCCATTTATTACTGAAAGGTTTCCTGTGTATGGCGCAATATAGATTGACTTGGAGCCGTACTGAGATGATATGCTCTGGAACTTGCTGGCTATCAAGCTTGCTGCCTCATCCCATGTAATTTGTTTCCACTGCCCACTTCCCCTGCCGCCAACGCTTTGCATTGGATATTTTAACCTATCAGGATGGTAAACATATTGTATTTGAGAAAGTCCTCTCAGGCAAATTCTAGGTGGAAAGTCAGGATCATTAAACGTTGCCGGTGAAAATTTTACAATTTCCCCACCGTTTAGCGTGGCAAGTAACCCACATGAACCGTCACAATTGTTGACATGTGCAGTCCTCACTTTTGTAAGTGAAGCGTTAGTTATTTGCTCTTCATAAGCTGGTTGTAAGCTCTTTAAAACAGAGCCTCTGAGAATTTCATAGGCACCAACTGTAACGCCTGCAGCACCAAGTAATGCTAGAAATTTTCTCCTGCTTAACCTTGGGTTAAGTGCCTCTCGCAAACTAACGGAGTAACCCTCTTTTACCATATTATTTTAATAAATAATAATTTGGTTTAATAAATTCGCCTGTACAACTGTATACATTTGTATATTAAGATACAATTATAGTTCATCGCTTGACTAATTAGACAGTTATTTTTAATTTCTATGGTTATGAACTGTGCCCGCATATGTAATTGCATGCCAAGGAAACTTGTCAGACATCTGGCAAGTGAAGAACTTGAACAGAGGCACAAAATGGAGAGGGATGCTAGGCTGAAGGAGAGGCTTCACGCGATCCTCTACGAAGGAAAGACTGAAGCCGTTGCCGGCATCATCAGGAGGGCTAAAAGCACAATAGAGAATTTGCGCTTGTAACAGGGGTGGATACGATGGCCTCAAACCAAATTTCACAGGAGGGCCCAAGCTCCCTGCGGATGAGTGGGACAAGATAGTCAAGGAGATAGAGAACAAGGGAATGAATATCAGGGGTGTTGTTAGATATGTAAAGGAACCAAGAGGTGTCCATTGCGCGTACAAGACCGTTTGGAAGGTCCTGAGAAAGAAGCATGTTCGATACGGCAAGCCCTACAGCAAAAGGCTCGAGGAAGGAATTTTTAAAAAAGTTCTATGGCGCGCTCTCGAAAGTCAGGCAGGAATACAGCGTTGAGCCCATAATAGGCTTCCTAGATGAGAGCTCTCTTCGCTCTGACCCCCTGCAGGAGTCATAAATACGCCTGTTGTACAGTGAAGGCGAGGCAGCAGGAGGTCAAGGACCATATTCGGGTTCATAACCTTGAACGGCAAAGACGTAGTGTCCGATCGTTCAAGGGCTGCAGCTATGGCATCGTTCCTCATAAGAAGGGAGGAGGATGCTGCTGGTGATAGCAGGCCGATAATCATCTTACTTGTCAACGTAAGTATTCATTCAGCAGAGCTCGTCAGAGGTTATGAAGCTAGATATTCTGCATGTTCCTCCCTCAGACCTGCAGCTGATAGAGTTCGGGTGGAAGGACGTCAAAAGGGAGGTAAGCGGAATGACCAGGCTGTATCTAAATGGCATTGCGCCAAAGCTGTTCAACGACAGAAATATGAATTATGCAAAGTATTGATCAGAGATTATTTATCCAAAAGGTTAAGCGAAGAACTATAGATTGGTTCTGCTGGACCAACTTGGCGCCTCTTTTCAATTGTAT
>JAVZOA010000030.1:0-11015 GCA_038882535.1 Bathyarchaeia archaeon | reverse complement strand
TCGGCTCCAGAAGCCTAACGATTCGAACGGTTACTTTTTGTTTTTCCGCGTATTCAGGGGCCTCTATAGCTAGTTGATTTTGGGCTGCATTGTCTGCGTGCTTCAAGTATTCTTCTGGCTTTTCAAGAAGCTGGTCTGCAAGTCTATGGTCAAAGGTGAGGACGTCTTCAAATTCAACTATTAGCGATGTTTTTCCAGAAACTGCCAGCTGGGAGATTCTTTGGCGGTATTTCTCCGTTTTGAAAAGTTCTAGAAAGCGTTCTTGCGGGTCTATTACTTCCAGCTCTTCGGTCATTCTTCTTTCTCGCCTCCTTTGTCTTCGCGTTCAAGCAGTTGAGCCTTCCACTTATTAATAAACCTATAAATTTGCTCGTAAAGGAACCGTTCCTCTGCTGTTAAGTTTCTTAAAACATGCTCGGTTTGGGCTGGAGCAGAAGCCAAGGAAACAATTTTCTTTAACCGCAAGTTCAAAATGTCCAGCGCCAACTGTTTCGCCTTCTCATACTCCCGCATTTTCTCCGGATGCCTAGTCGCCTCTTCTTTCAGCTCCTTCAAGTACCTACGGAGTTTAGGATAAAAGTCCCTTGGAAGCTCTGAAATTTGCCCAGCTGTCTGCACCCGCTCTTTCCAGTGAATCTTGTAAAGTTTAGCCGAGTCAAGCAGTTCTTCGTTTCTAAAATGAACAACGCCAAACTTCTCAAGCTCCACCGCAACCCAATACAAAACCTCGTACTCGTTTCCCTCCTCGAAGGGACCGACGGTTAATCCTGCCAGCTTAATTTCTGGACAGTTACGGTTGGCAATAACCTTAACTGGCGAATTCTCAAACATGAAGTCTAGGGCTTTAATCTTTCCGGAAATGCCCACTTGCAAAGCACTTTCTCCTTTCAACCAACTCTACTAATCTCTTTAGCGGAGATATAAAAAGTGTAGTCTAGAAAATGTGATAAGAGAGTTTAGGATTTTCCAAGTTTATGAACGCTATTAAGGCCATAAGCCTAAAGTCTTTATTGCCTCAGCCACCCGTCCAACTCCCAGCATTAAGGCGGCTGTTCGCATAGGTTCTTCCTTATCCTCCGAGGTTTTGTAGACGTCGTTAAATGCCTTCACCATTTTTCTTTCGAGCTTCTGGTTTACCTCTTCTAAAGTCCAATGCTCCCTTGTTAGGTTTTGAACCCATTCAAAATAGCTCACCGTAACGCCGCCAGAATTCGCCAGAATATCTGGAACTAGGAATACGCCTTTCTCATCAAGCACTTTATCGGCTTCTGGGGTTGTTGGTCCGTTGGCTCCTTCTGCCACTATTTTTGCTTTTATTTTGTCTGCGTTGGCTTTGGTGATTTGGTTTTCTAGGGCTGCCGGCACCAAAATGTCGCATTCCAACCCCAACAACTCCTCGTTGGTTATGTTCTTGCAGCCTTCAAAGTTTAGAACGGAACCCTCCTTCGCCTTGTGCTCATAAACTCTGTACGGGTTCAATCCCTCTTTGCGGTAGATTCCTCCGCTGGAATCGCTTACGCCTATTATTTTACATCCCCAATCATAGGCTATTTTCGCAGCGTTCCACCCAACACTCCCAAACCCTTGAACCACAACCCTCGCATCTTTCATTTTTAAGCCAAGAATTTTTGCAGCTTCTCTTGCGCTGAACATAACGCCAAGAGATGTGGCTTCGGCCCTTCCTTCAGAGCCGCCGACGCTCAAAGGCTTTCCTGTAACACATTCTGGAACGCTGTAACCCTTAAATTGGCTGTAGGTGTCCATTATCCAAGCCATTGTTTGGGCGTCTGTGTAAACGTCCGGCGCCGGCACATCCCGGTACGGCCCAATAAGGTCTAGGATTAAGCTTGTGTACCGTCTTGTCAGCCGTTCAAGCTCACTTTTAGACATCTCTTTTGGGTTACAGCAAACTCCGCCCTTGGCTCCTCCATACGGAATGTCAACAACGGCGCATTTCCAAGTCATCCACATGGCTAACGCGGTAACTTCATCCAAAGTTACGTTTGGATGGTATCTTATACCACCTTTAAAAGGCCCCCTTGCATCATTATGCTGAACACGGCAGCCTAAGAAAGTTTTTATTGCGCCATCATCCATCCTAATGTTTACAGAAACCATAAGCGTCCTCTTAGGATATTTGAGCATCTCATGCAGTCCGGGGTCAAGCTCAAGTTTTTCTGCGGCTATTCTCAACTGTTCCAGCGCAGTATCTAGAGCGGAGTAGCTCTTTTCCATAAGCGTTCACCTCAAACCTATTATTCTGAAAAGCCTTAAAAGGTTGGCTATTAAATGGAAGAAAAAAGGGAAAGGGTTAGTCTAAAATTCTTTCAATGGCGTCTGCTTCTGCCTCGTGGGCTAACGGTATACCGGTCACCGTGGCTGCAAGCTCTGATAGGCTCATTAGGTCGTTTCTGTTGATGAGGTCTAGCCGCCATTTTCTGGCACCAGCTAAGAGCTGTTTTAGTCCAACGCCTATGCGATCTGTCAAGTATGTATAGAGGGCCACGGCTTCCCATGGAATTTCCTTGAAGCGTTCTCCATACTTCTCTTTTAACTCTGGAACAGCTATGAAGAACTTCTCCGGAGTTGCGCCAAATTTGTCGGCGAAGGCTTTTGGAAGTTTTCCTTCGTCAGCCAACTGTTTGAAGTAGCTTGCCTTCATCACAGCGGTGAGCGGAGAACGACCCATGAGAACGGCTTTTACGAGGGGGCCTTCCCCAAAGTTGCTCATGGCTATGGCCTTGAAAATTTGAGTTTCGTTTATGAAGCCTCCAGCCATAATTATATCTGGCACGTAGCGGCCTTTTTTCTTCAATATTTGGGCGCACTTAAGCACTATGGCTTCCAAGAAAACTGTTGGAATGCCCATCTCGTCCATCATTGGAACTGGACTCATGCCTGTGCCGCCGCCCGCTCCGTCAAAGTATACAGCGTTAATTTTTGCTTCTGAAGCTATTTTTAGGGTGTATGCCACCGCTGACGGCTTGTAAGCGCCTGTTTTGAGGGTTACATGTTTTGCCCCTTGTTTCCTTAGCCATTCTATGTCTTCTATGAAATTTTTCTCCTTTGGTATGCCAACCCTGCTGTGCCGCTCAAAGGATTTGAATACGCCGTCTTTGAAGGCCTGCTGTACTGCTGGGTCTTCTGGGTCCGGAATTACTATGTACCCTCTTTTCTTTAGCATTATGGCTTTTTCAAGGTCTCTTACGCGGACTTCGCCGCCTATGGCTTTTGCCCCTTGTCCCCACTTTCTCTCTATAACATTGACTTCCAGCTTTGAAATGGCATAAACGTCTACGCCTAGCCTTTGGTCTTCAACGTTTGTTTGGACGGCTATTTCGCCGTGTTTTCCATCCCAGAATTTTCTGAAGAGGTCGACTCTGCGCTTTAGCTCCTTTGAGTAGGTTACTTTGCCGTTTGTGAATCGGGCTTCCGGGTCCATGCCGCAAACATTCTCGCCTACAATTATCATAGCGCCTGAAAGGGCTGTGCCTATGGCTAAGCCTTCCCAGTTCAGCCTCGCAACATCCGTGGAGCCAAAGGCGCCACACAATATGGGAACTTTAAGGGGTATACCCCCAACCTTAGTTTCTATGTTCACATTTGGGAAAAGCGCCAAATCCGAGTCTTCCTTTATCCCATGAGCCTCGAAAAGGCTTGCTTGTATGTTGAAGTGGGACCAGTCCAAGCCGAAGTCTTTTAGGGCTCCGGCAGTGCTGAAACCGAATTGCACAGGCTCTGGATAGAGAGCTTCCCTTCCTCTGAACGCTGACAAGCTTATCTCGCAGAGTATTGGGCAGTCGCGGATGCATATGGGGCACATGCCACTTGTAGGACTTGTATCTTTGACACGGGTTGTTGTTCCTGTTGTTGATTTCCCGTTTAGGTAGGAGCTATTTCTGAAAACGCGTTCCGTCATCCTTTCTCACCTTTACATTTGTAAATTGCGCGTAGGATGGTTAAAATTTTGTCTGCATTTAAAGGTTATCCTAAAAGCAACAAAAAATGAACATTCTTGTACATCGAAAAGCCTAGAGAATTTCTATATTCATTCCGTCAACGGAGTATTCGCGCCGTGTGTAGGTTTGCGGGTTATATCTTCCACCGGCCTTCTTAATCCACAAGAAGTTTTTATTATCCTGCCGAGCGAGATCTATAACAACCTGTGTCATATGTTCTATCAAGGCACAGAACTCTTTGGGATGGGCATTTTTAGCCATGGTCCAATAGGCAAGAGTTTGATAAGCATACAAAGCTGGGCAAACATGTCCAAAAAAGGCTTTAACAGCATCTCTTCCCCAATTGTGCTCCATTATTGACAAGCTGTTGAAAACAAGTCGGGTTCCCGGCGTGACAAATTCCCTTTCAATTCTTCCAAAGAAATGGTGGAAACGGTCCGGATCTTTTGAGCTTGGAACTTTCCTTATCCAGCTTGGGGCTTTGTCATAAAAATCGTTAAATATCAACTCGCCTTGCCCTGCGGCTTCTGAAAAACAATCTAACACTAAGAGTTTCTTTTCCCAGTCGTCTGGCAACGTTTTGGTTAGGGGTCCCAATTGGAGCATGATTGCTTGAGGAGGATAGATAAATTCCAAATATATAACTTGGTTTCCTTCAATTATGCCCTGCCGCATAAAGGAGTATAAGAATTCCCTCGCGAATGTCCCGGATTCAACCTCCCATAAGACATTTTCACCTAATAATAGCCCGCCGCCGAGGAGCTTGTCAAGTCCTTTAACTCCTGTTGAGTAGAAGGCTTGCTTTTCGCTAGGGTTGTTTGACAATGAGGTGCACCAAATGTACGGTTTACATACGTCATTAAAAATGTTGTGTCGTTGTTTCGTATGCTCTAATGGTGTACAGTTGTGTACATTATGAACATAATGTTTCTATAGTTGAACATATGTCATATTGAGTTCTAGAACAAGAAGAGGTGGAAAATGAAATGTTAAACTCTGTGGAGCTTTCCGCAAGAGAGTTGGGAATGCTTAAGCTAATGGTGGACTTTTTCGCCGAAAAACCCGAGCTGACAGCAAAGGTAGAAAGTTATACAACAGCCCACTATGCCCTTCTAACAACATATTCAGAAAACTTTGGAATACCAGTCGAAGATTCTCTAAAAGTTTTTGAGGAACTCCAAAAGAAAATTACGGAAGCCGAATATGTCCATGTTAAGGCTCCAGAGCCCATAAGAAAGCTTCTGCCATTAACCACAGAAGAACTGAACATGCTGCGAATCCTTGTGGACTATTTCTCCGAAAACCCGAAAATGGCGCCTGCTGGTTCAATGTTTTCAAGGAAGGAGGATGCCGTAGCCGAAACCTACATGTGGTTTTACGGAAGCAAGGAAGGAAACGGTGAGGTGGCAAGACAAATCTTAACAGATCTCGTCGAGAAGCTTCAATCAGCAGTTTTTGTTAAAATAGACACTTTGGCTCCTTTAGCTGTTACGCCAAACCCTTACGAAGCCGCCCTTAAGCAGTTGGACATAGCAGCTGAAAAACTGAAACTCGACCCAGGCATCCACGAAATTTTGAAGCGTCCCATGCGCACCCTAATGGTCAATATTCCAGTAGTTATGGACGACGGGAGCATACGAGTTTTCACCGGTTACCGTGTACAATACAACGATGCTTTAGGTCCAACTAAGGGCGGCATCCGATACCACCCAGAACTAACACTAGACGAGGTTACAGCGCTTGCGGCGTGGATGACGTGGAAAACAGCGGTTGTAGGACTACCACTAGGGGGCGGAAAAGGGGGAATAAGATGCAATCCTAAAGAAATGTCCAAGGCTGAATTGGAACGCCTAACAAGGGGATATGTGAGGGCCATCGCGAAATTTATAGGTCCATACATCGATGTGCCGGCGCCGGACGTTTACACAGACGCCCAAACAATGGCTTGGATAATGGATGAATACAGCGAAATTGTAGGCTATCCAGCCTTCGGAGTTGTAACAGGCAAACCCGTCAGCGTTGGTGGTTCTCGTGGAAGAAGCGAAGCAACTTCAAGAGGTTTAATGTACACCGTGATGGAGGCAGCTAAATACCTAGGAGTAAATCTTAAAGGCGCAACTGTAGCTGTGCAAGGTTATGGAAATGTCGGATACCATGCGGCACGCCTGCTACATGAAGTTGGATGCAAAATCATAGCAGTTTCAGACTCAAAAGGTGGAATATATAACCCCAACGGACTAGACCCAGAAAAAGTTTTGGAGCATAAAAACAGAACAGGCTCGGTGGTTGATTATCCTGGAAGCACATACATAACCAACGAGGAGTTGTTGGGGTTGGAATGCGACATTTTGGTGCCGGCAGCCCTAGAAAACCAAATCACCAAAGCCAACGCAGACAAAATAAAAGCAAAAATAGTGGCAGAAGGAGCCAACGGACCAACAACCCCAGAAGCCGACGAAATTCTCTTCAAGAAAGGAGTGTTTGTCATACCAGACATTCTGGCGAATTCTGGCGGCGTGATTGTTAGCTACTTCGAGCAGGTGCAGAACCAGATGAACTATTATTGGACTGAGGAGGAAGTGCGGAACAAACTGAAGGAAACGATAACCAAGGCTTTCTATGATGTTTTAGAACTTTCAAAGCAGTATAATGTAAACATGCGCGTAGCCGCCTACATGTTGGCTGTTAAAAGAGTCGCCGACGCCCTCCTGACAAGAAAGGGAACAAGACTTACACCCATCGAAACAGTGCTAGCACGCAAATAGCCCCCTCCGCTTTTTCTATGTGCTCATATGTACATTTTTCAGAAAAACGTGAACATATTTAAAAGCAGCCTTTTAAATAGGTAAACACAACGGGAAGCCTCATGTCTGTCCACTTGCACACAACAATAACGAAAAAGGCAAACGATATACTTGAAGAACTGGCAAAGACATATGGCACAAAAAGCCGAGTCCTTGAAAAAGCCCTCGAAACTCTGCTTAGGGTGGATAAGGTTGGCTCATGTGACGATTGCGCCATAAAGGCCAAAGTAAACGAGCAGGCTAAACTTAGGGAAGCCCTAGACCTAGCCTCAATAAGCAGAAGAAACCTAGACAGCCTCTTGGAAATAGCCATAGGGAACAAGACAATTGAGGATTTTATAAAGGAGCAGAAAGCAGAAGCCAAGAACACCATCGAAATCCTCAAAAGCTCCATTAGCTGGAAGCCTCCTTCAAACTTTAAAGAATTTCTCATAGTCTTGGAAGAGATTAGAAATCTCACAAACATGTATGAAATACCATCCTACAGCGAAATCGACAACATAGCAATTTTAAGACCGAAAGTCTTCAAGCGTTTGCCAATAATTGTCGCTTTTCAAGTTGCCACAATACTTGAGGGCATAGGAGTCTACTTTGACACCCGCGTTATGGGCGAAGACATAGCCATAAAAATGGTGCGACCAGAAGTTTACCCTTTAAGAAGAAAAGAGTTTGGAGAATTTCTTGAACAACAAATTGAAAAGGAATTGGCAAACGTCACTCCAGGATTTTTCAAGAGCACTCTGATGCTTGTTGGACCAGCCTTCATGAACTGGGCGGAAAAACACCTAGAAGAGCCAATATCAGACTTGGGCAATCTTTTAGAAGACGCCAGAATTGTTTTAGGAACAGATGAGTTTCCAAAAGAACCAAAAGACTTCGTAAAGGCATTGTTATCCGCGTTTGTCAAAATGAACTGGTTTAAACAGGCAAAGGTTTTAATCGAGAGGGATGAAAATGTCTTGGAGTTAGTTTTTCAAGCCTCATCAGCTTCAATAACACGGATTTCTGTGGCAGCCTTATCAGTTATGCTAGCGACTCGAGGGTGGAAGACGCTAAACTATTCAACAGAGCACACCACGGTCAACATGGCAATACAATATGTGGGAGCGGAGGACCAAAGTCTCCTCGATCAGTTGGCTGAATTAAGTCTTTTCCAGGTTATAGGCAAACAATTCTTAGATGTTATTCCTGTTCCACGCGACCTCTTCAATTCCTTCGCCTTAAAAGTCTATGAAAGTGATAGACGGAAGTTTGAGGAGATATACCGTGCAACCGGAACCCGTATATCCAATGCCATCCGCATGTTAGCAAGAAACGACCCTGAAAAAATTAAGAGACTTGCAAAAAACTTCATCCTTAAAAATATTAATGCAACTCAACCAGACGCTGAAGTTCGCTTTGTAGATGATGAGCACTTCACCATAATTTTCAAGCGCATAGACCCTCTTGTAATGAATAGCCAAAGATTTCTAATAGAATTCATGTTCAGAGAATTAGGCTACGAAATAACAACGACAACCTTCCAAAATCTTCTAAGCTTCAAACTAAAAATGTTAGAAAAGCCGATGCTTGAGCCGCTGCCACGGAAAAAGCTCATGCAAACACTGATTGAAGGCATGTCATGCAACTCTGTGGAGAAGGCATTCGCCATCGAAAAAGAACAACTTGACGAACTATTCCCAAAGGACTACCCATGGACAATAAGGGAGGTTGGCGAAAGAATCACGGATATGTACAGAGAACTTGGCGTAGAAGTGGAAATAGAGTATTTTGAAGGAGGTTTCACCCTCAAATACAAAAGCTGCCCCTATTACAAACTTGTGAAGACAGGACAAAAAACGTGGCTTTGCAGCCTCCGCAAAAAAACAATCGAATACATAATCTCACGGGTAAGTCACGGAAGGAGGGGGAGAATAAAAATCATAAAGTCAATGCTGCAGAATGAGCACCCATGCGAATACGCAATATTTCTAACGGGATTCCTCGAAAAGGAAGAAAAAGCTGAAGCTAGAGAATAAGCCTTTTAGAAATGTATGTTTGGTTTTTGCAAATGCTTATATGAGATGAAATGCTAGTTTGGCGATGTTAAGCGGCAATAATGAAAGATGTGGTTGTCTAACCGTAAGTGGTGCCTATGAAGGTTGCTGTTTCTGGTAAGGGCGGTGTTGGCAAGACCCTAATTGCTGGTGGTTTAGCTTATGCCTTAGCCAAAAAGGGTTTTAAGACCATCGCCATCGATGCTGATCCTTCGCCTAACCTTGCCTTAACTTTAGGCTTATCGCCGGACGAAGCCCGCCACATAGTGCCAATATCCGAGAATAAGGAGCTTGTTGAGGCGAAAACAAGCACTGGCTATGCTGGTGTTTTCCGCTTGACATTCACTGTTGACGATGTTGTGCGGGACTACGCCGTTAAAACGCCTTTGGGCGTAAACCTAATTGTTATGGGGACTGTGCGTTCTGTTGGGGCTGGCTGTACTTGTCCTGCAAACGCTGTAGTACGCTCGCTTTTACGGCATTTAGTTGTCGAACGCGATGAAGCTGTTGTCTTGGACATGGAGGCTGGTGTTGAGCACATGGGGCGGGGCACAGCGCGGCATGTGGACGTTATGCTTGTTGTTGTTAACGCTAATGTGAAGTCTTTTGAAACAGCCAAACGCATCCATGAGTTGGGCGTGAAAGCCGGAATGAACCGCATCTTTCTAGTTGGAAACAAAATCGAGAACGAAGCTCAAAAAGAGACTATTGAAAAGTATGCCATAGAAAATGGCTTGACGGTTTTGGATTATTTGCCCTTCGACCAGCAAGTTGTGGAGGCTGAAATGCGGGGAGAAACACCCCTAAAATATGGGGATGCTCCGGCCATTAAAGCTACAGAGAGGTTATGCGACAAGCTTTTGCAAGGCAACACCTAATAATGCCCGAAACAATAGGATGAACCAGCCGCATTAAGGAGTTAGAAGCCATGAAAACTCTCGTCACCATGGGGCGGGGAGGCACAGGAAAAACAAGCTTTGTAGCCCTAATGACAAAATACTTCATAGAGTTGGGCGAGGCTCCGCTTCTTCTCGTGGACGCTGACCCAGACCAAAACTTGGGCGAGATGGTTGGCGTAGACCTCCACGCAGCAGGTAAAAAATCCATTTCGGAACTTCTGGTGGAAACCTTCCTAGAAGAGGGCGGAACAACAGTTGGAGTACCACCAACAGAACGCATTGAAAGCCGAATTTGGGCTCATGGAATGTATGAAGGTGAACACTTTGATTTTATTGCGCTTGGCACAAAATGGGTTGAGGGTTGCTACTGCCTACCAAACGCAGCCCTAAAAGGCGCTTTGGAGTCGCTAACAAAAAACTATAGGTATGTTCTAATAGACTCGCCGGCTGGCTTAGAACACCTGAATAGGCGTATAACATCCAAAGTGGACGACATCTTCGACATCATCGACCCTTCAAAGAAGTCTTTTGACCATGTGGAGCGTGCTTACCGCGTTGCTAAGGAAGTTAAAATAGCCTTCCAAAACTTCTATATTGTTGGCGGTTTCCGCTTTCCAGAAAACCTAGAAAGCCAAGCTCGAAAGGCGCTGCCCTTCAAGTTTTTGGGCAGAATCGCCTACGATGAGAACGTTGAGGAGTATGTTCTCGCTGGAAAGTCTCTGCTTGGCATATCGCCTGAAACCCCTGCCTATATTTCTGTTAAAAAAATTATGGAAAATGCTGGTTACGACAGGGCATAGCTTAGTTTGATGTGATATTTGGTCTGGGCTTCTAGAAAAGTTTAAAATGTTGCATACCGACATTAAAACCTTCTACTCTGGGTTGTGTTTACCTTGAGCAAGAAAGGATTACACGTGAAAATTGGGGAAATGAAAACAGACGTGGGGCTTATAAAAAACCTTGAATTGTCCATTGGCAAAGTAGTTGAGGAAGCATGGGCTGAACCAGTGGGTCCAACGCCCTCCCCATCGCTGACAGCCCTACGCGAATGGGACATGAAGCTTCTACAGCGCTACAAGCCATTTTACCTGCCATTCTGTGACGTCTGCTGCCTCTGCACTTTCGGCAAATGCGACTTGACTGGGAACAAGCGGGGTGCATGCGGCATAAACATGGCTGCCCAACAGTCCCGCATAGTGCTTCTGGCATGCTGCATAGGCGCCGCAACTCACACAGGGCACGCCCGCCACTTGGTGGAGCACCTAATCGAGAAATATGGTAGAAGAATGCCCTTAGATGTTGGCGGTTTAAACGTTC
>JAVZOA010000029.1:0-11434 GCA_038882535.1 Bathyarchaeia archaeon | reverse complement strand
CCGATGATCTTCTTTGTCCGCACATCAGCGGTGATTATGAGGTGCTTCTTCTGCCTTGCTCTGGATCACCATACTTTTCTGTATGATCCTGCGTTGCCTGTCTTCATGCCTGTACCGTCGGTTGCCAGGCCTGCAATGTCCAGGTCCAGTACCATATGGTTGTATAATCGCCGTATTCAGGAAGCCCCTTACTCTGCATTGATCTTGCAAGACCGCGATAGTCAAGATGCTGCTTCCAGAGCATCATGAATTTCATAATTCTGGAAAGCGGTATGGAGATCCTTTCCAGATTTATGTGCTTCAGCTCGGAATCCAACTGATCAGTGAAATCGAGTTCCCCTTATCACCAGTTCCTCGTTGTATGCCTTCCAGTCTCTCCTGTCCTTGTAAGGTTTTCCCCACCTTGATTGCAGTATACAACAGGCACATATTTATATTTTCAGAAACCTTCCAGTTGTTGTGGAAACGGCCTGATATCGTTCACTCTGAGATAATAGGAGCAGGGGAGAGATCTCAAAGTTCTACCGTGATCGGTATGAGAGCTACCCGATACAGATCAAGCTTTGACAAGATCAGGAACATACACTATTCCAAGGGTGTGTTCATGATAAGAGAGGAGAATCGGGGAAAGGTTGTCTCTTACCTGAGAAAAAGGGGCGCAACTGTAGTCCTGTGGATTCCTATCAGGAAGGAAAAAAAGCTCCTGGAGTTACAGGTCACTTAAATATTTGTTCAACACAGCAGCAATTCATCCACATCACAAGCTTAGTTTTCTTGCTCAAACATTTTGTAAAAATAGACAAACTCATTTTGTAACAATACACTTATTCAAATGGCAAAACACCAGTAAATTGCTGAAGAACTAATCCAAGTCAAGCCCTAAGTTTTGAGCAAAGATGGAAAATCTTCTGTATTCACTCAGCAGTATTTCACCTTTTTTGGTTATTTTATAATTGTTTCCAGCCTCTTCAGTAAGCTCGATGAAATTTTTTTTAAGAAGTTCATCGAGAAGTTCAATCAACCTGACATATGGTACATTTACCTTCCTTACTAAACCCGTTATTTTAACGCCATTTTCAGATTGTTCAAGTGTATCAAGAATGTCAACTATGATTTTTATCTGGCTTCTCATATCAGCGCACCAGCGATGAAATCAGCATGGAGTACCCAACTAGCTGAACAATAAGCTGCAAGTTGGCTGGAACAATATATGAAGTCAGCTGCATAAAAATAGATATTGAAATGAGTACAAACCCTAAGCCTGTTATGAGGTTAATCTTTTTGCCACTTTTGCTGTAGAAGAGCAAAGTTTCTACCCCAGCATACAATGAAAAGAAAAAGGCCAGTGTTTCACCTACAGCTACAGGGATTATGCCTATGGCAAGGTAATGCCTGACAGTTCTGACATGTATTAGAGATGACGCAAGAAAGCCGGCGGCCTCAAAGAAATACCCTAAAAAATTCATGTTGTATAAATTTAAAAATAGGCCTATAGCAACCAGTAAAAATGCAATAAATCCTGTTAAAAAAGTCGTGTTCTTTAGTTTGCTGTATCCTATAATAAAGTAGATTGCAATAATCAAAGAAACAGAAATGCTGACCAAATAACTAATTATTCTAAGATCAATCATTTTATTTGACAGGTAAATGTGTCGCCTACTTTTAAAACTTTTTTAACTCAGCGAGCGGGAAGTCCCCTTGACTTGGATGAAAGCGGCAGAGGATTATGCCTCTAGCGTGCTCGGATACATAATGCGCATGTGAAAGCAAGCATTGCCGTTGAAGCGAGAAGCCCCGTCCGCAAGGGCGGGGTAGTTCACTAAGCTAGCCTCCGTTTCTGAAAGGTTATAATTTCTTATAACCTTCATTCGGAGCGTTGACCTTCTCAGTCAAGCCCGCTCCGGCCACTTTAGGCTCATGGCCGGTGCACAGGTATTCATCCTTCAAAGCAATCCGCACTAACGGTAAACGGGTAGCCGCAGGCCACGCAGGGTTATGGCAAGTGAGGCCAGCTTGTCGTAGTCCACGCCACAGGTTTCGCATTTCGATATCCCCCAAGCCTGGTGCTTCAGCTTATCACCACAGACAGGACACTCCGAAGTTCCTCTTGGGTTCACGTAAACGGTCTTGCATGAGGACATGTATTCAATCATCTTCTGGTAAAGCCTTTCATTTGTTCAACTTTGTCCTGTCCTTATTGTTTCCACTAGTCCTTATTCCGTTCAAGTCTTCAAAGACAAACGATGAGCCTGGGTTTTCCCTCACAGTAGTAAGGCATCATTTACGTACTTCTTTTGTCTATTGTGCTTCTGCAGGCTCTTCCTCTTCCTGGAGTCGTTCTGTATGTGCGCTATGTCAGTTCCTTTCAGCGCAGGCCTACCAGCATTTACCGTCGCAAACGTGGAATCTATCGTGAAGTCATGCGCCACGAAGCTGCCGCCTAGGCTTCTTTCCTTTTCCGATATGGTTAACACACAAAATTGTCAGTCAACAAGGCTCTAAGCTTTGCCCTTGCTGTATTCCAGGAAGTGCTTGTTCTCAGTGTTTATTGGGACGTAAGCGTAATGCCCGCGCTAGAGCGTTACCCTCACTTTGTCACCTTGAACAGCTCGCCGTCAATCCTCATTTCAAGCTTCTTCACAACAGGTATCCTCAGCTCGCCATAATGGTTCTTCTTATATTATCATGTAACGGCATAAACGGGGCCGAGGTGGTGAATCGCATAATCGTAGTTTGACACGAACCATGGCTTGACCTCAATACAATTGGCGAAGGTATCCTATTGTAATCGCGTATAGCCATTTCATAGGCAACTTCAAGGGCGCGCCTTATCGCGCTCTGCATGTCCGTGAGGTACTTCTTCTTGTGGCTCATAGTGCCCGACAATTGTCCCCCTGGATTTCCATGGAAGGTTCATGGTTTTATCACCTTCAGTATTTCCTTTATCTTTATATATATTATAGCTACTTATAAAGATCATCGTGGCTGTTTCTAACCCATTAAAGTGGGCACTCAACCAGGTTACATGGGGCACACATGGCGGTAGCAAGGTTCTACCATAGGCTAGCTAAGTCCATTGCTCTTGTTTTAGCAAAGCTACTGAATATACCGGGTCCTGAAGGAGCAACGGCCTTATAGAAAGGAATCATAGTTGGGGGATCATGGCTGCATTACACAGATTGGAGGATAAGCCTCGTTGATCAGGATGCAGGGGATCCCTTAACAAGGTACCGTATGACGTGATAATGGGGTAGGCCTTGAATGGGTAACTGGCATAGCCTTCCTACATGTGACAATGTAGAGGCTTCTAGTTGGAGCTAAATGATTAAAATTTAAGTTGTATCTTTCCAATTGAACACAATATATCCAGTTGAATGTGAAATATTATTATTGCAGAACTAATAGATAGATTTGTAAGATGTTCACATGGGTACTGTAAAGGCGTTGTCCTTAAATCTGTAATTTATTCACACTGTAAGTACAGTGGCTTGCGACCCTTTGTGTAAAAAGATAGACAATTGACTAATAATAGGCAATAGATATGGTAACATATTATAATAAGGCACTGACAAGTTGCCTATGGACCCAATAGAGTTTTCCGAAATTTATGAGGGAAAGGTCCAGGTTTTCCCAAAAGTTCCAATAAAATCATATGATGATTTTGCGGTGATTTACACACCTGGGATAGCGAAAGTTGCAGAGGCTGTGCATAAAAACCACGACCTAAGCTTCAGCTTGACAAGTAGGTGGAATACAATAGGAATTATTACAAATGGAAGCAGGGTTTTAGGGTTGGGAAACATTGGACCCGAGGCGGCAATGCCAGTGATGGAAGGTAAGGCTCTTCTTTTTAAGTACCTTGGTGGCGTTGATGCAATACCGATTCCTATAAGGGCAAATAACGTAGAAGATTTCAAAAGGTTCGCCATAGCAATAGAACCAGCTTTGGGAGGAATAAACCTGGAAGATACTGAAAGCCCGCTGTGCTTTGAGGTACTAGAAGAACTGAGAAAATCACTGGAAATACCGGTGTGGCACGATGACCAGCTGGGAACGGCTTCAGCGATCTTGGCTGGTCTGATCAACGCGTTTAAAATAACGGGCAAAAGCATCAGGTCTGCAAAGGTTGTTTTGTTTGGGGCTGGTGCTGCTAACATAGCCGCTGCAAACTTGCTTGAAATTTATGGCTTTGATAAATCAAAGATAATAATGGTTGACAGTAAGGGGCCACTTTATCCTGATAGGGCTGACATAGATAAGCTCATGTTCACCAATAAATGGAAGTATAACCTAGCTGTCTCGACAAATAAAGATGACTCAAGGACAATTGATGATACATTTAATGGAGCTGATGTTGTAATAGCGGCTTCAACCCCCGGTCCAAATACTATAAAGAAAGAGTGGATTGCAAAAATGGCAGATAAATCCATAGTATTTGCACTTGCAAACCCAACGCCGGAAATAATGCCTGACGAAGCATATAATAATGGTGCATTTATTGTAGCCACAGGCAGGAGCGATTTTCATAACCAAGTTAATAATTCCCTTGTGTTTCCTGGCGTATTTAGGGGGGTGCTTGATAGCAGAGCCAAGTACATAAGCTACACTATGGCCATAGCTGCTTCACAGGCACTTGCTGCTTATGCTGAACGACGTGGGCTTAACAGGCAATATATAATACCAAGAATGGATGAATGGAACGTATTTTATGAGGTAGCAGCTGCCGTAGCATACAAGGCAAGAACAGAGGGTTATGCGAGGAACCCTCTAGAATATGAAGAGTACCTTGAACTTGCAAGGAAAAGGATAATAAAAACTAAAAAGGATATAGAAGTGGTGACAAGTGATGACAATTAGGAAAGCAGTAAAATCCGACATTGATTCCTTAACAGAAATGTTTAGTAAAATGTACATTTTGAACTCAGAATTTGACCCGCTGTTGCAGGTGCCAGATGATATAAAGCAGAGGGTAAGGGATTCTGTGGAAGGTGCTTTAAATGATGAAAAAAGCCTGATATACATATATGAAGATGAGAAGCCTTATGCTGCTATCAAAATTAAACTTGATGAGCGTGATTTTTATTATCCATCAAAGGTAGCAAGAATTGAAGAGTTCTACGTGCATCCAGCTAAAAGGAGAAGTGGTATCGGCAGATATTTTCTGAACTTTGTTGAGGAAGAGCTCAAAAAATTGGGGGTTACTCTGATCATTGCAAGGTTTCCCTCTAAAAACCTTATAGCTGTTTCATTTTATTCAAAAAGTGGGTTTAGGGAAATACATAACGAGTTCGCAAAATCTGTAGACTAAACTATTTTCGGGCGTGGGACGCTATTATTGCATGGTTACCTATCAAAGTTGAATAAATTGTGAACCGGTGCATAGTTTTAAATTCTGTCATCACGCCTCTGGACAAACCAGCATCTTGTCTGCAGCAAAGCATCGAACTGCTCCTCTGATGATATTGTTCAAGGTATTTTATTTAGTTACAAACTCTTTCATAGCGTCCCACTTTTGGGAACCATTTAACATTGAATTTGGGATTACGTGCACCTTCCCGCAAACACGTCAACGTCCATGTGAGATAGCCATTGCCCTGTCAAAGGCATTACTTTCTGGCTTGAACAAGATGTACATCATTCAGGTCCATTATGGCGAACATGTAAGCATAGAGCTGCCTTTTTACTTATCGACCTTTGCTATACCCTTCTGGGCATACAATAGTTGTTGGTCAGGGAGTGGCCTGTGCTGTCATGTATTAGATGCTGTGATTCCCT
This sequence comes from Bathyarchaeia archaeon, assembly GCA_038882535.1. GTDB lineage: Archaea > Thermoproteota > Bathyarchaeia > Bathyarchaeales > Bathycorpusculaceae > JAGTQI01. The sequence goes on along the minus strand of JAVZOA010000029.1, from coordinate 5,659 downwards.
TGAGCACATGCAGGTTGTGAATAGCTATCATTGCCTGAGTACAGCCCCTCAATTGTCTTGCAGGAAACTTTACATCATTGAAAACATTGCCAGCATATCCAGTTTGGCCACAAGCTACTTGATTAGAAGAAACTTGACCCCATCCTAATAAGGATGGTCTGCTCTATCTGGATTATGCTGACAGCTACATGCACCATAGGACTGAACATTTTCATTGCTGCTCGTAAGTCCTCCAATCCCTTTTTTGGATTGCTCATTTGCTGATATAATCATTGATTTCTGGATATTGTCGCTGTGCAGCCTGCCATGCATATAAACCGGGAAGTTCTTCTTTATATATAAATAGCAAATAACGTTATGTTTTTTTGTTATGGAAAATAATGTTAGAATAGCGTCCCACACTTACTATTTTCTGCTTTGTTGCATATATCAAAAAATAGTTAATTTGTTAATAATTTCAAATTTAAATTAAAGGAATTATTTATTTTAAATCGGCAATTTATCCTAATTTTTAAATAATCAGCACAACTTTTAATTAATGCAACAAAGCACTATTTTCATAAAGTATAAATGTTATTAATGCATAACTTTAGCTATGGAAACTTTTAAAGCTATTTTAACGAAAATTGAGGTAAGGGAATTTAGCCAGGAACCAGTACCTTTTGAACAGCAAATAAAGGTGTTGGAGGCTGGAAGGGCTGCCGCAAGCGCCTACAATAGACAGCCATGGAACTTTGTTTTAATAAATGAGAAAAAACTCTTAAATAAGATTGGTGAACTTGCAGCTACAGGTCCATATATAGCCAAATCCCAATTTGCGGTTGCGGTTTATGTAGACCCAAAAAACACCTTTTACAAAGTTGACGGAACAAGAGCAGTGCAAAATATGATGCTGGCTGGATGGGATATGGGCTTAGGTTCATGCTGGGTTGACGGAATTGAAAGGGAAAAAGTTTCACAGATACTCGGAGCGCCGCCGGAAATGTACCTTTTAACGATAATACCATTTGGTAAGCCAAGCAGAAAATATAAAGGAAAGAAGAGCAGGAAGCCACTTAGTAAAATAGCATTTCTCAACAATTACGGGCATAATCTCTTAGAAGAGAACAAGTACAGCTAAATGCTAATTATTATCAACAGTGAGAGGGAAAACTCACACCGTTTATGGGTTAAAGCGAACATATTAACAAGCTACAATACAATGTTCAGGAACATTAAGCTTCAGAGACAGGAAAACAATTTAGGAAAGCTTGCCAGATGGTTCTTTGAAAAGAAGACATATAACAAGCTGAACATACAAACAGGTAAGCGATCCCTACACTCCCATCTGCTCTGGTACAGACGGCTGGAGATACGGCATAAGCATTAAACCAGACGGAGCAAGCCAATCCACAGGTCATCATACACAATAGAACGTTCTGCCCTGTTATAGCCTCTTTAACAACTGTAAAGGTTAACATTTCCAGTTGCCAATTCCCCATTGATTGACAAATATAGTGGCTAATACACTAATGTCAGCTCACCGTAAAGGAAAGGAAAATATTCTTAGTGGTTCAAATAGCAGAGAATAGACGTAAAAGTTGTGGGGACAGATAGGAACATAAAGCTGTTCCGTCAAAGTTCTTCAATTCAAAGCGAGGGATAAAGGTATCAATACAACAGAAAGAGATTACAGCACTTGGGCACTCGTTCTGCTCACCGCAAAGACGGTTCGTGCTTAACCATGTAATCTCAAAACCTGCCCTTTGACATCTTGAGCCAAAGAAGATGAAAAATAAGGGAAGGAGGTTCAAGCTCGCTCTCCTCAAGCAATTCATTAAATACAAGGCAATTGGCAAAAAGGTGTTGTTTGTGGACCCTAAATCGTAGAAACGCTCAAAATGTAGTTACATTGATAACAGAAAGGGCCTTTTAATTGCCTGAACTGTAGCTTTCAATTAATTGCCTCAAGGAACATTGAAGGTAAATCTTGGTGCTGCTGTCAATCAGCAAATCGTTAGCTTGTTGAATCCATGCCACTGGGAGGCCAGCAACTCCTTTATGGGTTAGTAGTTGACATAATCATAGCACTAGTTGGGCAGATCGTTTCAAATCTCTTTTATGTTTAATTGCTTTAACAGATTGGCATACCATTCTGGGAGTTTAATATTGTATATAGCCCGGTCAGGTGTATATGGTTTGATATCAACAACCGGTGTCCCATCAAAAGCGTCAAGGCCCTTTACTGTAATGCTTGACTGATTTATCTTCATCAATTCTACGATGGAAATGGCTATAGGGTTTGGCCTGTTTGGAGAATCCAAGGAAAAGACACCAACTTCAGGAAGCGATTCAAGGGGCACACCATAACGCGTTAGTCTTCTGGGTTTTACAAGAAGCACCCCTTTTTCAAAACTTCTTAATCTATCAAAATAGCAAAGAACTATTATATGGGAAAATCCAGTAAGCCCTCTTAATCCGTCTTTAAATTGATCAAAAATTATTATTTCTGAAATTACATCAGTATGATCCGCCCTTATATTTTCTTCATTATGCAGAACTTTAACGACTCCGATTGGATCCAAAGTAATTTTTTGCATGGCTTTCAGTTACCTTTAAAAATATAAATGCATTTCTGATATAGCAGATATAAATGAACCAATGGCAGGCATTATTTAAGACCGAATTACCTTTGATAGTTGAGGTGCCTAAAAATGACATTGAAGTTGTAAATGCAGTAATAGAAGGAGGAGCAGATGCTATAGTCATGTCGGTCCTATCCCAAAAATCTCAATATATTACAGGAAATGTTGAAGAAGAAATAGAAAACATAAGTCAAATAACGTCAATTGTTAATGTTAAAAAGGGGTTACTGCTTGGAGACTTGAGATTTATAGAAAAATCAGAATGGGATCAATTAAAATTGCTAAAGCTTGACTTCTTGGCTGGATACCCAGGGACCATTCCCCCATTTGTATTAAGGGAAGAAACATTTCCATTAATGCTTTACACTCCAACCGAAATGCCGCTAGAGTTTTACAGAATGTTAGGCGAACTATCAGGAGTAGAATCACTAGTATTTTTACCTAGATCGCAATTAGGAACAGATATCAAGTATAACATATTGGATATAGTGGGGTTCATGCTTGTTTACAGCACAGTTTCAAAACCAATTTTGTTCAAAGTGGCAAACAATCTTGAGCCAGAAGATCTTCAGGAACTGGCTAGCAGAGGTGCATCGGGATTTGTGCTTGACCCTTCGCTGACTGGGCCATTGGATGCAGAGTATTATAAAAAATTCACTCAAATATATAAAAGGCCGCTTTTGCAGAAAAAAAAATATAGGTTTTGGGGGTGACGTGCCTCCCATGCTAAAAGCTGTAGGCTTCCCTTCTTGCGAAGGTATGCTGCGCGACCATCTCCGAATAGACCTTTTGGCATGGTCCTATGGATGGCAAACCATGGGAACCGCCTTTACGCACACTCCCAGTCCGAGAGCCTTCTATCAATGTCCTCCAAGAATGCACTTTTAGGTTAGCTTTCACCTCTGAAGAATGTGTGATTTCCCGCTCTGTTAACTACCGACGTCTGAGGGCGTGGACTTAGGAACAAGCTTGCTTCGCTGTAGAGGCTTCCTGCACGTGCTGTTCCACCTACAGCAGAATGTTATGTGTCGCATCCCTGTCAAGGATAAGTCACAGATACGAATGTGTTCGTTAGTCAAGTTTCCTTGGAACTATCAAAGAGTATTTTTGCGATGTTGCTGAATTGATACCAGCCCGCGCCTTTCTTCCTTGTAGGCAGTTGGTGCAAGAGTCCATTATTGCCTATGCCAGATTCACCACGTTCGGAATCTTCAAATGCTGTCAATTTGTTATCGAGCTTGTGGGCGAAGTCGTCTCTATGCCTCCTGACCTGCGCCATAGTTGTATACGAACATTCTCCCTGTTCTTTGAACATTTTTCTTGTGAGCACCCTCTGCAGGTCCTTGATGCGTTCCGCTGAATATACAAGCACATGCGGATTGTGTTCCGAGTGCTATGGTATTCAAGACACACATGCCAACACCTACTGAACCCTGCCTTGGTTCATCTGCCACAGTTAACGCTATGAACCACTGGCCTATGTCACGAGTGACAGTGACTCTCTTCACTGCCCCCTCGATATGTCAATGCAATTTTGGCCTATTTTTAACAGAGCGGGAAATCCCACACCATTTATGGGTGAAAGCGAACCATAGTATGGCTTATAAACATGAATGGAGATATAAGTTGTATGGAACGGGCATACAAGTTCAGAATCTATCCTAATCTCACAAAGCAAGAGAGGATAGATGAACTTTTAATCCTTGCCCAGCAGTTCTACAACAGGCTCCTTGAAAAGTCAATAGAATCCTATAAAAGCGAAAAGACAAAGATTTCGATGGCTCAGCTCAATAGGTTCGCGAAGGAAATAATCCAGGAGGAGGGGAAATACCTGAAGCTGTATTCGCAGACAAGATTAGATATAAAATTCAGGCTTCTAAGGGCATACCAGAACTTTTTCAGGAGAATAAAGGAGGGGAAGGAGAAGGCGGGCTTCCCAAGGTTCAAATCAAGGGACAGATACAGGTCAATAACATACCCCCAGGACAACGGCTCCTTCTCAATAATAAGGAAGGGCAAGCTAAGGGTCTCAAGGATAGGAACGATGCCGATAAAATTGCATAGGAAGATAGAAGGCATGATCAAGACGCTTGCGATAAAGAGGGAGGTAAGAAGTTATTATGCGATCTTCGTCACGATTAATGAAATCAAACGTTCAGAAGTGAAGGACACCAACCCGGTAGGGATGGACCTGGGGCTGAATTCTTTTATTGCGCTCTCAGACGGAACAAAGATACAGAAACCGAAGTTCATGCAGGAAAAAAGGAAGAGGATTACAAGGTGGCAAAGGATAATTGCAAGGAGGAAAAAGGGCTCAAAAAGAAGGGAGAAGGCAAAGGAGCGCCTCCAAATAATATATGAACATTCCACAAACCAGTCAAACGACTTCCTGTACAAGCTTTCACACATGCTCGTCAATTCTGTCTATACTTCGTTCGTTGTGGATGACCTTCATATCCAAAACATGTTGAAGGACCACAAGTTAGCTGGTTCTATACAGGACGCTTCATGGAACAGGTTCATTCAACTGCTCTCATACAAGGCTGAAAGTGCTGGTTTGAGAGTAGTCAAGGTGGACCCGAGAAACACGTCAAAGATTTGTAGCAATTGTGGCAACGTTCAGGACATGCCGCTTCCTGAAAGAACGTATATCTGTAATAGGTGCGGGATATCAATTGATAGGGATATCAACGCATCAATAAACATACTCAACAGAGCTACCCTCGGACAGAGGGGAAGTCACGCTCAGGGAGATATTTGCCAATACGTTCCAACAGGGGACGCAAGCAGTGTCGAGGAACTGAGAACCGATAAAACACGTCCTCTGAAGAGTTGCAGAAGAAGCCCACAGGCTTTATTCGTGGGAGGATGTCACGCCTTGAAGTTTTTACATACAAAAAACAACTGAGGTGCTATGATTTCCGTTAACCTTTAGAGGTTATTTCTAGTTCTTCGTGGGTGTAACCAAACACACTGTCTGCAAAAGCTTTGGAAACACTCATCATTTTAACTTTATTTTTTCATTTTGTGTGCGG
>JAVZOA010000028.1:0-11449 GCA_038882535.1 Bathyarchaeia archaeon | reverse complement strand
CCAAACATATGGATCTACGCCTTCCTTTTTCTCTTGGCGGGCGTAGAAACAGGCGCCATAGACGCAACTGAAAGGTCTTATGCCGCCGAACTTCTAGAAGAGAACAGAAGAGGAACAGGCTTCGGAATCCTCAGCACAATCAACGGCATAGGAGACTTCACATCAAGCATCACCGCCGGAATCTTATGGACACTCATATCAGCTAGCGCATCTTTCGCATTCGGAGCAACACTCGCACTAGCAGCAACCGCAATCCTAATAACTCGAAAATAGACAAAAGCAAAACAAGCAAACAATCGTTCACACATGCTTTGCTACTATCTTCTGTTAGTAACGTCTAAAAGAAGGTGGTTCGCATGGTTTTGTGTTTTCTTGGATTTATTCTTCTTTTAGCCATTTTTCTATGTCTGCTGAGGCGTTGGCATGTTTCTTTTTGAATTCTTCTGGGAGTCCTGTGTTTTTTAGGCAGTGTGCGCATGTTGCGTTGACGAGGATGTTGTGGCTTGTGCCCGCTAGCCCTATTTCAACAAGTATTTTTCTTCCGCATATTGGGCATTTCAATTTATGATATTCATATTTGAGCATATTTACGCTGCACCATGTTAGTTACGGTTTGTCCAACTATTTTCTTTTTGGGTGTTGCCGCGGATTAGGAAAAGGTTTAAGCTGGAAGAATGTTGCTTAATGAGGACGCAGGTTTGTGAAGGTTGGATGTGATGGTTGGGAAGACGCTTTATACATGTCTTTAGGGAAGGCCTAGAGGATGAGCTTGTTAAGTGAAGTGGGCGTTCATCTTGAAATAATGATCCTCTTAAATGGTTGATTTCTGTTTTCTGGTTGTGTAGTGGTGGATTTTGAGGTTTTCGCCTTTGCCTGTTGAAATGGTCCATGAGGCTTTCTTGTTTGTGCATGTTATGTATGTGTGGTAATGGTTTATTAAGCGTGCTTCTTTCATAATCATCCATCTGGATGGCAGCTATGCCATAATGTGGATCGAACCCTTTCCTCCACAGCCAAGTACAGGCATGCATAGTTTTTGACATGTTCGCCAGAGAATCCAACGTAATCCACAATGTTCTCCGCAGCTTTAGCCATGATTCCGGCGTGTTCCTTGAAGGTTTCCGCCATAAGCTCGTCTGGTTTAAGCCGGAGGATTTTTGCTGAGAGCTCTTCACGGGTTTGGGAGCGGCATAACCCTTCAACTAAGCTTTCAAGCATATTTTTGGGCTTGTAGCTGTATGGTATAAGCGTCCATGGATCAGCCTTTTCCATGAAGAGCATGGTGTAAAGCCTTGCCTTTGCCATGCAAGCCCTCATGTTTCTAACGCCCTCTCCAACGTCCATGGCTGCATCGCTTAGAGCAGCCATAAGCCGTGCAGCCGCGGTTCTCCAAATCAATTTTCTGGTAGCTTCCAAATCCACCCTTTTATGGCGCATTTCATTCCTAAGCTTTTCAAGCATCCTGCCCCTGCCAATCATAAGCTTAGCCTCAAAGGGAATGTTTGCGCTGTAAAAGTCAACGGCGTTAGCCCCTGCTAATTCTGGCACGCTAACCCAAAAAACGGTCATCGTCTTCCCATCCACATGGAAAACTTCTGTACGCTTGGCTTTTGCCTCTTCTCCGGCGAAAACAGCCAAGTCCACATCGCTTAGGGGATAGGCATCACCCCTAGCATAGCTGCCTATCAAGCAAACATCCCATCCTTCACGGCAACCCAAAAACTTCTTAATAGCACAGGTCAAATTGTTCCAAAAACTTTTGCTGAGAATCTCATAACCCAACATGCCAAACTCTTTTGGGAATAACGTTGAATCCAATACTTAAAATTAGCTTCACCCATTCTAAATAAGCAATTCAAAAGTGCGTGCCGAGTAATGCGTTAAAAGGGCAACCGGCAAGGACGTGCACCACAAAGTGTTTTTGAAATTGGGATTTATTGTTCTTGTAAAATTTCATCAATTGTTTCCAGCAGAGCTGCAACTCTCTTGCCTTTTTCCGTTAAGTAGTAGTTAACTCTGGGAGGTCTATTTTCAATGATGTCTCTTCTGATTAGATTCAAGTTTTCAAGCTCCTTCAGTATGTTTGCGAAAGTCTGTCTGCTTACGACGAAGCCCTGCTTATATAGAGCGTAATACCCTGCATTTCCAACTTTGTTCAAGTACAGCATTACGTCAATCACACCCTTCTTAAATAACAGTCTTTTCGAAACCAACTAAATCCACATATCAAAGTGGAATTTGTTAATTGAAAAGTGGATAACACTTAAAATAGTACATTGTACGATAAATTTATATAAAAATGCCCCATAAAATTTAGAGGGTTGTGCATGCAAATCCGAATTAAGAGATTTACCTTCTCAGTTGCGGCGGCTTTACTAATATTAGGATTGAGTGTAAGCTTGTTGTCCATCCAAAAAAGGGAAGAGCCGTCAGACATTCCCATGCTTACTTTGGTTAAGCCTGCCCTAGCGCAAACCTCGGGTTCTTCAACAACCTTCTTGGACGAAGAGGCTGGCATAGCGCTTTATACTGACGTAAAACAAACGATAGACTTGGCAAAGGCTAAAAACGTGTATAGGACGGTGGAGAAAGAAACGCTTGACTACGTGGTAGGCTCTGTTGCCCTGCCAAACCTCCAGACAAGCGACGACGCGCACTGTTTCATTCACAGGAATGGCTGGATTGTAATCTATTACCTCAAAGGCGAACCTGCCAGCAAAATTTTAGATTGGCGCTACTACTCAGGCGGCAAACTTTCAAAGAACAAGTTGCAATTAGGGCTAGAAAAAGTATGCAGCACCCTAGGCATAACCGCCAGCGAAGTGGGATACTACCACTTTCAATACCCTCAAGCCAACAGGTTGCTCATAATAATCGGCTCTCAAACGGGATCAGGAGAACACGTATTTTATTATCAAATACCAAGCAGCCTTGATGTTTTCGAAGGATCTTGGTCGCATTACGCATCTTCAAAAGACAAGGAGTATATAGGATATGGAAAACTCACACAGCCAATGCTTGGTTACGAAACACGCCATACCGTAAAAATCAAAATTGTATATGGTTGGGACTACTATTCTCGCTTTTATGTTGACGAAGTGGAACTAAGTTATTCTGGCTACATCTACGACATTAACGTTTCCTATGGAGCAATTTTCCTAGTCTACAAGGAACCATAGTGTTCATTAACGCTTAGAACAAACATGGAGCAAAGGAATTCGTATGGTTAACATGGAAGTACCGCTCAAGCACCTTGCGATTCTTCTTTCACTGTTTGCTCTACTTGCCGTGCTAGCCGAGGTATTGATTTTGTCTCGCGCTACTTCTGCGGGAGCTGGCGTAATAGTTGAGGGCGCAGATAGTATTTGGGCCGTAGGTTTGGGTTTCTCCAGCGGTCTGTCTGATGCAGCCAAAGCGGTTAGTCCAAGAATTGCTGTTGAATACGCAGACTTCATGGTTAAGGCTGGGTTACAAAGACCATTAAAAATTGAAGAAGTCGCTAGCGCTGTAAGTGCTAGGATCGTTGTTGAGTATGCGGAGTGTGTCAAGGGTTTTGGGCTGGCGCGACCATTGTTTGTTTCTCCAACCGTGAGAAACATAACAGCGCTGCAAAGGGAGGGGACGGGTATGGTGGATATTAATTTTCAAGTTTATGATGCAAGGCCGTTTGTTGTGGTTAGATTTCAGTTTTGGAACGGGAGCGAATGGATTGATTGTGTAACGTCCACTGGTGAAGGACAAGTGGATGTTGGTGCTGTAAAGGGAACATGGAACGCTAGGGTTGACTTTAACAATCGCTACGTTAAAGATATGAAGATCAGGGTTGTTGCTGACAACGGTGAACCAGTCAACAACGTTGGCCTATCTGAAACTCAGCCTTTCGTTTTAGACACGAAACCTCCATTAGCGAATGCCGGGAGCGACCAGACTGTTTACCAGGGCACGAATGTCACCCTCAATGGCTCTCACTCATGGGATGAAAGCGGAATTGTAGATTACACATGGACATTTAGGGAAAATGGGGAGCTTAAAATCTTAAAGGGTGTCAATCCAAACTACATTTTCCGCAAGACAGGCGTATACAGCATTACTTTAAATGTGACAGACCCTTTTGGAAACTGGGCTTTAGACACCGTCACAATTAGTGTTATACCTGTGGAAGGCGATTCAGAACCGCCAAGAATTCTTAACTTGGAACGTGAACCTGAAGCGCCTCAGCCCGGCCAGGAAGTCCAAGTGAAAGCCAACGTCATCGATGAAGGATCCGGTGTAAACGCAGTTGAACTATATTACAGAGTAGATGGAGGGGCATGGAAAATTGTAGCCATGAACTATGTTGACGGCGTATGGAAAGCCATCATCCCCGGACAAACGAACGGAGCAAACGTAGAGTATTATGTAAAAGCTTTTGATAAATCCGGAAACACTGCTGTTAGCCCAACCTACAATTTCACGGTAAGCTCGCAAGCCCAGCCAAGCCCGGTTTCCATAAGCCTCTCTATAACACCGCCAAACCCCACAACCGAAGATGAAGTGACCTTCATAATAGATGTTAAAAGCGACTCGTATATCCTCGCAGTTCAACTAGAAGTAGACGGTGACGCTATTAAAGTTTGGACTGAGGGAGCGTCGCTTGTCAAGTCCAAAACCTACACCTACACAGGTGGACCGTACCCGCATGGGAGACATAGCTATAGGGCATATTTCATAGATATGAGCGGGCGAACGATAGATACAGGAACCAAATATTTCGACGTCTCAAACCCCATACAAACAACCTGGTGGATTTGGATATCAATCTTAACAATAATAGGAGTAGCAACAACATTAATAGTCACATGGATAATAAAGAAGAAGAAAAAAGAAACTTCACCACCATCCAGCATGCACCAAAATTTAGGCAACAAAACTTAAACCATGCCACCCTCCACTTACATTAAAAATTAGAGTTTTCACACTCCATAAATACAACAACGTGATATTCAAATACGCTGAAAAACAGCAGAATACTTAAAGTTTTAAGTCTAAAATGGGAGGTTTTCATATTTTCTGGTATATTATTCGCCTTTTTTGTTGGTCTATGGAGACTTTTAGTCTTTCTCCGTTGGTTATGTGTAGGGATTCTGCCGCCTGTTTTGGAATTGTAACCATGAAGCTTCCGCTTCGCCTAAGCTGGACTTTCACGAAGTCTACTTCAACCTCTTGATTAGTCATGTAACCACCTGTGATTATTTGCAACCATAAAGTTTAAATATTTTTCCACCATTAATGTGGTTTTAGATGGTTTAAAATGGTTGAAAGATGCACTAAGCCATTGAAACCTACTAGCCTGCAATTGGCCTCTAGCTGCAATTACGAGTTACTGCAATACCTTAAAGGCTTCCTCGACGAAGTTGTGGAGAGGCTTTCAGCAAAGTTCGAGCTTATTGACGCAAGGGGCGGGCCTAGAAAGGCCTTTATAATTGATGCTCTGTTGCGGTTCGGCTGCGTTGGCTGTATTCGCAAGGTTTTTACGCAGATGCGTAAGCGGTCAATAGACAACCTTTACTTGGAGATACATAGCCTTGCAGTGAACCTTTTGGCGGGGGTGTTAACGCAGGCTTTGAGCAACCAAAAACTAGAGGTGCGTTTGGAGGAAAATGGGAGGTACGGCAAGGTTGACGTTGCGATTAAAACAGCAGCTTTCGGAACCGTTGTTGAGGTTGGCGACATGTCGGTCATAATTGAGGTTAAAACTGGACGAAGCGTAGACCTCGTCCAGGTTTTACGCTATTTGCTGGAGCACCCTAAGGCTGCGCTGCTGGTTTGGAGGGTCAGGATGCGTCAAATATTCATCATAAAGGGTGAGAAGTTAATGGCTCTTCTCTGCATGTGCGTTGCTATAGCTTTAGACAGGGCGCTGAGGTTACTGAACGACTGTGATGTCGACTGCTGCCACAACCCGAACGACGCATTTGCAACCATGGAGAACCCGCAAGAGCTTATAGACGAGTATTTTGATGGCTTGGCTGAGGGTCTTCCGAAGGCTGTTTCAGCCGTTTTTGAAATTTTGAATGAGGTACAGCTACATGCAGACTGAGCAGAAAACGCTGTTGGAGAGAGCAATGGATGCGTTGCCAGATCCCATTAGAGAAGCCTATGAAGCTGCTCCGAGGAAGGGTTCTGAAGCCCACGAGGTGTTGAGGCTCCTTGTCGCAATGTACCTTTGGAGCAACGGCTACGGGAGCATAAGCTTCGAAAAGTGCGTCAACCATAATGGTGTACAAAACATGTGCGTTGACATCTATGAGGATACATTAAATCTCTTCGTTGAATGTGAAAGATTCCCTGACAAGAAAGCAATAGCCGACAGGCAGAAGGCGATAAAGGATGTTTACTCCACGGCAAAATTCGTGCTTGTCAACACAAGACAGGATGGGCTGGAGAGCTTTAAGGCTGCGGGGCGTTGCCGACGAAGTCTGGGTTGTATGCCGCGACGGGCGCGTATTGACACCTGCGGAGTGGGCTGAGGAAAGACGTAAAATGCTTAAGACGATATTCAATCCCATCGAGCTGGGAGGCTACATGAACCTGTATGGAGAGGCTGAAGAAGAGTACCATAAGTTCAGGCGATTGTTGGATGAGGAGGAAGTCCTTTGGGGGCAACTTCTAAATCAGGCGTGCCTAAAAACAGCCGAATTCTGCTCAGAGTGGCTTAAGGACCTGAGCGTAAGGGGCGTCTGGTGCAAGCATGTTGAAGATGCCAAGAACCGCATGGAAGAAGCGAAAACTAAAATCGTCGCAAAAGTGGTTGAACTGCTCAACGCCATCGTTTCACTATCGTCACCATACACGCTCCAGCTTGGCAAGGACCGCATAATCGAGGTGGGCGTGGACTGGGATGCTTGGCAGTGGCTTGGCTGGAAGGACTACCCAAACAAAAGCCCAGTTGCTTTAGCCCAATACCAGCTGCTTGAAGAAAACATCCGGAAAGAGTTGAAAATGGCAACAGGAAATGCAAGGCCTAAACCAGGAAACAGTAATGCAAAAGTTAAAGGAATAATCGAGCATGACCGCACTTTCAAGGAAATGCAAAAGGATATAGAGGAAATCAAAAAGTTGATACCTCTGTTGGCGCAGAGGACACAGCCCGCCGCAGCCCAACAGCCCACTAGAACGATGTAAATTTGCAGTGTTAAGCGGGCTTACCCGCCCACACGCAAATGCTCGCGGCCGAAACGCCATAGGGCGTGACGTTGGGTTTATTTGTTTTCAATGCATATTTTAATTGTATGGCGAATAATTGGTTTAGAAATTTGAATCTCCGCTTTGAGGTTTCGGGTGTTGGTGAATGCGTACTTACAGCTGAGAGGGTTCGCCGTGGCTGGGTTCTATATCTGAGGTGTAAAGGTGGCAGGAAAGTTTATGTAAAGAAGCTGGATGAGAATCAAGCCAGACCCGTGGTGGATGGGGATATTGAGGAGGCTCAGATTGCAGGCCGCGATATAGTTTTGGAGAGGTTCGGCGCTAAGGCTAGGCTTATGGGGTTTAACGATCCAGACAAGTACTGGCGCAGTAAACTTTGGACTTACAGTCTTGGGGTGTGGGTTGACGCTGCAAGACTTTACAGTTGGAGGAGGCAGGGTATACTGATAATCAAACGCAAGAAAGGCAACCAATGGGCTTACTATATCGTGGAGAAGCCCAAAGAGTGGTGGAGGTTGCTTGACTGCATGCCCCGCAGGAAAGCAAAAATGTTCCGCACATACCATTACGTGGCAAGTGTGCCAAAGGAGCATTTACAGTTAATATTCAAGAGAAGCCATATTAGAAGGATTCCAAAGGAGGATTTGCAGACCATATTCAAAGACCTTTCGCGAAGCGCAATTTACATAATGAAGTGGCTGTACGTGGAACCTCACAGGTTCAAACCCAAAGCGTCTACTAGACCAAGCAGGGAAGACGAGGGGGTTCTAGGCGAACTGCAAAGCAAAGCCGAAGACTACGGATGGGGCGAGGTGGAGGAAGAACTAGCTGAGGACGGCGAATGGGAAACTATAGAAGAATTAAGGGAAGAGGGATGCTTCGACGAAGAGTATTAAACTGTAAGGAATTTTATGTAGGGTATATCAATGAAATGTGTAGGGGCGGATAAGCGAGCTTACCAGGAGATTATTGGTTTCACGTGTAACAAGTGTGAAAGAGTCCAAAAATAAGCCTATCAGAACATACACAAGAAGTTACTTATTTTCACATGTACGGTTTAACTTTACATGTGAGTACATGTGCGATGCTGATTTTTAGCATAATTTATTATCACTGTTGCTAAAAGTAATTTCTTAGGTTAGGTCTGGGGCTTCCATCATCCTTTAGGTTATGACTATGGTGAAATCTGTTTAAGAAGTCTTCCACGGTTTACCAATGAGAAAATGACTGCAGCCATAAACTCTATTATGTATGCGTAAATCCGTTTACCCTTGGATTCGAGATGTAGCGCTTAAGAACGTCTATAATGCTTTCTCTACATTTCTTAGCAGCTTCATCCCCTTCCTCCACCAGGCACAGTGGTGTGTTCACATACTTAACCATCTTTAGTTCATTTCCGCTTATTACATGGGCCAATACTCTTTTGTTTGCAACGTTAAAGATGAACACTACTAGGTCTATGTTATTTTCGAGAGCGGTCTCCCTTTCTCTGATACTTTCGATATTTATGCTTCTTTGAATCACTTTGCCTTTGGAGAGGTTGTAGGCCCTTGTCGTAGCGACAAAAATAGGCTTGCTGTTCAGCTGAACCAGCATGCTAGGTTCGCCTCGGCCACGTCCTTCTATAACCTCCAGCCCATTCGCTCTCAACAAGTCAACAATCTTCTTTTGAAGTTCCCCCTTCAATTCCTTGGTTGAAGCTCCAATATTTTGAACCTTTTCACACAATTCCTCAGCGGCATCTTTCATTACCGTAACGAGAGTTTCAAGTTTAGTGCATACGCTTGCAATAGCTGAGCTAACTTTACCCAGTTCCTGACATAGTTTTCCAAGCCTTTCCAAGCCATCCCTGTAGCCTTTTATAATGAGCGGCCCCTCTTTGACGATGCGAAGCGCTTCATCCATAACTCTTAATCTCTCGTCTAGATACTGAATATGTTTGCTCATTTTAACGTTTATATCTTGTCCAAGTCTCTCGATTTCACGTTTAGCCTCGTTGATGCATACGCCAATTTTCGCTTCAGCATCCTTAGTTATAATTAATCCAGCATCCATCATTCTGGCAATCAAATCTTGTTTATAGCGTTCCATAATTTTCACAATATCAACAAGCTTGGCATCCACGGTTTCACTTGCCAAACCTTTGCTACATATAAGGTATGTCAAGACGGAAACTGCTATAGCAACGGTTAACCCGATCAAAACGGCGGCAAGGCCTATAATGTTTATATAAAGTGCGGAGAAGTACCCTAACGATAACCCCAACAAAGTCTCAGCAACTCGAAAAGCCCAATAGATTTTACCTGAATACACTCCAAGATGACCCTTATAATAGTCGCTTAACAAGATGGTTAACAGCACAGCGACTAATAATAGGCATATCAACTCTAACATTATCGTTCGCTACCACCTCCCTAAGCGCGTGCTAATTACCCTAATGCGGTAAGGTTTGTCGGGGCAATCAACTCTTAGTACGCCTATTTTGGTGTTTATGAACTGCCTAAAGACCTCGGCATCGCCGATAATTGTAACCTCCAACACACTGTAGTTTGTCATAAAGACCAATGTTATTGTTCCGTCACCATTGTCCTTTACATCATTAAGCTTTCCAACAATCTCCTGCCAGCATGCCAGCATCATGTTTGGTCAAATATGAGAATGGCGAAGCTCAGCTAAGGCTCTATAATTAGAAAGTGAACTTCTAAATTTAGAACTCTTCCCTTGGAGCTTTCTTAAACAGTAGACGAAACGGCCTAACGCTATACATACTCGCAAATGCGAGATATACGGCTATGAAGAGGTTCAAAACATAGGGCAGCGGCGGCCCGCCAAACTCATAAGTGATGAAGCCCACCAGAAGCATTACGGCTGAGATTGCTAGGTTATATAAAGCTATCTTCTTAAGGCTTGTAATGGGCTCTAGAAGGTTCTTAGCCTTATCTGTAGGCCTATAAAATCCGTCCTTAATGGTTATGTAACCATCGTTGACTAGCTCCTCTATATCATGGCTCCAATGGCCCGGACTCTTATAGCCTATAGCTCGCATAACTTCCGCAGGCACAGAAGGCTCACATCTAATCCTACCAAACCACACTAGATAAGCCAAAAGCCTACCCTTACTATGGGTGAGAACACCCTTTTCATATCTGTTCACACGGGGTCACCGGATATCAAAATAGAGTGCTGGAAAATACTTAACTTTAATGTAGTCCAACCTTGTTATAAGCCAATGTTATTGAGTGAGCAAGTTTATGGAAGAAGCGAAGGGGCAAAAGTGGCTAGAGATCGATGACTTAAAAAGGATTTTTATTTCTGATGCTTACGTAGAAGAACTTAAGGAATTGAGCTGTTATGGTGTGCACATCAAACAGGAGCGTCTATGTGCTATATTTTGGCAAAACATTTATACAAACAGAGTTTCGATGTTATCCTTGAAAAATCTCAAGGAAAGAATTATTGGTATGATCTAGTTGTAAATGGAACTACAATTGAAATAAAATTCTATTACGAGTCTGATCTTAGAAATAGACTTGAAAAAGAGATGAATAAGAACCGATGGGACCTTGATAAGCTTCTATTCACGCTTAACTCCTTAAAAAGGGAGCACAAGTCTTATGGTTGGAGTATGACGCTATCCATACTCGAAGATGTATTTAACAAGCAGCCGGACATTTTTATTTTGACCATTTTGTCTCGCGATTTGAGAAAGAAAGTGCATGATCTGTCTATGGAACATACATGTTGGAGCAAGTACGAAATAAAATACAATGAAAAATATAGTTTTAATAATAGTTCATTTAAATTACTGGAAAGGTTTCTTGAAAGTATTAAGGTAAAAAGAAACTTCAAATTAGACTACACCAGAATATAAACACTCTTTTCCCTCAACATATCACCTTTACTTTTGCGATTTCAGAAAGGCGAAAGAATTAAATACTTATATCCCTTCATATTCCTGTTTACTCTGCAACAATGTTATAAAGAAATACTTACCAGTAAATTAATGCTGAAATCCCACCCCCCGCACTTTAATAAGAACCCCCGCATGTCTATAGGAACCTACGGTTCTGATACTTCGAAGTTTTGGCGAAGGTTTTATTATTAAATGAACAACGGAGTCTCATTACAAACTGGAATGGTGGACCGGGCGGGATTTGAACCCGCGACCTCCCGAGTGCGAGTCGGGCGTTCATGCCAGCTGAACTACCGGCCCATTGCAGAGGCTTCTTCATAGTGATGTGTTGGTGAACGATTTTATTTCTGT
>JAVZOA010000027.1:0-11526 GCA_038882535.1 Bathyarchaeia archaeon | reverse complement strand
TAGACGAAATAATAATGCGCTTCACAGACATAATCCTAGCATTTCCCGGGCTCATATTAACGATGGCTTTAATCGTAACCCTGACAAGAACCGGCCAATGGACAAGAATAGACGCTGCAATCCTTTCAATCATACTTGTTGGATGGCCCTCATATACAAGGCTTATTAGAGGCGAAGTTTTAAGAGTAAGAACAGAAGACTACATTGAAGCCGCAAAAGCTTCAGGAGCATCAGACCTTAGAATAATAACGCGGCATATACTTCCAAACGCCATATACCCGGTAATAATTGTGGCTTCCCTCGACTTTGGTTCCATAGTGCTCTTTGCGGCAGCTCTAAGTTTCCTCGGCCTCGGAGCTCCGCCAAGATATGCCGACTGGGGACAGCTAATCAATATGTCAATAAACTGGGCCACGTATGGATTTAAGTATTGGTGGACTTTTATGTATCCGGGGCTATTCATAACCTTGTTCTGCTTGGGATGGAACTTGTTAGGCGACGCCTTCAGGGACATATTGGATCCATTGTATAGGAGGAGATAAAAGCCTTGGAAGAAAAAGAAACCATCGCTGAAATAAGGGATCTGTACATAAACTTCTACACCTACGACGGAATTGTAAAAGCCCTTGACGGAGTAAAACTTTACATCAAAAAAGGCGAAGTCCTAGGACTAGTGGGCGAAACAGGATGTGGAAAAAGCGTAACAAGCCTATCAATGCTAGCGATGGTAATATCGCCCGGAAGCATAGAAAAGGGTAGTATAAAATTCAATACAGAGGAAAAGGAGCTTGACCTGCTGCATCTGAAAACCAGCGAACTTCTAAAAATAAGAGGCAGATACATCTCAATGATATTCCAGGAACCAAGAGCAGCATTAAACCCAGTCTACACAGTAGGCGATCAAATCGCTGAAGTTTTCTATCACCACCGAATGGAAGAAATCACAAAAAAAGCCATACACAACGTTGAAGAAAGCCTTAAAACCGCTAGGGGAACGAAGAGATGGCTTTACAAACGCCACTTATCGTTGCTAAATAAAATGTTACGAAACCCCAAAGCACTAACCGTTAGAATGGCCTCAAAAATCCCTCTATTAAGAGGATTCAAGAAAAGAATTCAACAGGTTGTTAGAAAAGAAACAGTTGAGCTTCTCAGGATTCTCAGAATCCCCGACCCTGAAAGGGTTGTTGACATGTACCCCCACGAATTAAGCGGCGGCATGGCCCAAAGAGTTGTAATTGCAATGGCGTTAACATGCAATCCAACATTATTGATAGCCGACGAGCCCACCACAAACCTCGATGTTACGGTGCAGATGCAAATATTACATCTTATAAAGGAACTTAGAGACAAATTTGGCTCATCAATATTATATGTGACGCACGACTTGGGCGTGGTTGCAGAGCTATGCGAAAGAGTTGCAGTCATGTATGCTGGAAACGTTGTTGAAGTTGCAGATGTTATGACATTCTTCAAGAAACCCCTACACCCCTATGCGCAAGCTTTACTACAGTCAATACCGAGACCAGGCCACCCCTTTGTCTCTATACCAGGCACTGTTCCAAGCCTGATCAACCCGCCTCCTGGATGCAGATTTCATGAGAGATGCGCATACGCTATGGAAATATGCCGAAAAGTTAAGCCGAATCTTGTTGAAGTAGAAAAAGGACACGAAGTTGCATGCCACTTATATACTAAAGTGGAGGAATAAAAGTGGAAACTACCCTTCTAGAAATTGAGAATCTTAAAAAATACTTCCCCATCCTCGGCGGCGTTTTGAAAAGGAAAGTAGCCGAAGTTAAAGCAGTTGACGGAGTGTCCTTCAAAATATTTAAAGGCGAAACCTTCGGAGTAGTGGGAGAATCTGGATGTGGAAAAACAACGCTGGGAAAAACTATCCTAAGGCTTTACAAACCAAACGATGGAAAAATAATATTTAATGCACCCAATTACGAATTTCTGGAAATTGAAAGGCTTGAGGAGGAAGCAAAAACTTCAGATCCAAAGCGCGCTAAAGCGGTTTCTGAAAAGTTTAAGAATGCTATAAAAAGCTATGGCATGAAATATCTATCCAAAGATGAAGTTACCAAAGTTAGGAACATGAAAGAACAGGAACTAATTTCCTATTTGCGGGACAAAATCCCCCGTCATAGGCAATACGACTTAACGAAAGCCTCATCCTCATCATTGAGAAAGTTGAGGAGATTTATGCAAATAGTCTACCAGGACCCAACAACATCGCTGGATCCCAGAATGCTTGTTAAGGACATAGTCGCTGAGCCAATCGTTGCACAGGGAATAGCCACTGGACGAAAAGTCTATGATATGGTTGTTGAGGCGCTTGAAAACGTGGGCTTAACTGAAAAGCATCTTTATAGGTATCCACATGAGTTCAGCGGAGGTCAAAGGCAAAGGATTGCCGTTGCAAGGGCAATTATCACACGTCCTGCATTCATTGTTTTAGATGAGCCCACATCATCTGTCGATGTTTCAGTTAGAGCCCAACTTCTAGACTTATTCCAAGATCTTCAAAAGAGGCTAGGCATCACCTACATGTTTGTAAGCCACGACTTAAGCGTTGTTGAATGTATAAGTCGCCGAGTAGCTGTTATGTATCTTGGTAAAATTGTGGAGCTAGCAAAAACTGAAACGCTCTACAAAGAGCCTCTGCATCCTTATGCACAAGCGTTGTTTGCAGCTATTCCAATTCCAGATCCAACAAAGAGAAGGGAGCGTCCACCCATTACTGGTGAGGTTCCGAGTCCTGTTAATCCCCCTCCCGGTTGTAGATTCCATCCGAGATGTCCCAAAGCCATGGATGTTTGTAAGAGTTCAGAACCTAAGCTGGTTGATGTTGGTGACGGGCATTTTGTTGCTTGCTACGCAGTAAGCAAATAGAAATAGTTAAACAGTTTCCAACTTTTGAGAATTTACTTTCTCTTTTTCTTCTTTTGTTTTATAGATGTGGATTTTTTTCTAACCAGTTTTAACACCACAATAATAACTAATATCGCGGCCGCAGCT
Organism: Bathyarchaeia archaeon; assembly: GCA_038882535.1. Taxonomy (GTDB): domain Archaea; phylum Thermoproteota; class Bathyarchaeia; order Bathyarchaeales; family Bathycorpusculaceae; genus JAGTQI01. Next base: position 8,502 of record JAVZOA010000027.1, on the reverse strand, counting down.
GCGACGAGGTAGATTGTTATATCTGTTCCATTCGTTTCTTTCGTTTTCTCTACCTTAACTTTTATAGTTTTTGTGATTGAATTGTGTAATCCGTTGTTGTCGTAAACTGTGAGTTTTACCTCATAGTCTCCCTCCATGTAAATGTGTTCTATTATTGGAGATTGTGTTTCTACTATGCCGATGTGGTCGTCGAAATCCCACACGTAGGAAACAATATAGCCATCTTCTTCTCCAGCTTGGCTTTGTGATGCATTAAAGGTTACGATAAAGTAGTCTTCGACGGCTCGCGGAGTGGTGTAGGTGAAGTTTGGAGATGGGGGTTTTCCAACAAAAATTTCTTTAGCCGTTGAGTTGTGTAGTCCTTCATTATCATAAACTGTTAAATTAACTCTGAAAGCGCCTCTGCTATTGAAGATGTGTGTTATTTGATGGGTGTAAGTGGTTGTCGTGTTGCCGTCTCCAAAATTCCAGACGTATCTGGCTATTGTTCCATCGGGGTCTTGGCTTTCGGCGGCGTTGAATGTAACTGGTTGGAACGGTTGTATTTGGGCGGGTTGATATGTAAATTTAACGATAGGGAGGCGTCCCACCTGCACTTCTTCGCGTGTTGAACTGCTGCGGGTGCTATTATCGTAAACTGTCAGCGTGACGTTGTAGGCGCCGTTCGATGTGAATGTGTGATTGACGCTTTGCTGGTTTGTTGTTGTGTTTGTTCCGTCTCCAAAGTCCCAAGTGTAGTTTGCAATATAGCCGTCTGGGTCGTAGCTTCCAGAAGCGTCAAAGGTCACTGGTTGATTTGCTTCGGGGTTTTTTGGGTTAAATGTGAATGAAGCTAATGGTGGAGTTTGTGATGCTTGAACTATACAGTTAAAGTTCTCTGTTGTGAAGGATATGTACCTTAAATTATCGTCTTCAAAGTATCCTAAAAATGTGTCGTAGGGTTCGTAACCAGTTGGAATGAGTTCAATTTGTGTTTCGCCCTTTTTTATGGCTGTGAAGTTTATTTGGCATAACAGCCCCTTTGAAACGTCTACTTGGCGGTCGCCTATCAATGAGGCGCCTAAAACCACGTATCCTTCAGTGTTGTCTATGGCAGCGGGTGGAATGTAGGTGAGGCTTTTGTGGGAGTAGAAGACAAAATTTGGGTCGTTTCTGTTTATCCACGCGGATGTGCAGCGAATTTTGTCTTTGTCAAATTTAACTGCGATTTGATAAACGTAAAGGTTGTTTGTTAGGCCTTCTAGGGTGACGTTAACCGTGAATTGGTATCCGCCTAAAGGTATTGGATTACTTTGACTTCCGAGGGTTATGAAATTTGAGCCTGTTTTCATATCAGCAATCTTTATTACACGTGTTTGTGCTAAGGATTGAAGATTTAGCGACTGGGACAGAATTCCAATAGATAGGATTGCCGCAATGATTATTATTGTTGATGTCAGCCTTTTTTGCACGTGTTTGTCCTCCTTGGGCTTTTGTGTTTTTAGTTTATCTTGGATTAAAATGTTGATGCATGCTTATTTTTGTTTTGGATAGAAGATAATTCCGGAATCCTTAAATTTTACTAGCGACAAAATTGATATTGCTGAATAGAAGGAGAAGGGAGAAAATGGAAAGGAAATTTAGCAAACTTTCTAGTATCACATTGGCTGTTCTACTGACATTAAGCACACTGCTGGTCTTTGTACCCTCTGGTAAAGCTGAGCCCGGGACAACTGTTGAGGTTGTTGATCCTACAGACGGAGATCATCTGTTCTACTTCACATCAGAGATGATCGGCGTCGGGGGTACTTTCTGGGTAAACATCACTGTTAGGGATGTAACCGACCTGCAACTGTGGCAAGTTAACGTAACATGGGATGGATCGCTCCTTGAGTATGCTGGTCATGAGCTTCCAGCAGACCATGTTTTCGCCGGAGCTGCAAGGTCGATGATAACTCCAACCCCGACAATAGGAACAGGCATGTTTGTTTGGGGTTGCACATACATCAATGACCCCTACTGGACTTTCAACGGCACTGGAACCCTCTTCAGGCTGGAATTGAGGGTTAAAAAAGGAGTTTCTCAAATTTCACCAAAGGTTTTGGAGTGCGACATTCAAATTGCAGGGGAGGGCGAAAGCACATTCCTATTGAACGGTGCTGGCTATGACATTACCTTCACAGGGGTTGATGCCCACTACAAGTATGAGTGGGTTGCTCCACCCTACTACCCAACGTTCTTCATCAAGCCAGCCGTCTGCAAACCAGAAAAGATAGGCGACGTCTTCGGACTTGAAATATGGGTTAAAAATGTTGCTGCAGGCTGGGAGATAATAGGCTTCCAGTTCAGCCTCATGTGGAACACAACCTTCATAGTGCCAGACCCAGGTCCCACGGGCATGTACTATGCGAATGGAACACTTCTAGAGGCATTCCAATACTACCCAGGCGGAGTCATGTATGTAGCAGACATAAACCAGCATAACAGGCCACCGCCATTAACACCGATTCCAGACGGCTACAACTACTCAATGTTTGGCGCCATACTATTGCCAGACAGTCCACCTGCCGAACCATATCACCCGCCATTCGTAAGTGTTGGACCTGACGGAGCAAGGCTGATGACGGTTTACTTCAAAGCCATCTACGAAACAATATCACCCAAAGAAGATTGGACTTGGATCGAGTTTATAGACTTCAAATTCGACGAAGACACATACGCATTAAACCAGTACATGATGGCCATATCAAGCTCGACGGTGGACTGCCACTACAGGGCGCCAATGAGGATTCTCGGTCTCAAAATAGACCTGTACACGCAATACCCAAGCCCATATGGCGGACAAGGCCCACACATGCCCAGCGACATGTTCGCGCCACAAGAGCTTGTTGACCTATTCGCGAAAGTAGAATACAATGAGTATCCAGTACAACAGAAGCTTGTAGGCTTCCACATAATTCACAACGGCTACGACATATATAGAGAAGCAACAACAGACCAAAACGGCATAGCCCATGTATCCTTCAGGATACCATGGCCATGTGAAAACCCAGAAGACGAAATCTTCGGCAAATGGCTCGTAATAGCCACAGTTGAAGTAGCCCAACAAAAAGTTAATGACACCTTAGGCTTCTGGGTATGGTGGAAGGTGGACGTCTTAAGCGTTGAACCCAAACACACGCAGTACGTGCAACGCAAGACAGGCGGAGACCCATTAGACTTCACAGTAATATATGGAACCTACAGCATGCAAAAGCTCAACGTAACCCTAACAGTAACCGTCTACGACGAACTAGGATTCTTCATAGGCTCAGACTACCTGCAAACAGTGGTTGGATGGGGCGAATACATATACTACGACTACCTAGCATGCGAAACACCACCCTTCAAGACATATGACCCATGGGAACCAGTCATACCACTACCAACCAACGCCGTAGTAGGCAAAGGAAAAGTCTTCGCCAACGCCTTCGACAAATTCCCATGGAACGGCGGAGTACCCTACTGCCCAGAAGTAACCAACACCATAGACTTCTACATAGTCAAACCACCATAAAATAAACGCCAAACCCCACCAACACCCCCATTTTTTGTGTAAAAACAAAAATAAAAGCTAAATCAAACCTTCAGAAAATATTAGGTGTGAAGCTTATGAATTCATCCCCAAAAAACCAAATCAAAAAACTCACAATCACAACGTTCTTAATATTAATAATTCTAACCCTTCACATAAGCATATTAACACAACAAGCAAAAGCCTACATACTAGACATAAACATAACAACAAACAAACCAACCTACAACGCAGGAGAAACAGTAATAATAACAGGAAACGTAACCTTGGACGGAGCACTAAAAACCGACACAATAGCTGCCATCCAGGTAGACTTCCCAAACGGAAACCCCTTTGTCTTAAGAACGGTTGAAACAGGCGACGTTTCAGGCAGATACTGGCGCGTACAAATCTTAGACATGTACACCTGCGACTCACAAGGAACACCAAAGAACCTTTTTAGCCGTGGAACCACGGCCTACCTCAATATAACAATAAAAAACTTCGACGTAGTAAACAGGTATGTATTAATAGCCGTTTATGTGCAATGCTCTGATAACACACCCCTAACAGCATTCTTTACGTCAGGTTTTACAATTGAAGGAGGTCAAACCGTAAAGCTTCTTTCCTCGATGCCAATACCAAGTCACGCGCCAACTGGCGAAGCACAAGTATCAGTAAGCCTATTCAAGGACTACCCAAAAAATCTAGGAGCCCCATATTGTCCAGAAAAAAAGGCAAAATTCTATATAAGCACAACAACTCCCTCAATGCCACCGCAACCCCAATACTTTAATGTAACATTTAAACTCCCAGCAACGGATATACCTGCTGACAAATATGTGATATATGCAACAACCGAATATCAAATTTCAACAGCGATTGACATAAAAAGCTTCTTAGTTCTAGGGCCCGTTCCACAGTTTACATATTCTCCAAGTAATCCAATGGTCTGCCAAACAGTCACCTTCGACGGCTCAGCAAGTTACGACCCAACCGGAACCATCATAGACTATACATGGCAATTTGGCGACGGAACCACAGCGAAAGGCCAGATAGTTACCCACATATACGACATGGGCGGATACTACACGGTCAAATTAACAGTAACCAACAATAAAGGAATATACAACTCAACTGAAAGACTAGTAATAGTAACAGAAGCTTGGCCCATGTTCCGCCACGACCCCAAACACAAAGGCTCATCCTCCTCGTTAGCATCGACAGCTAACTCAACCAAATGGCAAAAAACAATAGGGTCAACAAGCACCGAACAATGGATGCAATCCTCCCCCGCAATTGTTGGAAATAAAGTTTTCATAGGGTCAATAAACGGAACACTATACGCTTTTAATGCAACAAACGGAGCGCTCATATGGAAAACAACACCAGCCCCAGGATACAAAATCTACTCCTCCCCAGCCTACACAGACAACTTACTCTTCATAGGATCAGAAAATGGACTTGTATATGCAGTAAATGCAACAAATGGTAGCGTAAAATATAGCATAACAACTGGAGGTCCAGTCTATTCCTCTCCAGTCATCTATGGTAATAAAGTATTTATCGGTTCCACAGATGGAAAAGTCTACGCCTTTTATATAAACGGAACAACTATCTGGACAAGCACCCTCGACGGAGCGGTCTACACGTCTCCCGCTGCAGCAAGCGGCAAGGTGTTCGTGGCAACCCAAAATGGCAGTATATACGCATTAAATGAAATAACTGGGGGAATTCTATGGAGGAAAAACCTAGCACCAGGAGTCGGTATCTACTCATCCCCATCGTTTGCCAACGATAGAGTTTTCACAGGTTCAAGAGACAAGAAAATCTATGCTTTAGACGCCCAAACTGGCACAATTTTATGGAACTTAACGACGAACAGCGAGATATACTCTTCACCAGCGATAGCTGACAATACAGTTTTTGTAGGCTCAACAGACGGTAAACTATATGCCCTTAACGCGTTGACTGGCAACTTACTTTGGAGTAAAGAAATTGGACCAATAAAATGGTCATCTCCTCTAGTGGCCGAACGCAAAGTTATAGTGGGAACGACAACAGGAAGGCTTTACGCAATAGAAGAAGAAAGTGGCGAAATTTGGTGGAGCTACCAAACCGGAGGAATAATTGACTCATCACCAGCTGTACTAAATGACATCATATACGTAACCTCCAAAGATGGCAAACTCTATGCGATACAAGGCTCAAACCATGACGTAGCCGTCTTAAAAGTCATACCTCTAAAGACGCCGGTCAAAAAAGGTGAAACAGCAACAATCAACGCAACCATATGGAATAAAGGCTCATCCACTGAAACAATAAGTGTCACAGCATTATACAATACCACAAACTTCTACACGACTTCTATAAACCTTGGAAGGGGAAAACAGCAAACTCTCACAATCTATTTAGATACGACAAGTCTGTCTGCTGGAAATTACATAATATCTGTTAGCGCCACTCTCCAACCACCAATTGTGGATGAAAACCCGTCTGACAATAGTAAATCCTGCCAAATCAGAGTAGAATACACTGACATAAGTATAGAAAATGTTACAGCTAGCACACCAAACGTGAACCTAAGTAAACCGATTCCCATGAAAAAGTATATAGGTAGAGATTATGGAACCCTAATTTACGTAACGATAAAAAATAACGGTAACTTTACAGAGTCAAATGTTCAAGTAATCGTTTACTGGTCCAATAACACGTATGCCAACCAGACCATAGGAACAAAATTTATCCAAACGATGCTGCCTGGACAATCTATAATTACCAGTCTATCTTGGGACACAGCACACTTGGCATATGGAAATTATACTGTTAGTGCTTATGCAGTGCCGGTTTTAGGAGAAGGCAACATCTCAAACAACCTTTACACCAAATGTTCGGTTCTAATAGTAATCTCAGGAGATGTAACAAGCATAGCTCAAGGAGTTCCAGAGGGCAAGGTGGATATGCGCGATGTGGGGGCGATATGTAACAAGTTCGGAACAAACCCGTCAAAGCCCAATTGGGACCCCAATAAAGATGTGAATAATGATGGCAAAGTAGATATGCGTGACATCGGCATCGCCTGTGGCAACTATGGCAAGACTGCCAAATATTACTAGAACGGCATCCTCTCGGTAGAATTTATTTCCAGAATCTTTATATCAAAATAGTGAGCAGTAATAACGAGGAGAGGAGAAAATGCTTCTAAATACAAAAAAGGGAGCTAAGCCGTCAACAGCTTTAATTCTTTTAACTTTGACTCTTGCCTTGTTACCAATAACCCCGGCAAAATCCGAGCCAGGCAGCACAAAATTGAAGGTTTTGCCCGCCACAAACAAATTTTATGCAAATGTGACCCTTCCAGGATCCACATTCACAGTTAATATAACCGTTGTTGACGTTGTTGACCTTCAAAATTGGCAAATAAAATTAACATGGGACCCAGCCCTACTAGCATATGTGTCGGTTTCCCTTCCACCAGACCACGTCTTCGCCGGTTCTGGAAAAGCAATGATAACTCCACCGCCAGAAACAGGCCCCGGCTACGTCGTTTGGGGCTGCACGTATATTAATGAGCCATATTGGACGTTTAACGGCACAGGAACCCTATGCCAAGTAAAACTAAAAATCCTGTCACCGCCATCCTTCCCAGCAACATGCAACCTTGCTTTCGCAGAAATTGGATACAACACGTTCTTAATAAACGGGCCGGGATACGACATATCCTTCACTGTAGAAGGCGCAACCTACACATACATTGATGAGCTGAAAGTCACTTTGAGTCCTCCAGGACCGGTTATAGTTGATCCAAGTGGCCATGTAACTTTCACGGCAACAGCCAAAAACGGTCCAACCCCCTACAAGTATCAATGGTATTTTAGATATCCTAATGGCACGGAAATAGAGTATAAAAGTGCTGAAAACTCAACAGTTTGGACAACCCCGCCAATAACATTGTTAGGCGACCATAAAGTAACAGTGAAAGTTACAGACAAGGCAGGTGCAAAAGCTAACGCCACGGCAATCGTCCGAAGGACTGGTGGACCTGTTGTTTATATAGACCCGCATAGTATTGTTGATCCGTCCCTTACGCCTGGGAAAGCATTTAACATAAGCCTTTTGATAAGGGATGCTGTAACCCTCCATTCTTGGGAAGCAGCAGTATTCTTTAACAGAACCCTACTATCAGCTACAGACGTGTATGAAGGAGACTTCTTATCATCGATAGGTCCAACAAGTTTCACCTTTACAATCGAGAATAATTACAACTCCACACATGGGCGCGTTCAAGCGAGTTGCCAACTGATTTCCCCGTCAGATGTGGCGGAAGGAAACGGAAAGCTTGCAACAGTGACATTTCAAGTCTTAGACTTAGGGTGGACGATGCTGAAACTTGCTGATGTTAATTTGCGAGACCCATTAGGCAATCCTATTCCGGCGACAAGCGAAGACGGATATTTCAATAATGTCCTACTCGCTAAGCTGGCAATAGAACCAAGCGAAGTCAGAGGTCCAGAATACTTGCCTGGAACAACATTTAAAATAAATGTGACGGTGGATGATGTTGAAAACCTTAAAACATGCATATTCAATTTGACATATGTTCCATCAGTAATACTGGAGATTAATGTGGCAGTTTTACCCATATCCGGACAAACGCCTCTCAAGAAAATTTTGATAGACGATGAGGCTGGCTATATCTGGGCAAACATAACATATCGCCAAGGAATAACAACATACGAGCCTAAACCAGTAATGAGAGTCGAGTTCGTTGTTGTGGCTTTGGGTGTAAGCCCCATAAACCTCACCGATACGCTGCTTCTAAACATCAATAATGAGCCAGTAACTCATGAAGTCCACCACGGAATATTTATAGGATTAATAAGGGATGTAGCAGTCACCTCTTTGTCCACGGATTTGAATATCGCTTATCAAGGCTGGATAGTTAACATCGCTGTAACGGTTAAAAACAA
>JAVZOA010000026.1:0-11545 GCA_038882535.1 Bathyarchaeia archaeon | reverse complement strand
GGGCATGGCACAATAACTCAGTGCATGTGCTACGGCAAACCGATGATTCTGGTGCCTACGCCAAACCATACAGAACAGATAAACAATGCCGTCCAAGCCAAGAAACTCGGCGTTGCGAAAGTTATTCGGCAAGAAAATTTAAACCTAGACAAGCTACTTAAAACTGTCGAGCAAACTCTAACAGCGGGAAACGTGGAAAGGCTTGAACAAATTCGAGCTGAAGTTTTAAAGTATAATGGATTAGAAAACGCCGTTAAAATGATAATTGAAGTTGCAAACAAAAGTTGAAATAGCCTGAAAGGTAAATGCTTTTTAAGCTAGCACCCAGAGAGTTGGGAATATGTTCTTGCCGAAGAAGATTTTGGAGGAAAAACTTAGGCAAATACTAACTGAAGACATTGGACAGGGAGACATAACCTCAGCCCTAGTAGTGCCAGAAGCATGCAACGCCGAAGCAGAAATAATTGCAAAAGAAAGCGGTGTAGTTGCTGGAATCGAAGAGGCACGAATCCTTCTAGAAAGCCTAGGCTTGAAGTTTGAAGCTTCAGTCAAAGACGGAGAGAAAATAAAGCCAAAACAGGTGCTGATGAAAATTTACGGCGATGCCAGAACAATATTGGCTGTTGAGCGAACACTACTAAACATAGTTTCAAGAATGAGCGGCATAGCCACAGCTACACGAAAACTCGTTGAAAAAGTCAGAAAGGCGGGATATAAAACCATAATCGCGTGTACGCGAAAAACCGCGCCCGGACTGTTGTACTTTGATAAAAAAGCGGTCTTTTTAGGCGGAGGTGACGCTCATAGGTTTCACTTGGACGACATGATTTTAATAAAGGACAATCACATCAAAATCGCCGGAAGCGTTGAAAAAGCTGTTAAAACCGTTAGAGAAAAAGTTTCCTTTAGCAAGAAGGTTGAAGTTGAAGTATCAAACATTGAGGAGGCTTTAGCAGCGGCGAAAGCCGAAGTGGATATAATAATGCTTGATAATTTTTCGCCAAATCAAATAAAAAAGGCTGTTGAAAAGTTGAAGAAAGCTGGTTTTCTAAAAAGGGTTTTGTTAGAAGCGAGCGGGGGAATAACAGCTGAAAACATTGTCGCATATGCTTCGACTGGAGTTGACATTATAAGTCTTGGAGAAATAACTGACAGCCCAAAGGCTTTAGATGTAAGCCTTGAAATCACAAAAATAAGTACTGGGAGTTTATCGCTGGAATAATGACAATGCCAATACTATAAGGTTCAGTGTTGCGTGGGCGGTTGCGCAAACGGTATAAGAACGCGACCATTGATAGACAAGACCCAAACCAATCCCTATAAGAAATGCGGCAATTACGTAGACACCCTGCGGGTCGAAGTGGAGAAGAAGCCCAAACGCAAAGGCGGATGTAACTAAAGCTATCCATGCGGGATACTTGCCACTTATTGCAGTTTGCAAAAAGCCCCTAAAAGTAAATTCTTCACATATTCCTGCTGAAATGAAGGTGGCGGCAACAAGAATTAGTCCATCAACGGAGCTGGTCATTTCAGCTATTATTCTGCTGCTTTCTTCAACAGCTTTGCTTGGACCAAATAGTGAAGTCAATGCAATTGTTATGAGATAATCAAAATAGACAAGAAGAGACCCAACGGCTACGCCCAACAAAATATTTTTAGGGCTAAGCTCAAGTCTAACGTATTTTTTAATGTCCATCTTCTTTGAAAGCATGTATCCGAAGGGAACAACAGCGAGAAGTATCTCTGCAGCGACCATTGCGACACCATAGTTAAAACTGGCAATATACCCTGCCAAAAAAAGAGAAAGTAAAAGACTTGCAACCACCGCTAATAAAGCTTCGCTAACTTGTATTCGTTGGTCTTCTTTAACTTCGCTTATCATCCTCAATCCTTTCCGGGGTTATCTTTAGCGTTCGGAAGCCCCTCGCAACTGGATTTAAAATTTCTGTAATATTAACTTTCTTTAGAACTCCCTTGTTGTCGATCGCGTGTCCTCTCACATCATGCTCCGCCGCCATCAAGGAATGGACGTAAATCTTGTTTTCAATAAACCTTGGCTGGCATTTTAGCGGCAAACCAAGCATTAATGAGGTGCCTTCTTTTATGGCTTTTTCAGACACGTACATTATAGCGTACGCACCGGCAGTCAGCTCCGCCACTCTCACAGGAATGCTTTCCTTGCCTATCGCTAAGGTTTCAACACCATATTTTTGTGTTATTTCACCCGAAATTTTTCTGAGTCTTGGAAGAATTTTTATTAGGCTGCTTTTGGCTTTGCTGGAGAGTTTCAAGTTTGAAAACTGTATTGGTGAAAGCTGTTCAAGAGAGATGGCTCCCAGCGATATGTCAAGATGCACCACATCAGCCCCGACTCTTGCGACCAGCTGTTTGCATAGCTCCGCCTCCCGCACTATAACTTCGTGGCTGTCTTCAGCGTCTGCAAAAATCGGTTCAGCCAAACACTCACTCGGCTCTCTGTAGGGCGGTTTAACCAAGACAGCGGCAGTAGCCACGATATACATGGGCTCGAGTTTTTCATTTAAAATGGCGGCCGAGGAGTCGGCAGCAATTATATTCAAATGTTTCACCTTTCTATAGTGGGTTTTAAGGGGATTTAGCTCTACCGCTCATCAGCCTTTCAGATGCATTCCTAAAATGAAAATTTCCGAACTTTTCGCTCTGCTCGCCTTAGGCTTTACTATCTTCACATCTTCAAAGTGCCGCCTAACAATGTTCATAAAGTCGTTTAACATGCCTCCTTGGAAAACTTTAACGAAAAAGTTTCCGCCTGGCTTTAGGGTTTCCAAGGCTATTTCAAGAGCTTTTTGTGCAAGGTCTATTTGGCGGGCGTGGTCGAGCTCCCATATCCCAGAAATGTTTGGTGAAACATCTGAAATTATGGTGTCCGCTTTTCCAGGCAGCATCTCCAAAATTTGTTTCGTGGCATCAGAATCTGTTATGTCACATATTATGGTCCTAATGTTTCTCTCCGGAAATGGTTCAATTGGTTTTATGTCCACTCCCAAGACAAAGCCCTTAGCTCCAACAATTTTTCTTGCAGCTTGTGTCCATCCGCCCGGGGCTGCGCCTAAGTCGACGACAACATTCCCATCCTTGATGAAGTGGTATTTTTCTACCGCTTGGAAGAGTTTGTAGGCTGCCCTTGAACGGTATTTCTCTTCTTTCGCTTTTCTATAATAATAGTCTCTTCTGCGTTCTTGTATCCATGCTTTAGGCAAAATTAGCTGTCACCCAATATTTTGTACTCGCTCTCGCTTAGGCGTAAAAGCCAACTCGTCAGTTTTTCACAGCCTTGCGGTGTTATTGCGCCTGTTGGCCCGCATCTTGACGTGTCTGGACACATCATACAGGGACAGTCGGCTATCGAATCTATTGATGCTGGAAGCCTTTTTGGATAAAGCCTATAAGTCCATCTTCCGTTGCGGAGTTCCCTTTCGCGGCGTATTAAGCCCTTGCTTTCAAGTTTTAGGGCTATTCTTGAGCCTTCCCTGCTGCTGGCTCCGAGTTTTCTCCATAGTTCAGACTGGGGGAGACCCTCGTTTCCAGAGCTCATTATTATTTGAAGAGCCTTTTGCTCCAAATCGTTATGTTTCGGCATTTTCCTCTCCGTTTCCACGCAGATATATAGGTGTTCTCAAATAAATTATGCTTGTCCAGAGATAAAATAATTTAGGTGAAAAAGGACGTCAACAGTACCTGCAAAAACGAGAAAAGGTTACTGTCTAGGAATTGAAAGCACAGCAGACGACTTCAGCATTGGAATAGCCACCTTTAAAGGTGAAATTTTGGCAAATGTGATAAGCGCCTACACGCCCCCAGAAGGCGGAATACACCCAAGGGAAGCGGCGCGACACCATGCTGAAGTTGCAAACAAGGTTCTTGAAGGGGCATTCCAAGAGGCGGGAATAAAACCCAAAGATGTAACAGTTATAGCCTTCTCACAGGGACCGGGACTAGGTCCATGCCTCCGAACAGGCGCCACAGTTGCAAGAGCCCTAGCCTCTTATTTAGGTACCCCTCTGGTTGGTGTCAACCATTGCGTGGCGCATATTGAAGTGGGCAAACTAAAAACCGGTGCTGTTGACCCTGTCACGCTTTATGTTTCTGGCGGAAACACCATAGTGGCGGCTTATGATTCCGGACGCTACAGGGTTTTCGGCGAAACATTGGACATAGCTCTTGGAAATTGCTTAGACGTTTTTGCAAGAGAAGCTGGATTAAGGCAAAAGCCTGGCGAACCTTTTGGGGCTGTTATAGAAAAATTCGCAAAAAATGGACGTAGGCTTATTCCACTGCCATATACCGTTAAAGGCATGGACATGTCCTTCAGCGGCTTACTTACGGCGGCAGTTAACCTTCTAAAGAAAGGCGAAAGTAAGCTGGAAGACTTGTGTTATAGTCTCCAAGAGACAGCCTTCTCCATGGTAACAGAAGTCACAGAGAGAGCCCTAGCCCACACGGAAAAGAGGGAAGTTTTGTTAACGGGCGGTGTAGCCGCCAACAAAAGGCTTCAGAAAATGGTCAAGGCAATAGCTGAGGAGCACGACGCCAAATTCTGCGTTGTACCAAGTCAATTCGCCATAGACAACGGCGCCATGATAGCTTGGACTGGTGTTTTAGCCTTCACCCATGGAGTGACAACGCCGATCCATGAGAGCTTTGTAAAGTTAAGGTGGCGGCTTGAAGAGGTTGAAGTTCCTTGGGTGAAATAAGCCAGCCAAGGCTGATTAAAAAAGGAGCTGAAGCGTACCTGTACCTTGCGGACTGGCATGGCAGAAAAGTGGTGATAAAGAGGCGGCTGCCAAAAAAGTATAGGATCTCAGCTCTAGACGAACAAATAAGAACCTATAGAACAATTCATGAGCCACAACTGATGCATGAAGCCAAAAAAGCTGGTGTGCCAACACCAACAATTTATTTGGTTGACTCGAAAAATGCCACAATCATAATGGAGTATATCGAAGGCGAACAATTAAAAAAGTTGTTAGCCAAAGCTTCTGAAAGCACAAGGCAGATGTTATGCCGTAAAATAGGCGAGTTGATTGGTAAACTGCACAAAAACGGGATAATTCACGGCGACTTAACAACCTCCAACATGATTCAAACCATTGAAGGAAAAATCTTCTTTGTAGATTTTGGGCTTGGCGAAAAAACAAAGGAGCTTGAAGCAAGAGGCGTGGATTTACACCTTATGAAAAGAGCGTTACAAAGCACTCATTTCCAGTTTGCAGAAAAATGTTTTGACGCCGTAATTGAGGGTTATGCAAGCGTTTTAGAGGGAGACGAAGTGAAAAACGTTTTAGATAAAATAAGGGAAATAGAGAGAAGAGGACGCTACATAGCCGAAAGAAGAGGTGAGTAAGACACGATAAAAACTGTTTGGTGCATAACCTTCTACGTTTCAGACTTAAGGAAGGCAACGCAATTTTATGAGGGAGCCCTTGGCTTAGAAAAGAAATATGAGTATTCAAGTTATGTTGGTTTCGAGTGCGGCGGGGTTGAAATAGGGCTTATTCCAAAACTTAAGAAGGGGGAACGTGCTTCACTTTCGCCGTCTGTGGAGTTTTTGGTTGATGATGTTGAAAAATTCTATAACGAATTAAAAAGCAAAGGCGTGAAGTTTGTTAAGGAGTTACATGAAGAGCCTTGGGGTGGAAAACAAGCCACTTTCACGGATCCAGACGGAAACATTTTAGAAATTGTGCAGATTAATTGGGAAAAATACTTTAGCGTGTCTGCCGAAGGAGCTAAAAAGAAACGTGAACCGCCATGAGCTTTCAATTGAAGGGTAAAGTCATATTCTTTGCAACAAACAACATCAACAAGTTCAACGAAGCCCGCAAGGTTTTAGGCCGCTACAAAATAGCTGTAGGAATGATAAGGGTCAAAACTCTTGAAATTCAAAGCGAAAGCCTTGAAGAAATTGCAAAAACAAGCGCCACTCATGCCTTTAAGCAGTGCGGTCTTCCCCTCATAGTTGAGGATGCCGGACTATTCGTCGAAGCCTTGAACGGCTTTCCTGGACCCTATTCCTCCTATGTTTACAAGACCATAGGTAACGAAGGCTTATTGAAACTTATGGAGAAAAGCACGAACAGAAAGGCAAAGTTTCAATCAATGGTGGCGTTTTTCTCCGAGGAACTGAATTCTCCAATATGTTTTAAGGGGGAAGTTGTAGGCGAGATAACCAGAGAGCTACGGAGGGAAAGCCACTACGGCTTTGGTTTTGACCCAATATTTAAGCCAGTTAACAGTCAGAAAACCTTCGCTGAAATGAGCATCAGTGAAAAGAACAAGCATTCCCATAGAGCAAGAGCCTTTCGAAAGTTTGCAAAATGGTATAAAAGCCTAAAAGTCTAGCGAACGGTTTAAGTCGCCTTTTCACCAATAAGTTTAAGTGGGAAAAGGGCATCGAAGGTCTTAAATATCCGTCTAACCTCGCTCTTACAAACTAAAAGGGATAATGGTATGCCGAAACAGGAGAAGGGCACATCTCATTCAACAAGACCAGTTAGCAAACGCCCTCCAAGCTGGTGCAAATACCAACCGGAAGAAGTGGAAGCCCTAGTCATAAAACTGGCAAGGGAGGGGCATCCGCCAAGCCGCATAGGAACAATACTTAGGGACCAATATGCCATCCCGTTAGTTAAGCCGTTAACCGGCAAGACCATAACTCAAATTCTCAAGGAGGCTGAACTTGCCCCCTCAATACCCGAAGACCTTGGTAACTTGCTTAAAAAGGCAGCTAAGCTTTCCGCTCATCTTGAAAAGCATAGGAAGGACTTGCACAATAAGAGGGCTTTGCAGCTTGTGGAGGCAAAAATTCACAAACTTGCAAGATATTATAAGCGGGAAGGCGTTTTGCCTCCAAACTGGAAATATGAGCCAAAAATTGCATCAATAGCCTAAACCTAAGCCTCTTGTCCCCTTAGCCTAATCGCCCTTAAATTCTTTAACGTGATTAAATTGTGATGGAAATGGGATTGGACGAAAAACAAACCGCCAGATTCTTTGACAGCGTTTCAGAAGCCGCCCAAACAATTTCGGAAGTTGTTAGAGAGGACGGTTTTATCCATGTTTTCTCACATTTGGATGCCGATGGTGTTGCTGCTGCCGGCATTATTGGAAAAGCCCTTTATAGGCTTGGCGCGAGGTTTCGCGTTAGGATAACCCAGTGGGTTGACGAGAAGCTTGTAGCTGAAATACTCCAAGAAAAGCCTCGAATGGTGGTTTTTTTAGACCTTGGAAGTGACTACGCGAACTTACTGAGGCAGAAAAACCAAGACGTAAAAGTTGTTATTTTAGACCACCACCAACTCAGCGGAGAACAAAGCATCGATTTTCCATGCGTCAACCCGCATCTGTTTGGCATCGATGGAGCCCGAGACATCAGCAGCGCTGGCGTAACCTATTTTGCGGCTAGAGCAATTGACAAGGTGAACATGGACTTGGCTCCAATAGCTGTTGTTGGGGCACTTGGAGACTTGCAGGACAAGTATGACCAGCGAATGCTTGGAGGACTTAACGAAAAAATAGTGGAAGATGCGAAAAGCCAAGGGCTGCTAACTGTTGAGAAGGACTTAATATTCTTCGGCAGAGAAACACGCCCAATCCATAAAACCTTGGCGTCTACAACAAACCCGTTTATTCCGGGCATAAGTGGAGAAGAAGACAAGAGTTTAGCTTTTCTGGCGAGCATTGACATAAAACCAAAATATGGCGATAAGTGGCGAGCTTTAAGAGACCTTTCAGAAGATGAAAAAAGGAGACTTTGCTCGGCACTGGCAGAGTATCTGCTCTCAAAAGGGCTGCACTATGAAATATCAAATCTCATAGGGCATGTTTACACCCTCAGCAATGAAGAGCCCTGGACACCACTCAGAGATGGAAGGGAGTTCGCTGTCTTGCTTAACGCTGCCGGTCGCATGGACAAGCCGAGTGTTGGCGTGGCGGTTTGCATGGGCGACAGAGGAGCCGCCCTAGAGGAAGCCAGCAAAATCCTTGAGGAGTACAGGCGTACAATTAATAGGTATTTGGGCTGGATTATGGAGAAGCCTGAAAGGATAAAGGAGATGGAAAACATTTACATTGTTTATGGAGAAGATTTTATAGACGATAAGATTGTTGGTGCAATCTCGTCGATTCTCACAACAAGCCTTCCAAACCCAGAAAAGCCTCTCATCGCTTATGCGGACGTCAAGGAAGAGGGAATTGTAAAGGTTTCAGCAAGAACCATAGACACAGTAGCCTACAAAGGCGTAAATCTTGGCGAAGTCATGCAAGTGGCGGCTGAAAAATGCTTAGGGAAAGGTGGAGGTCATAATGTGGCTGCCGGCGCCCAAGTTCCAATAGAAAACGTGGAAACCTTCATAAAACTTGTCAACGAACTTGTTGGGAAGCAGCTGGCTGGGAAGAAGATTGGAAGCTGAAATCACAATTAATTATGATGATGTTGAAAGCGCCGAGGCAGTTGCAAACGCTATTTCTCCGGACAACTTTAAAGCGCCGATTGGCTTATCTATTAAAACAACAAGGGAAGGCAGAGACGTTATTACTCACATAAAATGTAGGAGAAAGCTTCAAACTTTCATTGCAACGATTGACGATTTGCTTTTTGCCATTTCACTGGCGGAGAAAACTCTAAAAATTACGCGCAAACTTGAATAGTTGGTTTCAAGATGCTGGACATAAAGTTAATTCGAGAAAAACCTGAATTCGTAAGAGAAAACTTGCGGAGAAGAGGCGAGCCCAAATTTTTAAGAATGCTTGATGAGCTGATCGCATGCGATAAGCTTTGGCGCCAGCACTTGACAAGGCTTAATGACTTACGGCGAGAGAGAAACCGCATAACAGTGGAAATTGCATCTTTAAAAAAGAAGGGCGTGGACACCGCTGCGGTAGTTTCCAAAGCTAAGGAAATAGACAAGGAAATAGCGAATTTGGAGCAGTTGGTCGGCGAATACGAGGAGAAAGTCCGCCACTATCTTATGAGGCTTCCAAACCTCTTGCACGATTCTGTTCCGATAGGTAAGGACGAGCATGAAAATGTTACCGTGAGGACGTGGGGAGAAATACCCCGCTTCAATTTTCCAGTTAAAGACCATATTGAGCTTGGTTTAGGCCTAGACATAATGGATATTGAAAGGGCTGGAAAAATTGCCGGAGCAAGATTCTTTTACCTTAAAAGGGAAGGCGTTCTGCTTGATATTGCACTGTTAAACTTTGCATTAGAGGAGATGGTTAAGAAAGGTTACACGCCAATAGAACCACCCTTCCTAATGAGACGCAAACCCTACGAGGGAGTTACCGCCCTCAGCGATTTCGAAGACAGCCTATACAAAATCGAAAATGAAGACCTATACCTAATTGCGACTTCAGAGCATCCGATGGCGGCGATGTTTATGGACGAAGTTTTGAAGGCTGAAGATCTGCCCATCAAATTTGTTGGCATAAGCCCAAACTTCAGAAAGGAAGCGGGCGCCCACGGCAAGGACACCCGCGGGATTTTCCGCACCCACCAGTTCAACAAGGTTGAGCAATTCATATTCTGCAAACCAGAAGACTCATGGAAGTTCCATGAAGAGCTTATCAGAAACGCTGAGGAGCTTGTCCAAATGCTCGGCTTGCCATACCGTGTTGTGAACGTTTGCACTGGCGATATTGGAACTGTTGCTGCCAAAAAATATGATGTTGAGGTTTGGATGCCGGCGCAAAATGCCTATAGAGAGATAATTTCATGCAGCAACTGCACTGATTATCAGGCTAGACGATTAAATATTAGGTATAGGGAAAAAGAAGGGGAGCCGCCAAAAGGTTTTGTGCACACACTTAATTCCACAGCCCTAGCCACTGGAAGAACCATTGTGGCTATACTGGAAAACTGCCAGCAAGAGGATGGTTCAGTGGTCATCCCAAAGGTTTTGAGAAAGTATATGGGCGGCTTGGAAAAAATAGAGCCGAAAAGGTAAAGCTTAATACCCTCGTAATGTGACTTTTCTCCGCTATTAAGGATGGAGGTCAGCGTTGTCCACTAAAAAGGTAAGGGATAAGTGGCGCAGCAAAGCATGGCACACGGTAGTTGCTCCACCCTACTTTGGAAATGTGGAGTTAGGCGCGATACCAGCAGACGAGCCAGAAAAACTCATCGGAAGAGTTATGGAGGCAACACTTTACGATGTTACTGGCGACTTTTCCCACCAATACTTGAAATTGTACTTCCAAATAACACAGATAGAGGGAAAAACAGCCCGCACCATTTTTAAGGGACACGAATACTCAAGGGATTACCTTAGAAGTCTTGTGAGGCGGAGAACAACAAAGGTTGATGGAATCTTCAACGTCTCAACAAAAGACGGGTACAGGTTTAGAGTAGCAGTATGCGCCTTCACCCTTACAAGGATAAAGACCTCACAAGAGCATGCCATACGCAAAACCATGGCGAAAATAGTTGAGGAGAAAAGCGCCGCCCTAACAATGGACCAGTTCGTCCAAGAAATGGTTCTTGGAAAAATAGCGTCAGACATTTACAACGAGGCAAGGAAAATTGTTCCCTTACGCCACGTCGGCGTTAGAAAGTCTAAGCTGCTGACACAAGTAGCTCAATTACAAGCGCCACTGCAAGAAGTTGAACAGCAAAGTTAGCCTTCAACAAACTTTTTTGCCGTATTCGTAACCCATTTCAAAGGCTTTTAGGTTTAACTCCTCTGTTCCCTTTGGCACATTAGCCTTAATCGACTCTTTCAAGGCTTCCTTGTTCACCATCCCAGTTATTGCTGCAAAAGCCCCCAACATGACCACATTTGCAACTATTTTTCTTCCAAGCTCTTCAGCCATTCTTGTGGCTGGAACGCGGAAAACTTTTGCGCCTTCAATTTCCCTCTCATTTGGGATCATGTCCGGGTCAAGGATTATTGTTCCTCCCTTTTTCACTGTTTCCGCATACTCGTTATAGGCGTGCTGCGACATCACCACCAATATGTCTGGCTCGGTAACCTTTGGAAAGTCGATTTCATCGTCCGCTATCACAACTTCGGAACGGCATGCTCCGCCCCGTGACTCAGGTCCGTAAGACTGTGTTTGCACGGCGTATTTTCCGCTATATATGCATGCAGCTGTAGCCACCATGACTCCAGACTTAATTATTCCCTGTCCGCCGAAACCCGCAAATCTAATTTCAAAACGCATATTGCCTCACCTACCCTTCTTCGCCCTCCTTCATTATTTGTGCCATTTTATTGTGGAGCAGCTCCTCATAGGTTGGTTTTTGAATGTCCACAAATTCGCCGATAACTATTTTTTCCAAGGTTATTTCCGCCTTGGCCGGGTCTGAGAAGTTGGCTATTACTGCCGTCTTCTTAAACCACTCCATCATTTCAAGTCCTGTTCGCATTCTGTTGCGGCGTCCATAGATTTCTGGGCAAGGCGATATAACCTCTATGAAGGAGAAGCCCTTTCTTTGCAAAAGTTTCTTAATAGACATCGTTAACATTCGCACATGAAGAGTTGTCCACCTAGCTACATAAGT
>JAVZOA010000025.1:0-11588 GCA_038882535.1 Bathyarchaeia archaeon | reverse complement strand
AAATTTCTAGTATTCTTCCATCACTAAGCATAATTTAAGGTTCATCGGTCAAATATTTAAATTTTGACCGATATACTTGTACAAAACAACTCTCTTAGAGAAACTTTAGCGGAAAAGTTATGTGAGGTTAAATAGAGATATAAGAAACTCGTATCAGATTTTGTTTGACTTCCTATAAGCTTATACTAAATGTTCTTAGTCATCACTAAATAGTTCATAAAAAAGTTTATGGGAGCAAGTTTTGGGCTTTCTTGAACCGTGCTATGAAACTCTTATAGCCTTCTTCTAACCTTAATTCGTCAAACACTCTTCTCACATCGGGGACATCGTCAAATCCTTTATCCAAACTATATATCTCCCTTATTCTCAGCCGCCTCATAATGGAGAGGTTTATGAGGTCTGAAATTCCAAGCCTATGCTCTCCGAAAAGCATTGTAGCCTCCAATTCATCTTCGATCGTTGGCTCAACTATTTTCAGACCAGTTAGGGCCATTAGACTTTTTAGAAGACCCGATAGTTTTGATGATTTATACCTGGAAAACCATATGAGTACTTCATCCTTAACTAGTGTACTTGTTATAGTTTTTTCCCCATTATGTATTTTATCCAATATATAACCACATGTTGATACGTCCTCCTTTAAAACTTCTGCAATTGTTGCGCTTCCCCATTTTATCAATATTGTCGCGTCAAGAAACCTCATTTTCTACTCCTATCCATTTTTTCTTCTACTTCTGCCACAACTGCTTCTTCTACTTCGCTTAGCTTCTGTTTCACTCCACTTGTTATGCCGAGCATCGCAATGACCGGATCCTCAGGGAGATCTCTTATCTTGTAAATCAGCCTATTCCCTTCTACCGTAAGCTCCAACTCATCACCTTCTTTGAGTGAGAAGCGTCGTCGAACCTCCTCGGGTATCGTTATACGGTAACCGCTAAGTATCTTGACTTTTGTTTTTTCCATTTTGTATCACCAAAAATACAATACATCATTAATATAAAAACATTTCTACTCTTCCCTATTTGCACATCTCCCACGTGTTTAACAAAAACTTAGAAACATTTAACAAATGGACATTGTACTGGTATGATGCACATTTTGTTTGAATAGCTTGGCTTTCTTTAAGACGATGCCTTGTAATATATCAGTACAAATGTAGTGCAAATGGTATTTAGGATGTTTTCTCTCAACTTTTTGTAAATTGCCTCATGTAACCTTTTTCGTGATGTTATATTCAGTTCAAGAGCTTTCTTTAAACATTCCTTAACCATACTGGCATACCTTGAGAAGAGCTTCTCCAAGATTTTGGTTTCTTCATCGTTTACTTCAAACTTAAACTTACATGTTTTCTAAAATTAAACAAGCATACAATTTTTTTATAATAATTATTTTGAGAAAAGTTTATATAAAGCTTATCAATTTAAATCTAATTGAAGGCGCCCAAAAAGTCTCTAGAATATAGAAGAGGAAGATGAAGGAGAAGCTGGCTGAATTAAATTATCTTTTAAAAAGATTAAGGGAGCTAAAGAAGGAAGAAAAAGACATTGAACCTGAAACCAACTTCGAAGATGCTGTTAAAACAATAGAAATTGTGCAAAAATTTTTATAAAGCTGAAGAGAGCTAATCCTTATAAGTATTTCTATGAACTTGGCAATTAATGCTTACCTTTTGTTTTTCACTCGTAGAAAATATGGTTTGATGAATTGATTTCTTAATTTTGCACTATGCACTCTACATGGTTTAGGGGGCTGGAACAAATAAGTTGACAATTGAACGCCTTACATATTTTATGTACATTATTGTACATTAAAGTTTAAATATGTACTAATGTACTGATTAGGGCTTGTAGGCGAATGTGTGTGGAGAATAGCGTTTGCTTCCCGAAGCTTTCTAAAAATCCAATGCTTATAAAGTTCAAGGAGAAGCTTTCGCCTGTTAATTTGTTTACTAAAATTTTTGAGCATTATGATTACGTCTATGTTTTAGAGTCTATGGAAGGTCCTAGAAAACTTGCGGAATACTCGTTTATCGGTTTTGCCCCACACATAGTTTTGAAGGTGAAGGATGGAAAGGCTGAAATTCACGACAGAATTCGGGAAGAAAAGACAAACTTTCAATTTGAGGATCCTCTGCCCACTCTAAGAAGCATTGTCGGCAAATTGGCTGTCGGCCTGAGCGATTTTCGTTTTCTTGGCGGCGCCGTCGGCTACATCTCATATGACGCTGTTCGCTACTGGGAGAGGCTTCCAAGCTCGGCTTCCGACGATTTCCGTTTTCCAGACATTGAAATGGCATTATTTCTTGACGGTATAATTTTTGACCATAGAAGGAGGGAAGTCTTCTATTACTACATGGATGAAAATCGACTAGCAGAATTATCAATCATGCTTGATGGAGAACGCGGGGTTGAATCCTTTCAATATTCTGAGCCTAAGGCTAACATGAGCAAGGAAGATTTTGAAAAAATTGTTGTTAAGGCTAAAGAATATATAGAGTCTGGTGATATTTTTCAAGTTGTCCTCTCGAAACGTTATGGATTTAAGTTTCATGGAAGCTTAATCCCGTTCTACAGGGTTTTGCGGAAAATCAATCCATCCCCATACATGTACTTCCTAAAGATGGGAGAACGCCAAATCGTGGGCTCTAGTCCAGAAATGCTTGTTAGGGTGGAAAACGGCCGTATTGAAACCTTCCCCATCGCCGGCACGCGTCCACGTGTTAAAGATACAGCTATGAACAGGAATTTGAGAAAAGAGCTTCTTTTAGATTCGAAGGAACGCGCAGAACATGTGATGCTCGTGGATTTGGCCAGAAATGATGTGGGTAAAGTTTCAGAGTTTGGCACTGTTTCGGTTCCCGAATTTATGAAGGTCTATCAATACAGCCATGTTCAACATATTGTTTCAAGGGTTACTGGAAAGCTTAGAAATGAATGCGACTGCTATGATGCCCTAAGAGCAGTTTTTCCAGCGGGGACTGTTTCAGGAGCGCCCAAGATTAGGGCGATGGAAATTATTGAGGAATGTGAACCCGTTAGGAGGGGTCCATACGCTGGGGCTGTAGGCTACTTTTCCTTTAACGGTAATGCTGATTTCGCCATAACCATAAGAACGCTGGTTGCAAGTGGGGACTGCGCTTACATTCAGGCTGGGGCAGGTATAGTTGCGGATTCAGATCCTGAGAAAGAGTGGTTTGAAACAGAGCATAAGGCTGAAGCCTTGCTTAGAGCGCTCCAACTTGCTGAGGACGGTGAAACACCATGAAGGTTCTGGTTATCGACAATTACGACTCTTTTGTTTATAATCTCGTCCAATACTTGGGAGAGCTTGGAGTAAAAACCCTAGTATTTAGAAATGACCAGCTAACAATCAAAAAAGCCCTGGAAATTAACCCTGACAAGATAGTTATTTCTCCGGGGCCAGGCACGCCTGAGGAAGGTCGCTATTTTGGAATTTGTAGTGATATTTTGCGGGTTATGAGTCCCCAAATTCCAACTTTGGGTGTTTGTTTGGGGCATCAAGGAATAGTCTCCGTTTTTGGAGGAAGAATTGTTAAAGCCATGAGGGTTATGCATGGGAAAACAAGCCTTGTGAAACATGACGGGAAAGGGGTTTTCAAAAGCGTCAAAAACCCTGTTACTGTTATGCGTTACCATTCATTGGTTGTGGATAAAACTTCTCTTCCTAAATGTCTTAAGGTGACCGCTGAAGCTTTAGACGATGGAGAAATAATGGGAATTCGCCATTTAACCTACCCAATCGAAGGGGTACAGTTTCATCCCGAGTCCATCTTAACGGAATGCGGGAGAAAAATTTTGGAAAACTTTGTTTACGGGTGAACAAATGATTCAGAAGATCATTCAAATGCTTGTGGAAAGAAGGGATCTAACTTATGATGAAGCCTATGGAGCCATGAGGTCGATCATGGTTGGTGAAGCCACTCCATCTCAAATAGCCTCGTTCTTAACAGCTTTACGGATAAAGGGTGAGACGGTAGAGGAAATAAGCGCCTTTGCCTCGGCAATGATGGAGTTTTGCTACAAAATTAAACCGGAGGTGAACGGCCGCATTGTTGATACGTGTGGAACAGGTGGAGACGCGCTTAAAACTTTTAACATAAGTACGGCAGCTGCTTTTGTAGCCGCCGGAGCAGGTGTAGTTGTAGCCAAACACGGGAACCGTTCAGTTACAAGCAAATGTGGAAGCGCCGACGTCCTTGAAAAGCTGGGGCTTAATTTGAACGTGAAGCCTGAAACCGTTAAAATGGCGATTGAAAAGATTGGTGTAGGTTTTATTTTCGCTCCAGCATTTCATCCAGCGATGAAGAATGTAGCCGGTGTTCGAAGGGAGTTGGGCATAAGGACCGTTTTCAATATTCTTGGGCCGTTGGCGAATCCTGCATGTGCAAACGCCCGGACAATAGGTGTCTATGAGGCAGGTCTTGTGGATAAGGTTGCATGGGCGCTTAAGCGCCTAAACGTTGAGGAAGCCATGGTTTGTCATGGATTAGATGGACTTGACGAAATATCCACCATAGGAAAAACATTGATTGCATGGCTAAGAAATGGAGAAATTAAGACTTTAGAAGTTACACCCGAAAACTTTGGTGTAAGAAAAGCTAGAGCCGAAGAAATTGCTGGAACCAGTCCTGAGGAAAGCGCTCAACTTACCTTCAAAATTCTGTATGGAGTTTTGGGAGATGAAGACCCTAAAAGAGATATAGTGCTTGTGAATGCTGCCGCAGCAATTATTGTAGGCGGAAAAGCGGAAGACTACTGCTACGCCATGGAGCTTGCACGAAAATCTATCGAAAGTGGGGCTGCCTATAAGAAGTTAAAGGGCTTGCTAAGCTGCTATGAGGGAAGCAATCTCTCAATACTTGAGGAGATGGAAGCTAAATATGGCTGATTTTCTCGACACTCTGGCACGGGACGCTATTAAAACAGTGATGTCAGGATACTATAACATAGAAAATGATGAAAACGTTCGGAGGTATCACGTAAGCCTAAAAGCTTCTATAAAAATGTTTAAGCATGCGCCTGTAATTGCTGAAGTAAAGCCCCGCTCCCCATCCCACGGTGTTCTAAGGGAAATCAGCAGCCTAGGGGATGTCGTTAAGGCTATGGAGCGTGGAGGCGCTGTTGGAATATCGGTGTTAACGGAGCCTAAACACTTCGGGGGATCCCTTAAAGTCCTTAAAGAAGTCCGGACTCACACCAAACTTCCAATATTAATGAAGGATATTGTTGTGGACTCTGCTCAAATAACGGCGGCTTCAAAATTTGGAGTAGACGCTGTGTTACTTATATACGCGGTATTCAAACGGGGTTACATGAACTGTTCTCTCGAAGAAGCTATAAAGCTTGTCCATAAATTCGGCCTCGAAGTAGTTTTGGAAACCCATACTAGAGATGAATTTATTGCGGCGCTTAAGACGAATGCAGACATACTGGGCATTAACAACAGGGACTTGAATACCTTAAAAGTCGATTTGAAGGTGACGGAGCAAGTGTTAGCAGGCATAAAAAACTGCGGTAGGGTTGTTGTAAGCGAGAGTGGAATTCAAAACGCCAATGACATAAGATTTCTAAGAGCTTGCGGTGCCGACGCATTTCTCGTTGGTTCAGTAATAATGTTGGCTAAAGATGTGGAAGCAAAGGTTAGGGAGCTTGTGCATGCCTATGAGAACGGTTAAGGTTAAGATTTGTGGAATCACAAACGAAAAAGACCTTGCGATGGTTTGTAACATGGGCGCTGACGCTGTAGGCTTCGTTGTAGGCGTCCCAAACTCGCCGCGAAACTTGCCGTTGGAAAAAGCTAAAGGACTATTTAGGCGTGTTCCGACTTCTGTTAGAAGCGTCTTAGTAGTCGTCCCTCAAAGCTCGGAAGCCCTTCTGAAGCTTTATGAAGAATTAAAGCCTAACGTAATTCAAATCCACGGAGGATCCATTTCAGAAACTATAGCATTAAAGCAAAAGTTTCCAAACGCCATTTTAGTTAGAAGTATAAGCGTTAAATCAGAAGAGGCTGTTCAGAAAGCGGTTAAAGCCGCAAAAATTTTTGACGCTGTTCATGTGGATTCCTGGGCTGCAGGAAGATACGGAGGGACAGGTTTAACCCACGAGTGGGCCTTTAGCAGACGCATCAGAGAAGCCATCTATCCGAAACCGTTGATACTGGCAGGGGGATTAACCTCTGAAAACGTTAAAGAGGCTGTTGAAACTGTTAAGCCTTACGCGGTGGACGTTTCAACAGGAGTTGAGGTGAAACCTGGTGTGAAAGACCCTTTAAAGGTTGAGGCCTTCATAAGAAACGCGAAACGGGCGTTTTTAACAGATTCTTAAAGGGAGGTTTAAGATGTCGAAGGGAAGATTCGGCAAATACGGCGGGCAATATGTAAGCGAAACATTAATGCAGGCACTAATAGAGCTTGAAGAAGCCTTTGAAAAAATCTACCCCACTCAAGAGTTTCAGCTGGAATTTAGGGAACTTTTAAGGGATTACGGCGGAAGACCCACCCCCCTCTATTATGCTAGAAACTTCAGCAAAGTTGCAGGATTTAAAGTCTACCTTAAGCGTGAGGACCTGCTCTGCGGGGGCTCGCACAAGCTTAATAACACTTTAGGACAGGCACTGCTGGCCAAGAAAATGGGTAAAAAACGTTTGATAACTGAGACAGCCGCTGGCCAGCATGGTTTGGCAACGGTTATGGCTGGAAACATCTGCGGTTTAGAAACAGAAATTTTTATTGGAGTAAAGGATATTCAAAGACAAGCCTCTAACGTTAAAAAAATGAAGCTTCTGGGAGCAAAGATAAGGCCTATAAAAACTGGTTCAGGCGTTTTGAAAGACGCTGTTTCAGAAACCCTCAGGGAGTGGGCTTCATGCTCCAGAACAACCCATTACTTGATGGGATCCGCCGTTGGACCCCACCCGTTTCCAACAATTGTGGCTACGTTCCAAAGCGTGATAGGCCAGGAGATTAAACAGCAAATTCTCGAGAAAGAAGAGCGTCTTCCAGACGCCATAGTTGCTTGCGGAAGCGGGGGAAGCAATGCCATAGGCGCCTTCAAACCCTTTATCAATAATGCTAAAGTTAGGCTTTACTTTGTTGAAGGCGGCGGGGAAAGTCTGAACGCGGAAAACAGCGCTGCAGCCTTTCAGCTTGGCCGACCGGGTGTTCTGCATGGAAGCCTCATGCAGGTGCTGCAGGATGAGCATGGTCAAATTAGGCCGTCCAAAACAAGGGCTGCAGGGCTAAACTATCCTGGAAGGGGACCTGAAATATCCTATTTGTGTGAAATTGGAAGGGTTAAGCCCTGCTATGCTTTCGACAAAGAAGTGTTTGAAGCTGTTAAAATCATGTGTAGGACTGAGGGCCTCATACCGGCGCTTGAAACGGCCCACGCAATAGCCTACGTCTTAAACCACCCCGAAGAATTTAGCTCCGACGAAATCGTGGTTATAAACTATTCAGGAAGGGGAGATAAGGACATAGAAACCATTCTGGGGAATCTTTATGGAGCTTGAAGATAAGATCCGAAAATTAAGAGAGCACAAGGAAGGAATCCACATGGCCCACGTCTACTATGGCGATCCAAACGAGGATTTCTCCATCAAACTAATAGAAACTTTAGCTGAAAACGGCGCAGACATAATAGAGTTTGGCATCCCCTTCTCAGATCCCATAGCAGATGGAGCGACATTCCAGGCTGCCTGTGAAAGAGCATTAAACGCCGGCATAACCCCTGAAAAATGCATAAAAGGCATTGAAAGGCTAAGATCTGAAGGACTTGAGGCACCAATAGTTGTGACAACCTACTTTAACATCCCCTATATCATGAGCTTTGAGAGGTTCCTAGACAAAATAGCTGCAGCTGGAGCCCAAGGAATTTTAGTTCCAGACCTTCCAGTAGAAGAGGCGAAACCTTTCATAAAGATGGCTGAAAAGCGAAAAATACACCTGATACTCCAAGTTGCGCCAACAACATCCCTTGAAAGACTTAAAAAAATATTGGTCGAAGCCTCAGGTTTAATATATCTCATAGGCCTTGAAGGTGTCACAGGCTCAAAAATTAGAGGCCTAAAGGCTACCCTAAAGCTTGTAAGAAAGGTCAAAGAAACAACCGACAAACCCATAGTAGTCGGCTTTGGAATTTCAAAAAGAGAACACGCCGAAACCCTAGTTTCCGGGGGAGCCGACGGCATTGTGGTTGGAAGCGCATATACAAGAATATATGCGGAAAGCTTAGAAAACCCATTCCAAAAACTTCCAGAAATAGCTAAACTTGCAAATGAAATAAAAAATGGCTGCATAAACGGATATAGAAAAAGAAGCCGTGAAAAATAATTATTCTTAGTTTATCTGTAACTGGCAGAAGAAACTTTCAGTCAAGTAAGGAATTTATCTAACGGAACAGTGTTCTTTTAAGTTTCCTTTTCAGGCTTTTTGCGGTCTTATTCGTGGACCTTCCCCGCCTTTTACAGCTTCTAGTTTGGCTTCCAAAGTTCTAGCAATTGCGCTGACAATTAATATAGGAACTTAGACGAGAGAAGTTGATTTCATAGTAATGGAAGGCGTGGAAGTTGAGCCATGTGTCTTCATACCCATAAAAGTCGGAAACATTCGAGAACAGAGCGTTATCGAAATCTGGAGAAAATCACCGATCCTAAAACAGATGAGAAACAGGGATCTTTTCAAAGGCTGTGGAGAGTGCGAATATAGATATATATGTGGAGGGTGCAGAGCAAGAGCCTACGCCTATTTCAACGACCTACAAGGCCCGAATCCTGGATGTAGCATAAACCAGAAATACTGGGAGGAAATGGTGAATAGCTTAAAAACCGCCCTTCAAGTCAGGGAGGCGAAAGCTGTAAGGAAAATATAACTTATATCTATAAACGTGGTTATCAGATTTTAAAGCTATCCTTTGAACTCTTTATTCATGAATTAGTAAAACAAATATCTTCTAATAAAAAGTTCATTCTTAGCAATTAACATGCTCATAAATATTGCTACTGCAATTAGGATACGAAAACTTAGCTAATATAGGGTGGAGACACAGTAATGTACGCGAACCGTAGCATCGGAACATCAATAATCAATGTTGGATTCCTATGTCCAAAGGGCGGTAATCAAAATTTACCATCAAATAATAAATAAAAAATTCTTCAACAACTTGACTCCTTTCATTAAAATTATCAATAGTATACTTGCTTGCTAGAAATCTTCTAAGAATAAAATTTTGACATCAAATGGTTCTCTTGACATTTCTTCTAAAAGTTCATCTTCCCTTCTAGCAAATATTGCTGGTGAACTAATTTTCTTTGCAAGAGCCAAACAATCAGCTAATGAAATCCCCCTCCTACACTTATATTCTGCAGCCAATTCAACTAACTTTGAATCCTCATGCAAAATAACATACCCTGAATCCAGCAGGTATCCCACTCTATCCTGTGCCTCTTTTTCCCCAATCTTTCTGCATAGAATGTACATTAGTTCTGTGAGTGTTAATTCAGAAATATTTGCTTGAACTTTTTCGGACTTAAGCGCATCCTTCAATTTTAAACCTTTTTCTGTTGAATAAATTAGTTCTAAAAGTGCGCCAGTATCAAGCACCAAACTTCCTGAAAGTTCTCTCTTCCTCCCTCTTCCTCTCTCTTCTAAGTTCACTATATGCTTCTTCGAATCCTTGAATAGGCTTACATGCCTCCTCCAAAAGTTCAGGCTTCTTAATTCTATAAGTAAGAAGATATCTTATAGCCTCATTTAAATCAACTCTTCTTCCCCATCTTATTTGAAGTTCTGCAGCGATCTTAAGAAGAGCCTCCTTTACATCTTCTGTAACAAATATAGTGCTCATATCAATTATAATTTTTATAACAAATATATAAAATTTTATTAAATATAAGGTTGGAGCCACACTCTAGTGAAGTATATACGTATATAAACTTATATACTTATTATTTTTATGGATAGTGGAATATAAGATGGCCCTTATTACAGTGCGAGTTGATGAAGAATTAAAGAAGAGAATGAGTCGATTTAAGAATGTGAACTGGAGCGAGGTTGTTAGAAAGGCGATTTTAGATGTACTAAAAAGGGAAGAGGAAAGAAATCTAGCTATAGCCTTACTTTTAAACGAAAAGAACGTTATCATACCAGATGAAGGCTACTCCAGCGTTGAGGTTATAAGAAGATGGAGAGAAGAACATTAAACACTTTAGTCGTAGACTCATCTGTTGTAGTAAAATGGTACATTATCGAAGAATTTAGAAACGAAGCTCTAGCCATAAGAGACAGCTATTTAAACGGAATGTTTAAACTTGCAGCACCCTCACTAATGATTTATGAGGTTGTTAATGCAGTAAGATATTCTAGAAAGGATATTCAGCCAGAAAAGTTGAAGGCCATATGCGAGAGCATAACAAAATACGGTTTTGACCTATATGAGTTAAAAGGCGAATACGCAAATTTAGCCATCGATATCGCCATAGAAAATAACATAACAGTGTATGATGCAAGCTATGTGGCCTTGGCAAAATACCTTGACACAATCCTATACACATCCGACACAAAACTTTTACAAAACTTGAAAGAAAAATATAAAACGAAAGTTAAACATTTAAAAGAGTATAAAACTTCTTGAAAAAATAAGTTTGCCTTTGCACTAAACCATTCTCATAACAATAATGTTTTTACCAACATATTTTAGACGATTTTAGGCTATTTTTTACTATCTATGAAATCTGAAGGCTCTTTACGTATAATATCCAAATTATCGAAATGCTTATCGTAGCTAACTATAGCTTTAACTCCAAATTTTTTAGCCACATAATATTGTAACGCATCATCAAAATCTAATTTTACCTTATCCATCAACATTGATATAGCAACCTCATCTTCTAGGCTCGTATCATAAATGTCAAGGCCAAGTGAATTCTGAATGTTTCTAATAAATTGGAGAATTAAATTTGGATCGTTAAGTACAACTTCAACAGCGTGAACAGAAAATCTTGTAACAATAGCCTCTATCCCGCCCTCCGATACCGTATCTAAAAATTTTTCACAATCTTCACATTTTTCACGTCCAAGTAATAGTTCCAGAAAAATGTTAGTGTCTATTAAAATCAATTTTAATCCACTTTCCTCCAAATTCTGTGTTGAAGTTCTACAGAAGAAAGCTCGGACTTTAATGTACCTCTTAAAGCTTTCCAGTCAACCTCGCCTGAGATAACAAAACGTTTTAGTAAAGATTCAAGCGCCACCTTTATAGCACCCTTCTTATAGCCGTAAACTTCCATAGCACGTTTTCTAAACTTTTTAGCCAATGCCTTAGAAACCTCCACTTTTATTACTTCGGACATAAGTACATAGAGGAAATAAGTACATATATAAGGTTTTACAAAAATGTGACAAGAAAGCCTAGAACTTTAGTTCTAGGATGAATTGTCGATAGGCTTAAATATGGAATGAATGCCGTATATAAGTTGAGCGAGTCGCTCATGAAGGCTAAGAAAACCATCAAGGCAAAATGGCACGGAATCAAAGTCATAAAGGTAAGCGAGAAGAACACTTCAAAGCTATG
>JAVZOA010000024.1:0-11592 GCA_038882535.1 Bathyarchaeia archaeon | reverse complement strand
CCTCAATGCGCCTAGGTTTTGGGCTAAGCCTACAGCTGCCAAGACTTCGGCGAATTCATTAGCAGTTTTTACGCCTAGGATTTTTAGGCATATTTTGGCTATTGGGTGGGTGCGCACAGCTCCGCCTATTAGGCCGACAGCCATAGGCAGTTCTATTGAGCCTACTAGGTCGCCGTTTTCGTTTTTTTCCCATGTGGAAAGAGTCGTATAGTGGCCGCTTCTGGCGGCGTACGCGTGGGCTCCGGCTTCTATAGCGCGGTGGTCGTTGCATGTGGCGATTACGACGGCTATTATGCCGTTCATAATCCCCTTATTGTGCGTAGCAGCCCTATAAGGGTCGGCTGCAGCAAAAGCCCAAGCGTTCACTATGCCGTCTACAACTTCTTCTCCGCCAACAGCCTCTTTTGGCACGATGCACCATGCCCTTGCTAGGCGTTTAACAGCCAAATTTGAGATTATCCGCAAGTAGACGCGCCCGCCTGTTATCCGCTCTATTAGTGGGGCTACTGCCTCGCACATAGTGTTTACGGCATTAGCGCCCATAGCGTCGCGGCAGTCCACATGCAACTCGGCAATAACCATTGGACCTTGCACTGTATTGATGACTTTTGCGTCTAGGTCTTTTGCTCCACCACCCACAGAAACCAGAACCGGGTCTTGGTCGTTAGCCTTCTTTAAAATTTCATCTTTAGCCTGCAATACGCGGAGCCTAGCCGCATAAGGGTCTTTAATGCCAACAGCCTGCACTTGCCCAATCATTATTGGCGGAGTACTGCTCGTATGGAAGCCTCCACCATCCCTAGCCATTTTAGCGGCATAGCTAGCCGCAGCCACAACTGATGGCTCCTCAATAGCCATCGGCACCAAATAGTCTCTGCCGTTTATGAGGAAGTTTACGGCAATGCCCAAAGGCACTGGAATAGCCCCAACAACATTCTCAATCATGCGGTCAGCCAAGTCTAAGGGCAAACCACCAGTATTCTGCAAAAGGGCGCATTCCTCATCAGTTAAGCCAGCAAACTCCCTAACAAAGGCTAAACGCTCTTTGGGACTAAGCTTATAAAAACCCGAAAACAAAGACGACTTACTCATGTATTTTCACTCCTTAACAATCAGAGCGTTTCTACTTTTAAAGTTTAATGATGTCCGCGATTAGCGTTAATTAATAATCAGTTATTTTGTATTGTAATGGGCAGAATCTGTCGTTTAAACTTTAAGCTTTAGCCTTAGGGCGTTAACTTTTTAGAAGCATAAGCAGCTTTTAACAAAAAATAAAAGGGGGGTTTAGTATACGACTGTTATCTCAAAGTTATAAGTACCTGGTGTAGCAGTTGTTTTAGCTTGGATTTCGAAGTCAAACTTGAAATAGCCACCATTCGCCTTTAATAGTTTGTTATTTAATATGTCACCCAAAGTAAGAGCATTTAATGTACCCACAAATGTCCATGTACCCGGCGTTGTGAAGTTCTCGTAGACGTATACCTTGCAAATATCAAATACACTAGACGAGGCCTGACTCGTCACTGTTATATTTACGGTAACGTTAGTTCCACCTGTGTTCTTTAGATGCAAAGTGTTGTTATACCATGTATAAACACCTTGTTGGACCGTAAAACTCGGAGTTACAGTACTTCCAGAAATTATCTGGCCTCCATAAATCCAGACTACTTGTTGCGAAGTTACTGTTATTCCAGCATGCATAAACAGGTAGGTGTACGTGTCTGCGCTTGCTTTTGCTATTAGGAGTGATGTTACTAGCAACGTTGCTAACTTTACCATCTTTTTGTAGTTTATT
This sequence comes from Bathyarchaeia archaeon, assembly GCA_038882535.1. Taxonomy (GTDB): domain Archaea; phylum Thermoproteota; class Bathyarchaeia; order Bathyarchaeales; family Bathycorpusculaceae; genus JAGTQI01. The sequence goes on along the minus strand of JAVZOA010000024.1, from coordinate 9,797 downwards.
TTCATTTTGTTGTTTCACCTCCTTTTCGTTTTTTCCTTTCTTTTAGGGTTTCTATCCATATTTTTACGAGGACGTAGGCGCTTACGGCTAGGACTATGGCGCAGGCTATTGCTAGGGCTGCTGCCGAGGCGATAAAGGCTGCCTCTCCCCACGTTGGCTTGTAGGCGGCGTAGGCTGCTGCAGCTGTTATGGCTGTGCCTGCGCCTATGGCTATGTACCACCATCGGGGCTTGAAGAATATGTAGGTGCCCAACCCCACTACAAGCGTGTCGAAGGCTACTATGCCCACGAAGGCGGCTTCCCAACCCATCTGTGGAAGCATAATTATTGGGTGTGAGGCGATTTCAGCATAGTTGGATAGGAATAAAACCGCCAGTGTTAAGGCTGGAATGGTTACGGCTGCCATGAAAACCTTTGCGTGGCTTAGGAGCCTTTTAACTATGCCTAGGTAGACGTTTACGGCTATTATGTTGGCTAAAGCCACTATAAGGTATAGGAGGCTGTACCAGAAGCGCATGTACGGATCGAATGTGGCCATGAATTCTCTGCTTACGATTAGGTGTCCAAAACCAGCTAGGGCTGCCAGTTGATAGACGTATGGGAGCTGCGATGGAAAATGCCTGTCCAAGAGGCATGTTAAAAGGCTCATGGCTAGGAATAGGTCTATGCCTACCAATGAGAAGAACTCTGGCTGTAGTGGGGAGGGCATGCCTTTTTCCGCCCGAAGGTCTCTGTTTCTTATTATTTAAGACATGTGAATTCGGAATTCGAATCCGAACTCAAGAGTATAATTCTGTGGCGAGAAAAATAAATATTGTGTAGTAATACTCGCTACACACGTAAAATAAGCTAACGTCTAGGAAGAGCCAAAGCCCGAATATTAAACTGTTTTTGAATATGCCTAGCCAAAGTTTCAGCATAACCAATACGGAAGTTGTCAGTAACAACAAACTTCGGCCTTGAACGCCTCACATACTCCATCAAACCATCAAAGTCGGAATGGTCGCTTAAGGCTACAACATACTCTTTGTCGCCTATTTCACGGCATGGAACATCAAACTCCCAGCCGCTAACATAAACGCGGAAGCAGCCACGCCCAACATGAGCCCTAGAACCCATATGGTAAAAAGCCAAGCAGGGCTGGTTCCTCTCAAGCATTTCCTTGGCGTCTTTCTCCTCAAGCCGTAATAGGCGACCTATGCGCATGCCATGCCTCTCACATATTTTGGAGATTTGAAAAACCCTTTGAGGCACGATGAATGGCGCTTTTATGTCGGCGTCGTGGAGAATCTGCATAACCTCTTGGAGTTTACCATGGTAACCAAAAACGTAGACGACGCCACGCTTAAGCCCCTCTCTAACAATGGAAACCAACAATTCCCTAACCTCGCTGTTGAAGGGGCGCCTACACGATGGACTACCATAAGTGGCTTCCATAACAAGCACATCAGCCTCTAAAACTGGGGTGCCCTCGATCCTAAAATCTCCGGTGTAAACGATCCTTGTGCCTTCAGCGTTCTCAACAAGAACTTGGCAAGCGCCTAAAATGTGGTCTGCCGGGAAAAGTGTTATGCTTTCCTCGCCATAATGCATGGTTTTTCCATAATCGAGGGTTTCCACAAGCCCGCCCATGAGAAATAGGGGGCTTTTCATAACGTCAATCAAGTCTTTTGTGGCTTTTGTCATGAGCACTTTCTCGCAGGTTCTTAGGCTCTGCTGCAAGCCAATCATATGATCTGCATGTGCATGGGTAACGATCCTCAAAGGTTTAGAATCATCGAAGGCGTCGCATGCAACACACTTGCCAAGGAGGACGGCGCCACGCTCAGTTATAATCGCTTTGCTAGACAATTGTGTGCCCGCCAGCTATGCGTGTGCATGGGCGAAATCGCTTATCAGAGTGGCAATAAATTTCGTCCCAGTAATGAAGCTTTCAATTTTCAAGTTTTCGTTAGGCGCATGCGTATTAGACTCAGGATGACCACAACCGGCAGAAACAATGGGATAGCCTAAAAAGTTTCGGAACAAGTGCATGGGACCGGAGCCAGCACTCAGCGGATAAATAACAGCCCTTTTTCCATAAACCTTCCCGGCAGTTTTCGCCACCAAACCCACAAACGGGTCACTAATAGGCGTTTTAGCCGGCTCTGTTGAGCCATGCCTTATTATCTCCAAATTCCCAAAATTATGCCTTTTAAGGTGGCGAACAAGCTTTTCGAAGATTTCGTCGGGCTTCTGGTTTGGGACAAGCCTAAAATCCAGCTTAACCATGGCTTCATGAGGCAAGACAGTCTTTGAGCCCTTTCCGGTGTATCCGGCGAATAAGCCGTTTATTGTGCATGTGGGCTGGTAAAGCAGAGCCTTCAAAGCCTCAAAACCGCTAACACCCTTCAAGAAATGTTTTAAGCCAAGCTCCTCCTTCAACTCCTTTTCCTCAAAGGGAATCTGCCTCAAACACTCAATTTCTTCAGCGGATGGCGGCACCACATTCCCATAAAAGCCATCAACAAGTATTCTTTCATCTTCATCCTTTAAAGTGTTTAAAGCCCAAACCAGACGCCATGCAGGATTGGGTATTAACGGAGCATTTGCAGAGTGAACATCCTTCTTGGCGGCTTTAGCCCTCAACTCTACGGATAGGATACCCTTCAAACCCAAATAGAGTTGGGGTCTGCCCTTTCGGTCTGTGCCGCCAAACTCCCATATGGCAGCATCCGCTCCAAGAATATGCCTATAAGCCCTAACAACTGGCTCAAGGTTTGGGCTTCCAATTTCCTCCTCGCCATCAACAAAGAATTTTATGTTGACTGGCACGTCGCCAGCCGTTTCTAAAAAGGCTTGAGCAGCCTTAAGCCTAGAGACAAAATTCCCCTTATTGTCTGTGACGCCTCTCCCATAGATTTTTCCATCAACAATTTTGCCGCTGAAGGGCTCGTAATTCCACTTTTCAAGGGGTTCCGGAGGTTGAACATCATAATGGTTATAGAAAAGCAGAGTCTTATCAGAGCCCCTAGACTTTACCTCGCCATAAACTATGGGGTTCCCCTCTTCGCCTATCAAGATTTTTGTTGAAAGTCCTGTCTCCCGCATCATCTCCTCCACAAGTTTTGCACATTCGGTTATTCCTTCATCCTTTGCGGAGATGCTTGGCTGCCTAACAAGCCGCACAAGGTCTTGGACAAAGGCTTCAGCGTGCCCTTCAATGTATTTATAAACTTTTTCCAAACTCATTTTCCACATCCTCCTTTTCAAGTCGTTTTTGGAGCAAGCCAATCGATCAGCTGCCTCGGATCATCACATTTAATCTGAACCTTTATCGGTCCAAGGGGAGATTCTGCAACAGCCTTTGAAAAGGAGACGTGCCCAGCAAAAGCCACCTGCTTGTTCAAATAGAAAGTTATTATTTTTTCGCCTAAGCCCTCGAATAAAGCCCCCCGCGCCGCGTCACGGATGCGTTCCCTACGCAGTAAATTATAAAGCTTTGTTAAGGATTCTAGCCCTTTTGCATCCGCGGTTAGTAAGCTTCCCTTTTGTAGGGGCTTTACTTGGACGTGTATGCCGCCGAAAATGTTCTCCACGGCTCTTCTCACCTTCTCTTCGGATTCTGTTGGGTTTATTTCTACTTCCACATGGACTTCTACTTCATCCATTTCTCCTCAACCCTCTTCAAGACTATTGCAGCCTGTTTTTTGGCTGCTTCTAGGCTTTCCTCGTTAACTATTATATACTCAGCCATGGCTATGGCATTTCCCAATCCAACGCTTAGCTCCCTCATGTCTCGCTCGTGAAAAATTTTCCAGTTTTTGGGGTCATCGCTCCTTTGCCTATGAAAAAGCCGCTTAAACCTTGTTTCAGGTGTTGAGTGAACAGCAATTAATGTGAACCTTGGAAAATGTCGCTTAAACTCTTCAACTTCAGCTAGGCTTCTTATGCCATCAACAATGACTTTACTTTCAGTTTTTCCCAATATTTTTGAAATGCATCGCCTCGCTATTACAGCTTCTCCCTCTAAACGCCTTAACTCCAACATTATGTGCCCAAGGTTTTCAGGAGTTGGCTCTAAGCCTCTCCGCTGGGCTTCTTCACGAACCTCATCGCCCATCACAACAACGCCATAACCATTAGCCCTTGCAACGTTAACAACAACGGATTTCCCGGCACCGGGCATTCCAGCCAAGCCGACAACCAACTTTTCAACAGTCATCCTAGGTCTTCCTTTCGCCTATACTTACAAACGTGCTATTAGGAATATTCTTCTAAAACGTTAAAAGCGTTTACCAAACACGAACAGCGCTTCACATTATTCTAGACAAAGCTTTTATTTGATGAACAACAGAAGACGTTTCATAATGAGGGTTACGGGATGAGTCTTGAATCAAGTAAGGCTTTAGGCTTTGTAGGCGCAATATTAATGGTCATCAGTTTTATTGGTGTAGTTGGGCGTTTATATGAGGGTTTGCCACTGCTTGCAGGCATAATACTAGTCTTAATAGCCTTAAAAGGGTTCGCAGACCATTATAAAGAGAAGGGCATATTCAATAACTCCCTTTACGGAACCATAACAGTGATTGTTGGCATAGTGGCGGCAATACTAATCTTCATAATACTCATTTTGCCAATAGCTCCGCAACTTAAAGAATTAGATTGGACAAACACGGCGGCTGTCCAAGTATTTGTTAGGGAAAATCTCCGGTTTCTTCTTGGACCAATCCTTGGAGCCTACTTAATGCTCGTCATATCCCTAATCATCTCAGCATTGTTCTTCAGAAAATCTTTAGACGCCCTTTCCGCAAAGTCTGGAGAGAAAATGTTTGAAACAGCCGGTTTGATTTGGCTGATAGGCGCAGTCCTATCAATAATTCTGATAGGCTTTATAATAATGTGGATTGCGTGGATTCTGATGGCTGTTGGATTCTTCTCAATGAAAACGTCATCGATCCAGCAAGAAAATCCGCCACCTTCCCCACAATAAACTAAAATTCAGTTGCCATAATAACCAAATTTGCTTAAAAGCATTTATGAAAGATGCCATATCAGAAATACGCGAAGGGAATCTAAATGTCAGAAGCCATAAGAAGCTTTATAGCCTTTGACATTGAAAGCGCCAATGTTTTGGAAAGGATAACGCAGATGCAGGAGAGGCTGGCTGGGACTGGGGCGGATTTGAAGCTAGTAGAGCCTAAAAACATTCACATAACTGTGCGTTTCTTAGGAAACATAACCCCCAACATGATTGACAAAATTTTTGAAGGCATGCAGAAGGTTCAGTTTGTTCCTTTCGACGTTAAGATTCAAGGGGTTGGCGCCTTTCCAGACATGCGTTATCCGAGGGTTGTTTGGGCCGGCATTAGAAATGGTGCCAACGAATTGCGGGGCATCTTCAGCCAGCTTGAGCCTTATCTGCGCGGTTTGGGTTTTGCTCCAGATCCTAAAGGTTTTAGCCCCCACTTGACTATTGCTCGTGTTAAGAGTGGGCGGAATAAGGCTGCCCTTGCAAAATTCTTGATGGAAAACGTGAACTACGAGTTTGGCGTTGTACGCGCAGAATGCTTAAGGCTTAAGAGGAGCAACTTGACGCCTAAAGGTCCCATATATTCCACGCTTAGAGAATACTGCCCACAAAAGCAGTAGTCGGACAAGTGACTGAATTATGTCTACCGAGCTGGAAAAAGTTTGCAAAGCTGTTTTGGAAAGGGTTACACCCACAAGGGAAAAACGCGAAAAAATAGAGGCTTTGGCAAAAGAACTAGAAGCGAAAGTGGCTTCCGCCGCAGCAGATTTCGGCGTCAAGGCAACTGTGCGTTTAGAGGGCTCTGTTGCTAAGGACACTTGGCTGAGCGAAGAACCAGAAATAGACGTTTTCATGCGTTTGCCAACAAGCATACCCCGCAAGTCTTTGGGCGAAGTAGCCCTAAAAATAGCTAGGCGGGCAACTGAAGGCGCGAGGCAGGTGGAGCGCTTCGCCGAACACCCGTATTTGGAGGCTTTTATTGACGACATTCGGGTCAATATAGTGCCATGCTACGACGCTAAGCCCGGAGAGTGGCTGAGCGCCACGGACCGAACGCCATATCACACGGATTATGTGAGGAAGCGTTTAACAAGCCAAATGCGGGGCGAGGTTCGCCTACTGAAAAGGTTTATGAAAGGTGTGGGCGCTTACGGTGCCGAAATTAAGGTTGGCGGTTTCAGCGGGTACCTATGCGAACTCCTAATTATAAATTATGGAAGTTTCGCCGATACAATGAAGGCTTTTGCACAGCATAAAAGGCGCAGGGTAGTGGACATAGAAAACCATTATAAGGGAAGGGAGGACGAGCTGCCACTGTTGTTTGTTGAACCTCTAGTGATAGTTGACCCCGTTGACAAGAGGAGGAACGTGGCTTCAGCGGTGCAGTCCCAAAAGCTTTACACCTTTGTGGCGGCAGCCAGAGCCTTCCTAGAGAAACCTAGCCTAAAATTCTTCTATCCACCAGAAACAAAGCCACTTGCAACAAAGGAGCTTAAAGCAAAAATAAGCACGCGGGGTTCTGCAACGCTTTTTGTGATTTTTGAGAAAGTTGAGGCAGTTCCAGACATTTTGTGGGGTCAGCTTTACAAGTCTCAACGTTCACTGGCAAAGCTTCTTCAATTAAATGATTTTGGCTTATTGCGGTGCACATCATGGAGCAACGAGAAAGACCTAAACGCCTTCATATTCGAGCTTGAAAGCCGCTACCTGCCACCAGTAAAAAAGCATCTTGGACCGCCAATGGAGAAGGAACAAGGATGCAAAAGCTTTCTGGCAAAATATGCGGGTAGTGCTGGAACTGTTGCTGGTCCCTATATTGAAGATGGCAGATGGATTGTCCATGTTAGGAGGAAATACACAGACGCAGCTGCCCTCCTATACGAAAGGCTTAGGGATGGCGGAAGAAACGCTGGGGTGGCCAAAGAAATAGCGCAAGTGCTCCAGCATGGATTCAAAATTTTAGTTAACGAGGAAATAGCGGAAATCTACGAAAAAGACAGCGAATTTGCAAAGTTTCTCACAGAGTTTTTGTCTGGCAAGCCGAAGTGGCTATAAGACATGTAAACCTAAAGCAGCCATTAAGGATACGCCTAGAGCCCAGCAATAAAACGCGAAAAGGTGAAACTTCCCACCTGCAATTGTTTTCCAAAGAAGTTTCAGGGCAAGGTAGCCAACAACCATAGCCACAACCACGCCAAAGGCAACTTCGGCGAAACCAAAACTTGAAGCTGCCAACACATTAAATTGCTCGGAAAGGGTTAGTGCCAAAGCGCCTATTATGGCTGGAATCGACAGTAGAAAGGAGAATTTGAAGGCTTTTTCACGCTTTATTCCAAGCAGAAGAGCCGCAGTAATCGTTAAGCCGCTTCTAGAAAGCCCTGGAACAACCGCAATGCCTTGGGCAACACCAATCAGAAAGGCTTGCCAAAACCCAATTTCATCCGCCCTCTCCTTTCCAATCCTCGCGAGGCACAGCACTACACCGCACACAATAAAAGCCGACGCTATAACCAAAATTTCGCCGAAAACATCTTCTAAAAACACGTGAAAAGCCAATCCGATAACAATGGTTGGCATTGTCCCAACAATTATAAGCGGAATAAATTTTCCATAATCCGACTTGAAATCTAGGCCTTTAAGGGCTGACAAGATTTTTTGGATGTCGCCTCTGAAGAAGGCTACAACGACGGCTAATGTTCCAAGATGGAGAACAACGTCAAAAAGCACTGGAAGCGTTAAGTTTAAAGCCCTTTCAGCAAGCTTCAAGTGCCCAGTGCTAGATATTGGAATCCACTCCGTCAAACCCTGAATAACACCTAGGATAATTGCCTCTAACAGTTGCATATCCAAAGTTTTCAGCCTTCCATCAGGCTTATGCCTACTATTCTCCAAGGTTAACCTTAAAAGATTATTCAGCCTAAAGCTTAGAAACTGCAAAAATGGTGAAAAATAATGAGCGAGTATCCGCTTGGAAGCCGCGAAGACCGTGAGATGCTGGCTAAAATCCCCGTGGAAAAACTCATGGACCATTTCTTCTTGCAGATTAGGAATTTGTGGCGGGTTGACGGCCTATACTTCCTCGGAATAGAGAGGAAGTTTGGAACTGAAGCGGCGACTGAAATTGATGCTAGTGTTTGGGAGGCTATGGCGGCCATCGAAGCCAAAAGCCTTCAAAGAATGTTTGGTGTGGGCGAAAACCAGGACATTTCGACAATTATGAGGCTTTTGCGTTTGACAAGTTGGGCTTTAGATCAGCCCTTCAAAACGGTGGAGGTTTCCGCCGAAAAAGCGGTTTTAAGCGTAAACCGTTGCAGAACACAGGAGGCTAGGCTAAATAAGGGTTTGGGTGAGTTTCCATGCAAAAGCGTCAGATTCGGCTATTTGAAGAATTTTGCAAAAACACTAAACCCGAATATTGAGGTTAACTGCCTCGTCTGCCCACCCGATAAGCACCCCCAAAATCTCTGGTGCAGTTGGGAGTTCAAAATGCCACAAAAATAACAAAAATAAAAATGTTGGAAACTAGAAAACGTTCAAAATTGTAAGTCTGCTTGCTAGTACCTTCGCCTTTGATTTCTTCTCTTCATCCAGCACTCTCGACAGTAAACTGGTCTGCTTGGGTCTGGAACGAAGGGAACTTCGCATTCTTGACCGCAATCAGAACAGACTGCCTTGTGCATCTCTTTACTAGACATTTCGCCTATTCAACTCCTTCTACTTTATATTGTGCAAAAGCCGCCGTTGAAAAGCAGTTTTGCACGCCAAGTATAGGCTGCTCAGTCCCATATAAGAGTTTGCCAAAGGAAACCATGAAAGCACACGAGAAAAGCAAAATGTTAATCGGTGGTGTCAAGGGTTTTCTGCTTTTCCGCTGACGTGAAGTTTGAGACCCTTACGCCTATTAGCCGTATCTTCCTTTCTGGTTTTAGGTAGTCTTGTATGAGTTCTTTGGCTGTTTTCTTTATGTCTTGTAGGCGGTTGGTTATAAAGGGTAGTGTTTTGCTGTGGGTGTGGGTTTCGAAGTTTTCGTAGCGAACCCGCACCGTCACCGTCTTAAAATACAACTGCTGCCTCATGAGGTCGTTGTGGACTTCTTCCGCAAGCCTTTCCAAAGTGTTGAGCACGAGGTTGAAGTCCGATGTGTCCTCCTCGAAGGTTATGTCTCGGCTTATGGACTTTATTTGGCGCTGCTCTTCCACCTCGCTTTTGTTTATGCCGTGCGCCATTAAATAAAGCTGGGTTCCCACCACTCCGAAGTTTTCTGTCAGCACTGTTGGGTCATAGCTGGCTAAATCCCCAATAGTTTTTATCCCCATGGCTCGGAGCTTCTGCTCTGTTTTCCGCCCAACCCATAAGAGTTTGCGGACTGGCAGCTGAGCGAGAAACTTTTCGGCTTCATCTTCTCTGACAACTGTTAGACCGTCTGGTTTCTGGTAGTCGCTGGCTATTTTGGCTACAAGCTTGTTGGGTCCAATCCCAATCGAGCATGTAAGCCCTTCCTTTTCTAGGATTTCCCTTTTTATTTGGCGGGCTAAGGCTTCTGCTTCAGCGTAGTCCTTAACCCTTGAAGTTACATCCAAAAAGGCTTCGTCTATCCCCCAGCTTTCAAACTTGTCAGCGTATTTCCGTAGAATAGCCATAATCCTCTCTGAAACTTTTGTGTAAAGCTCATAGTTTACTGGTAGGTAGATGGCGTGGGGACAGAGTTTCCAAGCCCTTGAGATGGGCATGCCGGATCTTACGCCGTACTTGCGGGCTTCATAGTTGCATGTGCTAACAACGCCTC
>JAVZOA010000023.1:0-11921 GCA_038882535.1 Bathyarchaeia archaeon | reverse complement strand
TACGTTTTCTATCCTCTGAAATTTTCCCGAAAAATTTTCCTTTTATAAATTTTTTGCCTCTTTAACAGTTCGCATGGCCAATGCTTACACTCATCACAGTATTTAATTCCTTTCTTTGTGACACACGTCCTTCTTTTTGTCAACCATTTTTCCTTAGCTATAAGAAACTTTGAAATACCCTTTTCTTTGATCTGCTTCATGTTATACCAAACGTCTAAAAACCACTGCTCGACTCTAATGTTTCCGCTTTGAAGAAATTGAAAAGTTTGCACGGGAAACTTTTGCAGTCTAAACATATTGTAAGGTTTTTGCTGACTGCACATTTGTAGATCTTGCAGTATTTTGATATTCTTTGCTTAAGCATTTACCGCTTCTGCGACCCTCACACTCGCCCCTGAGTAAGCCCGTACACTCGCCACAGTAAAGACCGCAAGGGGCAATAGGATTCCAACTTAACGTTTTCAAATCGTCAAACGCATGCTCTAACTTAGAATTTTTCAAGCAGTTTAAGTAGTATGGCTTTCGCTGAGTAGAGGCGATTCTCGCTTTGCTCATAGATAATCGAGTTTGGGCTTTCTATGATGTCTGCGCTTATCTCGTAGCCTCTGTGGATTGGCATATCATGCATTATGTAGGCGCTACTTCCCCGCAGTAGCTCCTTATTTATTTGATATGGCATCATAAGTTTGATGCGCTTCTCCTTTTCAGCGGCGAACTTCGGATCTGTGAAAAATTCCATGTCAACCCACGTGTCAGTGTAAACGAAATCCGCGTCCTTCACTGCTTTCTTAACGTCCAATGTGGTCTCGTAAAGCCCAGTTTTCTTAGCCTCCCCTAGAAGCTCATCATCTCTTGACGGTTCATTGAAGATTGGCGTTACGGTGGTTATCTTCACCCCGGTTTTTGTGCAACCTTCAATGAGGGAGTTGCAGACGTTATTATGAACACCAATGTAGACCAGTTTTAAGCCCTTTAGTTTGCCTTTTTTCTCCCTCATGGTCATCAAGTCTGCTATTGCTTGACTTGGATGATACTTTTCATCGCAACCATTTATCACTGGAACCAGCGAGGCTTTAGCCATTACTTGTAGGTCGGCGTTTCGCAGAAGCCTTGCCATTATGCAGTCAACGTTTCGAGACAAGTACTGGGTTTCGTCGTATATGTCGGCTATTGTAAAGTTTGTTGTTCTCCAATCGATGTAAAGTGCGTGACCCCCAAGTTGCGTCATGGCAACCTCAAAAGAGACTCTGGTTCGTGTGGAGGTTTTCTGAAATATCATGGCCAGTGATTCGCCATCTAAAGCCCTTCGATATTTTTCTGGGTTTTGCTTCACCTCAATGGCCTTATCAATTATTTCCAAAAGTTGTTGCCCAGACAATTTTTTGAAGTTAATTAGATGCATTTCCATTTTCACCAGCTTTAAACCTAAGGCTTCAACATTTTTAAGCATTATAAGTTTTATGGAAACCTTTATCCCTAAACGGGGCATCTTGCAATTGGATATAAAATGATTCTAATAGCCGCATCAACAAGAGACTCAGCAAGCGTAAACATCGCAAAACAGATTCTAGACAACTATCCATTTAAGCCAGTTAAAGAAAAAGCATATGCCGCTGAGGTTTTGGGTCGAAAAGTTGAGCTTGTGATGTTAGATGGCGAGTTGGTTTATACACAGAACATAACCACGTCCTACCCATCACTTGACCTAATCATTTTCATTTCAAGGCATAGTAGCCTAAGCGGAACCCCAACGCTGTCGGTACATGCTCCCGGAAACTTTGGAGCTGCAGACTTAGGTGGAATCCCAAAAAAAGTGTCCATTGCACCAGCAAACGCCATGAAATCGGCGTTGGGCTTAATGGCGAAACTTGTTGGAGAAAAGCATTTGAAATACAAAGTTTCCTACGAGTGTACTCATCATGGTCCATCGCTGGATGTTCCTGCAATGTTCGCCGAGTTGGGAAGCACTCCAAAAGATTGGGAGGATTTAGAAGCAGCTGAGGTTGTTGCCCATGCCACAATGAAGGTTGTGGCAAATTTTAATAAACAGACGAGCAAGGTGGCACTTGGCATCGGAGGACCCCATTATAACGAGAAATTCACTAGGATGGCTCTAGAGGGCGATATAGCCTTTAGTCACATGATACCAAAATATGCTACCGCCAAAATTGATGAGGCTATTTTGAGGCAGTGTGTTCAAAAAACCTTGGAAAAGGTTGAGTTTGCAGTTTTAGACTGGAAGGGAATAAAAGGCGAAGATAAACCAAACGTTGTTGAATTGCTTAATAGGGTAGGGCTTAAGTTCCAAAAAGTTTAACAAGCCGTTGCTCTTTACAATGGCGTTTGAATAGAAAAGTTAATAGAAATGCTTGTTTATCTGTATCAAAGCGCAACTTGCTGGTTGGCAAAATGGGTTTAAGGTCCTTCCTATCCCAATGCACAAGAACATTAAAACTGGCAGTCAAGCCCGGAAGAAGCGAGCTGTGGCTATCAATAAAAATATGTTTCTTGGGCATAGGTGTCATAGGGCTTATAGGTTTTATAATTGCAATGCTAACAAGGCTAATACAGTTTTAAATTAAATGGAGTGAGGGAAAACCTTGGAAAAATTGCCTACAAAAATTTTCGCCGTGAGAACCACAACAGGTCAAGAAAGGAACGTGGCCAAACTTGTTGCGGCAAGAATAGAGATGAACAAGATACCAGTGAAAGCCATTCTTGTTCCAGACACGTTAAGGGGTTATATTTTCATGGAGGCGGAAGGCCCTCACTTTGTGGAACAAGCCATAGCAGGCATAAAACATGTCAGGTCAAGGGTTCCGGACTTTGTTAGCTTTTCTGAGATTGAAAAGTATGTTGTGAGAAAACCCATTATAGAAGAGTTGCATGAAAACGACATAGTTGAGGTTACGGATGGCCCTTTCAAGGGGATGCGGGCCAAAATCACTCGCATTGACAGAACAAAGGAAGAGGTGACACTGGAACTTCTTGAAGCAACTTTCACGTTACCCATAACTGTCCATTCAGACTATGTTAAAATTGTTGAAAGGGCAAAGACTGAGGGAGGATCATGACATGAGCGAGAAAAAAGTTGTAGAATTGCTCGTCAGCGGAGGGCAAGCAACGGCTGGTCCGCCGTTAGGTCCGGCTCTTGGACCCCTCGGCGTGAATGTCATGGCTGTTGTGAACAAGATTAATGAGCTTACGAAGGATTATGCGGGAATGAAAGTTCCGGTAAAGGTTACTGTTGACCCTGAAACAAAAACCTTTGAGGTTAGTGTTGGAACGCCAACGGCGTCAGCCCTAATTGTTAGCGAGCTTAAAATTGAAAAGGGTTCGGGCAACCCAAAGGTGCAGAAAGTTGGAAATTTAACTACGGAACAGCTAATTCGCATAGCGAAAATAAAGCGTCCAGAACTGCTTTCGAAGACAATAAAGTCCGCGGCTAAGGAAATCCTTGGAACGTGCGTAAGCATGGGCGTAACAGTGGACGGAAAAGACCCCAAAGAGGTTATGCGAGAAATTGACGAGGGGAAATATGACAAAATATTCGTTGAAAGCGAGGCTTAAGGGAACGTTTTTATAAGGGCTTTATAATCCATCAATGGCACGGAGCCGGCAAAAATGCCAATAGAACAGAAAACACTGCTTTCAGCCCTAAAGGAGGCAAAAGAGAAGGGAGGCAAAAGAAACTTCACGCAGTCAGTTGAGCTTATCTTAAACTTACAAGACATCGACATGAAATCCCCGGAGGGAAGACTTCAAGAAAACGTGGAACTGCCCTATCCGCCAGCAGTGAAGATAAACAAGGTTTGTGTGATTGCCACTGGTGAGCTTGCCCTTAAGGCGAAAAGGGCTAATGCAGACTTGGTGATGGATAGGGCGGAACTTGAAGCATTAGCTGGAAAAAAGAAGGAATTGCGGAAACTAGCTAATGAATACGACTTCTTCATAGCTGAAGCACCATTAATGCCATTGGTTGGAAAGGTTTTGGGTCCATCCTTAGGACCGAGAGGAAAAATGCCTATACCAGTTCCGCCTACAGCAGATATTGAAAGCTTGCTAAACAAGTACCGCAGAACAGTTGTTGTTAGGATGCGCAACCAGCCAGTAATCCAGTGTCGAATTGGAACGGAGAACATGAAAGAGGAAGAATTAGCTGAAAATATACAAGCGGTTTTGAGGGTTGTCGAGGGAAAGCTGAAGAGGGGAGTGAAAAACATTAAATCGGCCCGCATAAAAACAACCATGGGCGCGCCGGTAAAGATTAAGCTATAAAGAGGGGAAGCGTCTGCCGTCACAACAAGTTTTGAAAGGAAAAATTGACGAAGTTGAAGAGATAACAAAAATTCTTAAGCAATATAGAGCGGTGGGCATAGCAAGCCTCCAGAAAGTTAGGGCTTCCCAGCTTCAAGAGTTTAAGAAAAAGCTGGCGGCAGACGTTTACATGCGAGTCGTAAAAAACACGTTAATGAAAAGGGCTCTTGAGAACTGCAGAGAAAAACAAGGAATGGAAAAACTAGAGAAATATCTAACAGGACCAAACGTCTTCCTTTTCACAAACCTTAACCCATTCAAATTGGCATTACTCCTTGAAAAGGGAAAAGTCCGCCTGACAGCAAAGGCTGGCGATATAGCATCCTTTGATGTTATAGTTCCCGCAGGAAACACTGGACAACCACCAGGACCAATAATAAGCCAGCTGAACGCTGCGGGTTTACCGACGAGAATCGAGGCTGGAAGCGTGTGGATAACAAAGGACACTTTGGTGGCGCGCAAGGGCGAAGTGATTTCCGACAGACTTGCAAGTGTTTTGTCGAAACTTGGGATAAAGCCAGTTGAAGCAGGACTTATAATGAAGGTTGTATACGACGAAGGCTTAATCATAGAAGGAGAACAACTCAAGATAGATTTGAAAGAAACCAAGAAACAGTTTGAGAACGCCCATGCCGAAGCCTTTAAACTGTCGATAGGCGTGGCGTACCCAACAAAAGAAAACATACAAGTATTAATGCAAATTGCCCATCAAGAGGCATACGCTCTATCATTAGGCGCAGCCATACCCACCAAGGAAACAATAAAAGACCTTATTAGAAAGGCTCACGCTGAAATGTTAAGCTTAAGTATGAGAATTCCCAATTTGGAAGGAGAAGCCAAGCAAAGTTAAAATAGTTTGAGTAGAGGTGAAATAGATATGGAATACATTTACGCTGCAATGCTCCTCCACAAGGCTGGAAAACAAATAAACGAGGAAAATCTAACACAAGTTTTAACAGCTGCTGGAATAAATGTTGACGCCGTCAGAGTTAAAGCTCTAGTGGCTTCACTGGCAGAGGTCAACATAGATGAAGTTATAAAGTCAGCACCAACAATGATGGCAGCACCAGCTGCCGCAGCACCAGCCACGGCACCAGCAGCAGAAGCTAAACCTACAGCGGAAGAGAAGAAAAAGAAGGAAGAAGAGGAAAAAGCCAAAGAAGAAGCAGCACTTGAGGGGCTTGGAGCGCTTTTCGGCTGAACATATCTTCTCTTATCTTGTAAAATTATCAGAAATCTTCATTTTAGAAAGAAGCCTAGCAATGAATATAAATCGAATTTAAATTATCAGCTATCATGAAGCTCTGCAGCGCTTGCTTGTTAGGAGTAAAATGCAGATACGACGGGAGAGATGCTCTCAACAGAAAAGTTCTCATGCTATTGAAAGCGGAGACCCTAATACCGGTCTGTCCAGAACAGCTTGGCGGTCTGCCAACACCAAGGGAACCAGCCGAAATCGTAAAAGGAAGAGTAATCACAAAGTCTGGAAGAGACGTAACTGAGAACTTCAAGTGTGGAGCAAAAGAAGCTTTAAAAATCGCAAAATTGTTCGGCATAAAGGAAGCTGTGCTAAAGCAGGGAAGCCCCTCATGTGGCTGCGGGCGCATTTATGACGGAACATTCTCCGGCAAAACCGTAAAAGGTAATGGAATCACTGCGGCCTTACTTAAAAAGCATGGAATTAAGGTGATAACCGAAGAAGACCTATAGAATTTGATTCACACTGCATATTTTGTTGCTTTTCAAGAATTTTAGTAAGGGCAGAGGCAGCCACCCACAAATAATCATTAAAGTTCCGGGAAAAGCCCTCAGCTTGAAGGTTAGTATCAACGCCTCAAAAATAAAGAAGGAAACTGCCATCGCAACTGCCGACAAAACCGCAAATTGTCGTCCATATTTCTTGTAGGTTTGCACAGCTATGAGACCGGCAAAAAAGAAGTCTCCCAAGCCAAGTGACATGTAAAGTTTTCCCCAGCTTGTTGTTATTGCCGGAACTGTTGGTAAGATAACAAGCACGGGCAGCCTTAAGCCAGAAACATGTGTTGCAGCAGAAACCATCGTCCCAGTTACAAGGACAAGAATTATATCTGCAACCGTCAAAAGCCCGGCAAAAATTAGTGTAGTTTTCCACGTAAAAAGTGCTCCCAGATAAAGGATTACCAAAACGGCAAAAACTACGCCATACATGTTAAGTAAGTATGGAAACCATATGGGGCTCCTGCTGTAAAAAGCATAAAGAATTATGAATAGGGTGGATGGCAGAGCAGCTAAATACCATCGTCGCCCCGCCCTTGTTTTCGTTTCTTCATAAGCTAGGGACAGGAAAGAAAAGCCAAACAAGCAGTAAAAAGCTGCAGCTCCGTAAGCGGATAGCCCCCCTAATGCGTCAACACTGAAGAGGCTGACCGTTGCCGCTATAAAGCTTATTATGAGAAAGGCTGCGCAGAAAAATTGAGCTTTAATCTTTCTTAAATCTGAAAAGATGTAGGTGAATATGAAGAGAAGAGCGGCGTAGGCTAGCAGAAATATTGTCATAACAGCCATTTGTGGGACAAAAACCATAAGCGACACAGCCACGCTTATTGCAGCTACAAGCATGACTGCATTTTTAACGCCGAATTCTCTCTCCTCAAAAGTCATCTTCAGCTTTTTCTCAACCTTGTTATTTAGAAACATGGCTACCATGGTAACGGAAAAAAGTGTTAGTGGCATGGCAATGTCGAAGTACATAAGCGCACATAGGCTAAACGGACATTTAAACCTTAAACCTCGAAAGTGCAGTTAAAAACCGCCAAAGAAGCTATTAGCGCCTCTTCGGTTCGCACGGTTTCTGTCCACTGCCGTGGAATGGTGTTAACGACAAAATCCATAATTTGGTCGAGGTTAAACCCTTCCTGTTTTGCTATTTCGTATAACCCCTTTGTTGGCGCTCCAAAGGCTATCAGTATTTTTTCCGCTTTTTTCCATCTTTCAGCGATTTTTTCTTTAACATTTGTGAAATTTGGTCCGTATTTTGATGTGGCTATTTTCAGGTCAAATTGCCTATTTATTACTAGTTTTCCGAATGAGTTGTTCCAAATGGTTACGGTATACCCCCAGTAGTGGGGGATTCCGTTTCGATTCGTGAGGCTTGCTACAACATGCCCATTTATGCTAATTATCTTTACCGTTACTCGTTTTCCAAGAGGCAGATGCACGTCTGGAATTAGTGCAGGTTTGCCCACTCCTATGTCCGCAAGAGTGCCCTTATCCGTCTTTGCCACAGTTACGCCTTCCCTATATTCGCCCACTTTGAGATCCACTGCCGTTTTGCCCAAGGGATGATGCGGCGTTCTTAAAGGCGGGAGAATGCCAGCATAGCGTAATTCGGGCTTCAACTTGAACAGTCTCTTGCGCAAATACTGCGGAGTTTCCATATAACTTAGCAGCGTAGCGATCAAAATCATGTCGGCTTTCTGGTTCAGCCTTAACTCGTCCTTGTAAATTATTATGTCTTCAACTCCGAAAATGGCGGCTGCTCTCCCAATGGAGCCTATTTTTAAGGTTTTTTCTCGAAGGTGCGGGGTGTCGGAAACAACGGATGCTGGGAGGGCTACCGTGATGCTTTTTCTCTTCAAGCTATTACACCATATATTATTGTATGATAGTTTTTGCTTAAAAGCTAAAAGCAACAGCCACCAACTGCATAGCGATGAAAATGCGAAGGGCATCAGTTCTAGATAACTCCGAAGAGATTAAGAGAGTAGATAAAAGCGGCATGCTCTCCTTCTGTGTCAACGCTGCAAAACATTATGAAAATGCTGTCCGAATAGCCGAAAAAGTTGTGGTTGATTATCCAAAACCCAAATCGGTAATCGTGGCTGGCATGGGCGGCTCAGCAATAGGCGGGGAGCTCCTAAAAGACTGGGTAAATGACACACTGACAATCCCGGTGGAAGTTTGCAGAGAGTACGCCCTACCAGCCCACGCTGACAAACACACATTGATGTTTATTGTAAGCTACTCCGGAGAAACCGAAGAAACCCTAAGCGTTTTCCTCGACGCGATAAAGCGGAATTGCATGATAGTCTGCATAAGCTCTGGAGGAACCCTCCTAAATTTCGCAGAAAAACTGAAAATTCCAAGCGTTCGCATTCCAGAAGGAATCCCGCCGAGGGCAGCTCTCCCATACCTTTTCATCCCTAAGCTGGTAATTCTGGAAAAACTTGGCTTAGCGGTGAAAACCGAAGCTGAAATCTCTGAAGCCATCACTGTGTTAAGGCGAGTTTGTAACGAAAATGCACCGGAAAAATCTTTGAAAGAAAACTTTTCCAAAAAACTCGCCTCTGATATTTGCGGAACAGTCCCGTTTGTCTATGGCTTTGGATTTTACCGTTCAGTGGCACAACGCTTCAAACAACAATTCAACGAAAACAGTAAGGTTCCAGCAAAATGGGAGGTTTTCCCAGAGCTAAACCATAACGATATTGTTGGTTGGGAAAGAGCCGAGGAAACAGCAGACTATTTTTCAGCAGTTGTTATACGGGATAAGAGCGAGCCAGAGCAGATTAGATGTAGAATAGAGGCAACAAAGGAATTGTTAAGCGGCAAAGTGAAGGGAATTTACGAAGTCTGGAGTAAGGGCAAGGGGAGATTGGCTAAAATGTTATCTGCAACCGTTATTGGGGATTTCACAAGTGTTTATCTTGCGATTCTGCGAGGTGTCGACCCAACACCCGTAAAGACCATTACTATTTTAAAGGGTAAAATCGCAAAAACCGGGCTGAAAGAAAGAATAGTTGACGACTTGCGAAGCCTTGTTAGGGAAAGAAGCTAGTCCTAAAGTCTTTGGGCGATGAACTCTTCAAACATTTTCTCGGCAATTTCTAAAGAAAGCAGTTGTGGCGGATGTTTAAAGGCGTATGCACATATCGGGAGAATTGCCCCTCTCAATTTTCTGTTTAAAGCAATTTTAACAGCTCTTATAACGTCCAATAGCACTGAGCCGGCGTTCGGTGCGTCCACTGTTGAGAGGCGCATGTCTATCTGCATAGGCGTCCTGCAGAAGTACAGCCCTTTAATCCAGAAGTAGCTGTCACGTCTGTTCTGTAAGAAATCCACATAATCCGTTGAGCCGGCAACCACTTCCGCCTCGTATGGCAGCGCAGCCTTAACAGTTTCAGTCTTAACAGTCCTTTTCAGTTCACGAGTCCTGTCCAGCGTGTCAAGCGACTCGGTTCCACCGCCAACATCAAGCTGATAAGTCTCAGTTATGCGTACGCCATGCCTTGAAAGAAGCCGAAGCAGCGTCTTGTGCAATGTTGTGGCGCCTATCTGATCTACTAGGTCATCACCTACAAGAGGTAGTCCAGCTTCTTCAAAGCGCCTAGCCCAAGATGAATCGCTTGCTATAAAAGCTGGTGTAGCGTTTATAAAGGCACATCCAGCCTCCAAAGACTGACTTGCATACCATTCAGAAGCCTTCACGGCACCGCTTGGAAGCAAATTAAGCACGATTTCCGTCCCACTTTCTTTTAGTACCTCAGCAACCTTAACTTCTTTTGAACCGCTTACTCGGATAACCTCCTTTGTATACTCGCCTACGCCATCTAAAATTGGTCCTTTCTGAACGATTACGCCGGAAGGCGGCACATCTACAAGTTTTGGAACATTGTTCGGCGGGGCAAATATGGCTTCTGAAAGGTCTCGCCCAACTTTTCGACTGTCAATGTCGAAGGCTGCAACAATTTGAATATCTTTTGGGTGGAAGCCTCCCAAAGAGAGGCTTCGCAAACCAACACATTCATCACCGCTATTGAAATTCTTGTAGTACTGCAAGCCTTGCATAAGGGCAGATGCACAATTTCCAACCCCGGCAACGGCTACTTTTATTCTTGGCAAGTAAAGCCCACCATTTTGTTCTTTCATATCACGTACGGATTTATAAAGTTCTATGCCATTCCATTAACGGTTAAGCGTGATACGAAATGAAAACATGGTTGGATGTTTCAGTTCTGCGCTGTCCAAACTGCGGACGCCACTATGTTGAAGCGTCATGGTATGTTGTTGAGATGGAGGCGGACATTGAATGCGGAGAATGCGGGGAAGAATTTAACAGTAAAAAGAACGCGTTGGATAGAGTTCTCCTAGAATTTGAAATAGGTGAAGATGGCAAACTCCAAAAAGTTGAAGTTAGTAAACACTTTAAAATAAAGAAGACTGAATAAAATTGGTTCGCATCGTCACGCAAGCGTCATTATTTGGGAAGCCTTAAAGATTTCGAAGCCTCAACATAAAAGGGTGGTCGAGAACTTGGAGAACCAAGCGCCGGACAAATTCACAATAATCAACGAGTTAGCCCGCCGAAGAGGTTTCTTTTGGCAATCTTACGAAATATACGGGGGCGTAAGCGGTTTTGTAACCTATGGCTTTTTGGGCTCAAAGCTAAAACAAAATATTGAAAATAAGCTTAGGGAAATTTTCGTTAACAAGCTTGGAATAATGGAGATAGAAGCCCCAATCATCGCGCCAAGCAAAGTTTTTGAGGCATCAGGACACGTTAACCATTTCAAAGAGCCCATGGTTGAATGCCTAAAGTGCAAAAGGCGATTTCGAGCAGACCACCTACTTGAAGAAACAGCGAAGCTGAGCGCCTCAGACGTCGAAAAACTAAACCTAGAAGAGCTGAAAGAAGCCATCGAAGAACATGGCGTCAGCTGCCCTGAATGCGGAGGCAAATTTAGCGAACCAAAAGATTTCCTAACAATGTTTAAAACAACAATAGGCCCATACTCTGAGGCTGTTGGTTATGGCCGCCCAGAGGCTGCTCAAGGCATTTTCGTGGAGTTTAGACGCTTATACGAGATGGCACGGGAAAAACTGCCCTTTGGTGTGATGCAAATTGGCCACGCATTGCGGAATGAGATTTCGCCGAGGCAAGGTTTGATAAGGCTTAGGGAGTTCACCATAGTAGATATAGAATTCTTCTTTGACCCAGAAGACCCCAACTGTTTCCTGATGGAAGAGGTGGAAAACGAGACCTTAAGGCTTGTTTTAGCCGAAAGCAAGCTCCGCGGTTCGGAAGAAATAGTTGAGGTTACTGTTAAGGGGGCCCTTGAGAGAGGCTATATTAAGGCTTCTTGGCAAGCGGTTTTCATGGCATTAGCCAAAAGATTACTGATGGAGCTAGGCGTTCCAGCCGAAAGACAAAGGTTCATTGAGAAACTGCCATGGGAACGGGCGCATTATTCCATCCAAAGTTTCGACCAAGAAGTCTACGTTGACCGTTGGGGATGGATTGAAGTTTCCGGACACGCCTACAGAACAGATTATGATTTAAAACAGCACATGCAGTTCAGCGGAACAGACACAAGGGTATTCAAAGAGTATGAAAAACCAATAGTGAAGAGGAAAACGGTTGTAAAGCCTTTAATGGCTAAGCTTGGGCCAGCCTTCAAGGGAGAAGCACAAAAAATTGCTGAAATGTTGTCTGAAGCTAACCCAGAAGAAGTTGAAAACTCGCTTAAAATGAAAGGGTATTTTATGCTTGGGAAGTACAAAATTTTGCCTGAACATGTGGAAATTACAACGTGTGAAGTGGAAGAAAGAGGCAGACGCTTTATACC
>JAVZOA010000022.1:0-11924 GCA_038882535.1 Bathyarchaeia archaeon | reverse complement strand
CCCGCCCTCTTTCATTTTCTGCCATTCCTCGTATTGTTCTAGGGCTTTTTGAATCTGTTTGTAAATGAAGTCTTCGGCATTCGTGTAGGGGGTGTCCATCTCCTTTAAAGCCTTGTCAAGCCTTTCATAATCTTCCCTTGGAACCTCCACATACTCGTATCCGCCAGACTCCCATTTCAGCATGAAGCGCACTGCTTGGCGTATAAACTCCTCTTTTGTTGTGTATCCTCTTCCTTTGTAGGTTTGGATGAAGCTTTCAACCTCGCTTAGGAGTTCTGGTGGCAGTATGACGGATTGGTATAGCATGGCTTCAATGGCGTCTTGGTATGTTTGCATCTTGCTGGTTTGGGCCATAAGCTCGCCGAGCAGGGCTGTGAGTTTCTGGTGGACGTCGTCTGATATGCGTAAAGTTTTCATTTTGGTCTCCTTTTCCTTGTTAATATTTTGTGGAGTAAGTCTTTTAAGTGTTTCTGATATACTAAATATACAGAATACACTGAAGGCTCGATTATGCCAAGAAAACGCATAGTCAAAGTTGTCCTAAGCGCCGAGCAAAAGGAGATTCTAGTGGAGCTATCAAAAAGGCTGGGCACAAGCGAAAGCGAAACCCTAAGAATGGCCTTGATGGACTATGCAAAAGAGCTAAGCCTAATGAAGGAACGCGTCCGCAAACAAGCCCCGAAACCCTAAATCCGATTCGAATTCCGTTTAATCAGCAATTTAAAATTGAAGCGGTCACACAAATTTTATAACGAGAAAACGTTAAACCGTTACTCTAATCTTGATGTGGACGCATAAGGAAAGAGGAGCAAAAGTTGACGGGCAAAAGCTTCGAGGAAATCTTTCTTGAGGCTGTTGACGAGGCTTTAGCTTCGCTGGGCGAATCCGCAAAACAATCAATTTATTATCACCTCGAAGAAAAGTTCAAAATACCCAGAAAAGAGATTCCAAAACGCATAGGGGATTTTGCGGAAGGCCTAGAGAAAATTTTTGGCATAGGTGCCCGGTTTCTCGAAATCCTGATAATGAAGAAGCTTTATGACCGCGTTGGCAAGCCTCTTGAATGGGATGCGAGTAAAGAGTTCGATTTTGTGAATTATGTGGAGGCTGCGAGGAGGAGCTTTAAGAAGGTTAAGGCTAAGCATTGAGGCTTCAGTGTTTCAGGATTTAGATTTGGTATTGATTTTGGATTCATAAGGATTTTAATGTTGTTTTCGAAAAGGTTTAATGCATCTTAAGATTCAATATACTGGAATAAAGGCGACAATAAGTGCCACCAAAAGACTTCCAAAAAACATTCCTAGAAGCCCTCGAAGAAGGATTATCAACCCTCGGCGATTCCCCAAAACAAGCCATACTGTTCCACTTGGAAAACACCTTCAAAATAAAACGGGAAGAAATCCCCCAAAACCTAACAGAGTTCCAAAAAGCCCTAGAAAAAATCTTCGGCCCCGGAGCATCATACCTCGAAAAACTAATTCTGAAAAAGCTTTACGACAAGTTCCAATTGGAATTTGAAGAGCCTGAAAACCAGCAGCCAAGCCTAATAAATAGTGTGGAAAGCCTAAAAAAGCGCATTTTTTCGGGTGATGCCTAAAACATGGAAAGAACCGACTATGCGTCCCATGTTCTGGAAAGGCTTCACGCGTTATTTGATGGCTTAGAAGACCTTGTCTATGTGGCAGACCCAGAAACATACGAGATACTCTTCGCAAATGACAAGTTTAAAGAGGTTCTCGGCGGAGAGGTCGAGGGCAGAAAATGTTACGAGGTCATCCATGGCGCCAAAAGCCCATGCCCCTTCTGCACCAACAAATACATTTTTGGAGAAAACCTTGGAAAAACCTACATATGGGAGTACCACTGCAAGAAAAGGAATCAATGGTACAAGTGCATAGATAAAGCCATAAGCTGGCGTGGAAACAAGTACGTCCGATTTGAAATCGCCGTGGATGTAACCGCGCACAAGAGAACAGAGAGGGCTTTGGCTGAAAGCGAAAGGCAGTACCGTACTCTTGTTGAGGCTGCCCCAGACGTCATTTACAGCATTTCATCTGATGGGAGAATTATTTCGCTTAATCCAGCCTTTGAGAAGATCACCGGCTGGAAATGTGAAGAGTGGATTGGAAAACCCTTCACCGAGCTTATACATCCAGAAGACCTTGAAAAGGCTGTAGGTTCCTTCCAGAAAACTCTCGCTGGCAAACCTGAAATTACCGAACTTCGTGTCCGCTCAAAGTCCGGCGACTACCTAGTTGGCGAGTTTACAAGTGTGCCTTTAATTGAGGATGGAAAGATAGTTGGGGAGCTTGGAATAGCCCGCGACGTGACGAACCGCAAAGCGTACGAGGAAAACCTTCAAAGGATTACGACAACCCTAAACACATTGATTCAGGCGATTCCAGACATTGTTTATTTCAAGGATGCTGAAAGGCGAAACCTCATTGTAAACAGCGCCTTCGAAAAGCTTGTGGGCTTGAAGAAAGAAGATATTATAGGAAAACGGGACGAGGAGCTTTTCCCATCGGATTTGGCTGCCCAATGCAGGAAAAGCGACGAAGAAGTGCTCAGCAAGGGCGTTGCCGTCCATGTTGAAGAGCAAACAGTGGACGAGAAAGGCAATAAAAAGTTTTTCGATACAATTAAGGTTCCAATCCGCGATAGAAATGGAAACATCGCTGGGTTGATTGGCGTAAGCAGGGACATAACAGAGCACAAGAATATCGAAGAGAAGCTTATGGAAAGGGAGGAGCTCTTCCGCTCAATTGTCGAGAACTCTCATGATGGAATAGCAATAATAGACGAAACCTACAAGATTACTTACGCCAATAATGAACTGTCCAATATTCTGGGATACCCAAAAGAGGAGATAGTTGGGAAGGATTTCAGAAAGTTCTTGACAAAGGAATTCAAAGCACTCTTCACAAACAAGAAACTATGCATACAAACGAGGCTGAATAAAAATGAGGAGAAGGTTCTTTCAGAATACAAGCTGAAAATCGTTAGGAAGGATGGTGCTGAAAGGGAAATCGAGGTTAGAGCTGTAACATTAAGATATACCAAAAACAGAATACGCACAATAGCTCAAGTTCTGGATATAACAGAACGCGTCAAACTTGAAGTGGAGAGAAAACTTTTTGAAAAGAGGCTTTCAGAGCTGAACATTTATGGTAAAAGGCTTAATGATGCAAGGTCCATTAAAGAGATTTATCGACTGGCTTTAGACGCTATGGAGAAAACCCTTGGTTTTGAATATGCCTCAATTCTCATGGCGGAAGAAAAGTTTCTGAAAATGGTTGCCTACAGGGGATACTCAAAGGTCTTCTTCCTTAAACTGCCCCTTGACAAAGATAGGGGTATAACTGTTAAGGCGGCTAAAACTGGAAAATCAATAATTATTCCAGATGTAAGAGAGGAGAAAGCATACGTGAAGGGCGGCGAAGAAATCCTCTCAGAACTCGCAACACCCATGAAAATGGGAAGGAAAGTTTTAGGCGTATTAAACGTTGAAAGCAAAAAACCAGCAGCCTTCAAAGAGGAAGATAAAAAGCTTCTAGAACTATTGGCTTCCCATGTGGCTATAGCGATAAGCAACCTTAGTAGAAGGGAGAAACTTTCTGCACTAAATGCCTATGGGCGCAGTTTAAACAAGGCAAAAAGCATGGAAGAGGTTTGCGCAAAAACTCTTGAGGCAATGCAAAGGATTTTAGGATTCAAATATGTCGACTTTTTCCTAGTTGTCGGCAAAAAGCTTAGACTAATGGAAACAAGGGGATTAAGCTTCACGCCAAAATTGGCGTTTCCATTAGAGGGAGACAAAGGCATAACTGTCATGGCAGCAAAAACTGGTAAAACTGTTAACGTTCCAGACGTTAGAAAGGAGAAAGCCTATATCGACGGTGGGATGAAAGGGGCAATATCTGAACTTGCAGTGCCAATAAAAATTGGAAACCGTGTTTTAGGCGTATTAAACGTCGAAAGCGAAAAGCTGGCTGCCTTCGACAAGGAAGATGAAAGGCTTCTTGAAATATTGGCCTCCCACGTTGCAATAGCATTAAGCAACATAGAAAGAAGAGAAAGCCTTGAAAAACTCTCGGAGAAGCTTGAAAACTTAATGAGAAGCTCCACAAAAATAATGGCGATTAAAGATGCACGTGAAAGGCTTAAGGAAATTGCAAAGGCAATACAACGCTTCGGTTGGAGAAGAGTGGTAATTGGGCGTGTGGACGAAAACCTAGAACGGAAGGAGCTCATCACTGTAGGCTTGACAAAAGAGGAGATAAAACTTCTTAAAGAGAGAAGAGCTCCGGGACACGTTTGGAAGGAACGCTTTAGTCCAAAGTTCGAGAGATACAAGATTGGCGAGTTTTATTATATACCGTGGAGAGATCCGTGGATTAGGGAGCACTTCTTCCACATCCCGCCAGAAATTCCACCGGACGAAGCTGAAAAGCACATAACCACAGCTGTCCCGAGTCGCCTTTCAGAGGAGAACATGGTGGACTGGCACCCGCAAGACATGCTTTACGCCCCGTTGCGCACGCCTGAAGGAAAAATAGTTGGAATTTTAAGCATGGACGACCCTGTTGATGGGCGTAAGCCAACAAGGGAATCCCTAATACCGCTGGAGCTTTTCCTACACCAAGCGGCAATAACCATTGCGAATGCTGAGCTTATGGAAAGCCTTGAAAAAGCCAGAAGGGAGCTTCAAGTTTATGCTGACCAGCTTGAAGAAAAAGTGGAGGAGAGAACAAGGAAGCTGAGGGAAATACAAGACAAGCTGCTTAGGGCTCAGAGGCTGGCCGTCATAGGCGAGTTGGCTGGGATGGTTGGACACGACCTACGCAATCCATTGACAAGCATAGCTGGAGCCACATACTACATTAAGAAGAGGCTAGACCAGACCATAGATGGAAAAGTTAAGGAAATGATTGGGCTTATTGAAAAGAATATAGGCTATTCCAACAAGATAATAAACGATCTTCTCGACTATTCTAAGGAGGTTAAACTCGACATATCTGAGACGAGTCCCAAAATGTTAGTAAAGGAGGCTTTGGCGTCTGTTGAAATCCCAAGCAACATTTATGTGGTGAAAAACTTTAGCAGGGTAGTTAGGATAAAGGTTGACTTTGACAAAATTAAGCGAGTTCTCGTAAATCTTGTTCGGAATGCTGTTGACGCCATGCCTAAGGGTGGAACGCTAACGATAAAGTGTAGGAAGAGAAATGGAAACGTCGAGTTTGTCGTTTCAGACACCGGGGTTGGCATGTCAGAGGAAACTATAAAGATGCTTTGGACTCCGCTGTTTACGACTAAGGCTAAGGGTATGGGTTTCGGCTTATCCATCTGTAAACGTTTCGTTGAAGCCCACGGGGGCACAATAAAAGTGGAAAGTGCCTTAGGTAAAGGTTCAACCTTCACGGTGACCCTTCCCATCGAACCTGAAATAAAAGAAGAGGGAGGTGAAAAAATATGGTTGAAAATGCAAGAATCCTCGTTGTTGACGACGACGAAAACATAAGGAAAGTCCTAAAAACCATACTGGAGGAGGAAGGCTACGCTGTCGACGAGACTGAAAATGCAAAGAAAGCCATAGAAAAGTCGAGGAAGAAGGTCTACAACCTAGCCCTAATAGACATTAGACTGCCGGACATGGAGGGCATAGAACTCCTAACAAGGATGAAGGACACCGTGCCGAGGATGAGGAAAATAATTATAACGGGCTATCCGACGCTGCAGAACGCCATAGAAGCCGTCAACCGCGGTGCAGACGCCTACATACTGAAGCCCTTTGACATGGACAAAGTTCTAGCAACCATTAAGGAGCAGCTTAGAAAACAGGAGGAGGAGAAGCGCTACAGTCAAGAAAAGGTTGCAGAGTTCATTGAAACGCGAGTGAAGGAGTTGGAGGCTGAGAAGACAGCCCAAAGACGTCCTTAAATTTGTTCCAGCATTTTCCAGATTTCTCATTCTTACCCTTTTAAAACGTGTTTATTTAACTACATTTTTGCGCATAAACTTCCAGTTGTGCCTAACCTCGAAGCCTAAATTTTTAAGAAGAGTAACAGAGGGCGTGTTTCGTTCAGCCGTGTGGAGCGCCACGGAGTCCATTCCCTTCCCATAGAGGAAGTTCATGGCTCGGCGGGTTAGCGCCGAAGCTAAATTCCGCCCTCTATAATCTGGCAGCGTCACAGCAGGCCCCAGATAGCCCCTTCTTGCTTTAAAGAACTGGTTGTATTCTGTGTCGGGTCTAGAAGCCACCGCTGAGACTATTTTGCCGCCTATTTCGGCTACGTGAATCCAGCTTTCGTCGAAGGGTTGATGCTCGACTTTCCATTCTGCTATGAAGCCTTCCCTAAGCCTTTCCCAACCATATCCAGTGTTTACGGTTTCGATGAGCGCCTTTTCCTCGTTAGGTTTTAGGCTTCTGATAATTGTGCCTTCTGGAACTAGCGGTAGAGGTTTTACGCCGTCCAATTTTGCGACCATGTGATATAATCCGTCTTCGGCTTTATAGCCGCGTTCAATCCAAAACTGCATCTTAGGGCTGTCGGCGTCCACTCTTACAGAAAAGCTGGAGCCAGTAATCCGCTTTTCCACCTCGTTTACAAGCATTTCTTCAACAACTTTTTGGTAGGCGCCTTTTGAAGAAGCAAGCCATTCAATGTGTTCGCCGTGATGCCCCGTGTGAAGAGCTATGCATCCCAAGATTTCGCTGTCCCCTTTTAAAATCAGAACTGTTAGCTTCCGCTCCTCAATCTCTTTTAGAAACTTTTCAACAGTGTATGGAATAAACTCGTAGGAGTTGGCATACTCCTCATTGAGCAGCTTAACCAGATTAGCGGCATCTTCACGCATGAAAGTCATAACTTTCAAATCCATACAGTTCTTGACAAATATGAAAAGCTAGAAATAAACATTACCAAGCCCCAGCATTAGGCCTTGTGTATTTAAAATTTTTCCGCTTTTACGCTCTTTAACGAGGAAATTTTCTTCCCTTTAGGATAGAGTGCCTTTAAAACTAAGCCTTTTGAAATTGTGGTTTCTTTTCGGTTGCTGACGCCTTTAAAATGGCTGAAAATTTTGGTTGTCTTTTATTCGATTAGCACTGAATTTTGTTTATTAACGGCTTTTATTCGGTTAGTGTTTACATTTCTGTTGCATAAAGTTTAAAAAGCCACGCTACATTTAGCGCTTGGAAATAACGATTAAACACTATATTTGAAGCACGTGATGGGAAGCTATGAAGTGCCCCTACTGCAGTTCAGAGGACATAAAAACCCTTGAAACAAGGGACTCGCCAGACAACACCATAAGAAGGCGTAAGGAATGTGCCAGCTGCGGGAAACGATTCACAACCTACGAATATATAGAAACCATAGAGTTGATGGTGCGGAAACGCGACGGCAGACTTGAACGCTTCGACCTAAACAAAATCGTTAGGGGTTTGCAAAAAGCCTGCGAAAAAAGACCGGTAACAATGGAGCAGATCCACGCTTTAGCCGAGAAGGTTAGGCAGGAGTTGATGGCTATGGGCAAGGAAGAGGTTTCATCACAAGAAATTGGCGACTTGGTGATGAAGCACTTGAAAAGCCTTGACCGCGTGGCATACGTGCGCTTCGCGTCTGTTTACCGCAGATTTGAGGAGCCGGAGGACTTCCGTCGCGTGCTTCAAGAGGTGAGAAAATGAAGTTTGTTAGGAAACGTGACGGAAGATTAGAACCCTTCGACCAAGAGAGAATAACAAATGCCATTTGGAAGGCAGCCAAAGCCGTAGGTGGAAAAGACCGTGAACTAGCAAAGCGACTAAGCGACCAGGTGGTGGCTGAACTTAAAAGGCGCTTCGGGGAAGACGGCGTCCCAACAGTTGAGGAAATCCAAGACATTGTGGAAAAAATCCTCATAGAGAACGGACATGCAAGAACAGCTAAGGCTTACATCCTCTACCGTAAGCAGCACCAAGACCTAAGAGAGCTGGCAGCCCTCCTAAGCTCAGCAGACCTTGTAGACCAGTACCTAGACATTGAGGATTGGAGGGTTAAGGAAAACTCCAACATGAGTTATTCACTGCAGGGCTTAAACAACTACTTATCATCAACGGTTATCGCCAAATACTGGATAACCCGAATCTATCCGCCAAACATAGCAGACGCCCACTTTTCAGGAGACATGCACATCCACGACCTAGGCGTTTTAGGACCCTACTGCGTAGGCTGGGACATAAAGGACTTGCTGCTAACAGGTTTTGGAGGCGTTCCAGGAAAAATTGAAAGCGTCCCGGCAAAACATTTCAGAACAGCCCTTGGACAAGTGGTAAACTTCTTCTACACATTGCAGGGCGAGGCAGCCGGAGCCCAAGCCTTCTCAAACTTTGACACTTATTTGGCGCCCTTCATACGCTATGATGGGCTTAACCAAAAAGAGGTGGAGCAGTCGCTTCAGGAGTTCTTCTTCAACATGAACGTGCCAACACGAGTGGGCTTCCAAACGCCGTTCACAAACATCACGTTAGATTTGAAGGTTCCAGAATTCATGTGTGATGAGCCAGTCATAATTGGCGGAGAAGTCAAGGACGCCACTTACGGCGACATGGAGAAGGAGATGGAAATGTTCAACATGGCCTTCGCAAAAGTTCTCAGCGAAGGCGACGCCAAAGGAAGAGTCTTTACATTTCCAATACCGACTTATTGCATAACAAAGGATTTTGACTGGGATTCGCCGGTTTCCCAGAAAGTTTTTGAGGTGGCGGCCAAGTATGGGGCGCCATACTTTTCAAACTTTGTCAACAGCGACATGAAGCCAGAAGATGTCAGAAGCATGTGCTGCCGCCTAAGAATAGACAATCGCGAGCTCAGAAAGCGGGGCGGAGGCTTCTTTGGGGCTAATCCACTGACTGGCAGCATAGGCGTTGTAACCCTAAACCTTCCAAGAATTGGCTACCTAGCCAAAAATGAGGACGAATTCTTTGAACGCCTAGAAGCGCTTATGGAACTAGCCAAAGACAGCTTAGAGATAAAGCGTAAAGCCCTAGAACAGTTCACAGAGAAGGGCTTGTATCCATATTCTAGGCGTTATCTCAGAGGCGTTAAGGAGACTTTTGGAAAGTACTGGAAGAACCACTTCTCAACCATAGGCTTGGTGGGCATGAACGAGGCTATACTGAACCTGTTTGGCTATGGCATCGCAACACCGGATGGACTGGAGTTCGCCGTTAAAGTGCTGAACTTCATGAGAGAGAAACTCGCAGACTTTCAAGAGGAAACGGGCAACATTTACAATCTAGAGGCAACCCCGGCTGAAGGCGCCAGCTATCGCTTGGCACGCATAGATAAGCGCAAATATCCAGACATTAAGGCGGCTAATGAAAAGTATTTGGCTAAGGGCGTAGAACCCTTCTACACGAATTCCTCCCAGCTTCCAGTAGACCACGATGCAGACCTTTTCGAGGCTTTAGAGCATCAGGATAGACTTCAGACGCTTTACACTGGCGGAACAGTCTTTCACATTTACCTTGGCGAGAGGCTCTACTCATGGAGGGCTGCAGCCGAGCTAATCCGAAAAGTGGCTTGGAACTTCCGCCTACCCTACTTCACATTGACGCCAACCTTCAGCGTCTGCCCAACCCACGGCTACTTAAGCGGCGAACACAAGCAGTGTCCAAAATGCGGAGCCAACTGTGAAGTCTACTCAAGGGTTGTGGGCTACCTACGCCCAGTAGACCAGTGGAACGATGGGAAACAGGCGGAATTCGCCATCCGAAAAACCTTTGAGAAAACCGCTGTCCTGCCGCCAGCAACGGTGCCAGCAGGCGGCGGCGAGTGACCCCAGCCATGAAGTTCAGCGGCATACAAAAAACAAGCCTAATAGACTACCCGGAAAAAATAGCCTCTGTGCTTTTCACTCCAGGCTGTAACATGCGCTGTCCCTACTGTTATAACTGGCGGATAGTTGTCGACCCAAAACCCCCATTCTTAAATGAGGAGACAGCCCTACAAATACTGGATGAACGGAGAAAATATGTGGACGCAGTCGTCGTCACCGGTGGGGAACCAACCATTCATAAGGAGCTGCCCCGCTTCCTAAAAAAGCTGAAAGAGCGAGGCTTAGCCGTAAAACTTGACACTAACGGCTTAAACCCAACAGTTTTGGAGCAGTGCCTCCCCTACGTGGATTACGTGGCTTTGGACATTAAAACTTCGCCGGAAAAATACCCCCTTCTAGGGGCAAAGGACACGGCGGCGCTCCTAAAAACTGTTGAGATGCTAAAAAGCGGCAAAATAGAATACGAGTTCAGAACCACTGTTGTGCCAAAAATTGTGGAAAAAGCAGACGTAATCCGCATGGGCGAAACTGCAAAAGGCGCAAAGAGCTATGTACTACAACAGTTTATTCCCGGCGACACCTTAAGCGAAGAATACAAAAATCTAAAACCATACCCGCCAGATGTCATTGCTGGGTTTGCCGAAACTTTGAGGAAGTATGTGGAAAAGGTTGTTGTCCGCGTTTAGAAAAGAGGGGGTAAAAGCGTTAGTAGGCTGATACGCCTACGAAACGCAGTTTTTTCAGCTTAACCATTGGCACTGTTGAGGTTTCAAGGGTTACAAGCTCTTTTCCAATCATTGGAATTTCCTTTAAAGCTGAGAGCATACTGTCTGTGAAGCGCAAATTAACAATGGGCTTTGTTATCTCGCCCTTCTCTATTAGGAAGGTTCCGTCCCGAGTCAGCCCAGTCAATACGAGTTTTGTGGGCTCAACAGGGTTTACGTAGTGGAAGGTTGTTACGAATATGCCGTGCTTTGTTTCTGCAATGGCTTCTTCTAGTGTGGCGTCTCCGGGCTTCATTATCATGTTATAGGGTAGGGGTATCTCGCCAAAATAGTCGCCCAGTGGCGGAAGTGCATGCCCAGTGCTTTTCTTGCCTTCTCTACCCGCTGTGAAAGAGTTGTAGCATATGCTTTCCTCAGAAACCACGCCGTTGGTTATAAGTTCTAGGGGTTTCTTGGGAACTCCTTCGCCGTCAACTGGCACAGCGTAGAGCGTTTTCGGATTTCTAGCGTCGTCAACAACGTTCAATTTGCCGTCGAAGACTTGCTGGTTTGCCACGTATTTGACAAAGGACTGCCCGTCTTGGTAGGATTTGGCTGAAAAGCCCACATAACCCATATAGTCCAAAAGAACAGCCACAGCCAAAGGCGACAAAACAACCTCATACTCGCCGGGTTCAACCTTCACCGGATGTAGGCTTCGAACAGATTTTTCTGCGGCGTCGTCAGCCAAAGTCGAAGGCTCAATTTCTTTAACCCGCCTAGAATATTGCTGGGCTGCGCCGAAGCCTTCGGACTCCCCGTCCCGTGATATGACCGTTGTTTTCATGTAAGCCAGGGAAAGCTGAGCCCATGCTGAAACCCCCAGCGAGTTGGCAACAGCATAGCCCATTGAACCAGTTGACAAGTAGCCAGCAACAGCAGCCACTTTAGGCGACTTAGCATGGGCTGTGCTTATGGCTTCCCTAACCCTTTCAGCCCTATATTTTGGCGTGCATTCAGCCGTAGCTTCGTCAAAGACTCCCCTAACCGGTTTCCAAGCTTCCGGTTCTGGAAGGCTCTTGAACTCCTTGTTGGGCGATGAAGCCTTTGCAATTTTGACAGCTTGCTCCACAGCCTCTTTTATGCTCTTCTCCTCCAGCGTATTAGCCTGAACAGTGCTTGTCCGCTGGTCTAAAACAACCTTGACGGATACCCCGCCCATCTTTTGGGATAGGTTCTGGTGAATCTGGGAGTTTGCAAAACGTGTTAAAGAGTTGTCAACCATAAATGCCACGGCTTGGGCTTGGCTAACCTTATGCTTTAAGGCGTACTCAATGGTTTTTTCGGCTATTCCCCTCAACCTTTCAACATCCATCCGCCATCCCCGCCTCTCACCTT
>JAVZOA010000021.1:0-12530 GCA_038882535.1 Bathyarchaeia archaeon | reverse complement strand
CCTCTATGGCGGGCCATTCCAGGCCACTTCAGCTTAACCGGCGAGGAGGAGCCGGGCCCATAACTCCACATCCCCCATGAGTCTTCCCCATGGGGTTTAGTTTGGACTCTTCCCCTTTCGGTCGCCCCTACTCAGGGAATCCCGTTTTGGTTTCTTTTCCTCCCCCTACTAAGATGCTTCCGTTCGGGGGGTTCCCGCTCCCTGCCGGGAGCACCGCAGACTCCCGAAGGAATCTGCAGTAGGAGGTCCCATTAGGGGATCCCCGGTTCTAAAGCTGCATACGCTTACCCGGGGCTCTATCGCGGCTGGCCGCGCCCTTCTTCGGCGCTCAAGCCGAGCCATCCCCCAGACGGCGTGGCATGTCGGGCATTTTGCGGTGTCTGTTTGACGTTGGCTGTGATTGGCGTTTGCATCTTACGGGCCTATGCATGGCTTCATTATGAGCTTAAAGGCTCACTCGCCCTTCACTCCACCACCATGATGATGGGGAGCTGCATTATGCTCAAAGGCTTAACGTAATGTAGCCAAAATAATTCTGAAGCGGCCTTCAACCATATAAGGGTTGCGTCGCACTCTTAAACGTCGCGCTTCATTCATTTCACGCTTTCTAATAATATTTGCCAGCATGGATATGCACACTAAACCTCATGAGAAACATAGCCGCCATGGTGTTTGCAGAGGAACGCATAAACCCACAGGGGAAAACTCGATGAAAAACAGTTTGGGCTTACAATAAACTTCCCTCCAAACTTGCAAGCCTATAGCAGCAGATATGAAACGTATGTACAGTATTTCGTGACTAAAATAAGTTGGCTAAACCTATTATGACCTACTATAAAGCCGCTTGACATTTTCCCTTTTTATTATGAAGGCAATGTTCCTTCAGATGCTAGAAGAGACTGCATGTTCTAGCGGTTAACATTTTTATTTTTGTTCTGGATATGCCTATGATAGCATACACGAGCATAAACGTAAGCGCCTCGGTGGCTCAGCCTGGTAGAGCAGCGGCCTTGTAAGCCGTAGGTCGCGGGATCGAAGCCCGCCCGAGGCTCCACTTTAACACTTGATAAGCCTTAATAACTATGCTCTTCAAGCTAGTGTGGTAATAGACTAAATGGTTGACGTGGAAAACCTAATCAGCCAAATAACTTCAAAACTTAAAGTTTCAGAAGAGGAAATAATTAACAAGCTTGAAGAGAGAAGAAAGAAGGCCGGCGGACTGATCTCAGATGATGTTCTCTTACGAATGATAGCCGCGGAACTTGGCGCCGAAATTGCTGTAAACAGAGCCGAAGAGCCAATCCTCATGATAGGCAACCTCGTTCCAGGATTAAGTGATGTGACAGTTGCTGGGCGAGTTATAGCCATTTTTTCACCTAAAGATTCGGGGAAAAGCAGGAAGAATGGAAAAGGAAGAACCACGAGCCTAATAATTGCTGACAAAAGTGGCATAATACCTGTTATTCTATGGAACGACAAAACGGCTTATGTGAAAAAAGGCAAGGTGAAAGTTGGACAAATCTTAAAGTTTCGCCACGGCTACACAAAGGAAGGACGGTTTGGAAGCGTCGAACTCCACATAGGCGAAAAAGGCGAAATAGAAATAAAACCTGAAGACACCGAAGCAAAAATTTTTCCAAGAATCACGGAACTCGCAACAAAAGTTGGGGCGTTAACAAGCGCCTTTAAGAATAAGCGAGTGAACATAATCGGAGAAGTAAAGAAAGTTTCAAGGGTATCAACCTTCACGCGGCAAAACTCCACTGCTGGAAAAGTTATGCGCCTCACGTTAACTGATGAAACTGGCGAAATACCAGTAGTGATATGGAACGACAAAGTCGAAGAAGCGGAAAAACTTGCCATAGAAGGCTCTAAACTATACATAGCAAACGCAAAAGTTAAGAAGGCTCTAGCCGAAGGCCTCGAACTACACGTTGATTCAAGGGCTTACCTAAACATTTTCACAGAAGAGCTGGGGTTCCTCAAAATTGCCGACTTAAAAGAAGGCTTAAGAGGAGTAAGCGTTGAAGGTGAAGTTGTAACGAAACCATTAACAAGAGATGTGAAAACTTCAAGAGGAGAAACGGTAAAACTGACGATTTTTGAAATGAAGGATGAGACTGGAAAAATATGGGTTTCAGCATGGCGAAAACATGCGGAAAAAGCCGCAAATCTAAAAACAGGCGAAAAAGTAGCCATAAAAAACGCCTATGTCAAGAGGGGATACGGCGACCAGCTTGAAATATCAACAACAAACACGACCTCAATAATGCAAGTATCAGAATAATTTTGTTGAAAATTTTGAAGTGGTGGGGCTGCCCGGATTTGAACCGGGGTCTAGAGAGCCCAAGTCTCCAAGCCTAGACCAAGCTAGCCGACAGCCCCGCTATTATCTATAGGGTAAAATTTTAATTGGTGATTTAAAATGTTTCTCTGCCAAAAGAATATTGTTAAGAGTCATTCTCAGCGTTTTCTTACGTTGCATTGGAGGACTTTGGGGCATATTAAGCATTCGTCTGGAATTGGCATATCCTTCGGAATAGAGTTTAAGAAACCAAAGTAGTGGGCACATTTCGCCGGCGAATCAAGAACCTTTGGATATTCTGCTGGTTTTACATCGACAATTTTCAAGTTTTCCACAACAATGTCTATCTTTGACATGCAATAGGGACAAGCATAATAAGTCTGCCTCGGCATTGTCGAATTATCCGTCAAAACAGCCGGCTTGCCAAAAGTCTTTCCACACCCCTTATAGGGACATTTAAGTTTTTCCTCATGATGAAGGAAGTGCATGTATTTTCTCTCCAGCAGCGAATTTCAAATTTATCTGTAATATTGATATTTAATAAACATTTCTGCTCACAAGCACAACACAAATACATAAAATGTAGAGCGTCGGGCGGGCTTCAATCCTGCGACCCGCCTCTTACAAGGCTAAACCCGTAAGTCTATGCCGTTCGCCTTGTCCGTTGATTGGAGTTTGAGTACTGGCTGTTGACGAACCAGCAGAAAGAGGAGTAGGCTTTGAACATAATTTCACAAGCGAAGCGTTCGCTGACTATCTGCTTCAGAGGGATTTTGGTAAGGTCAAGGAAATTTATCCAATCAAAACAGCACGCATTAAATATTTAGCGGGCGTCAGATTTCCCGCCTTATGAACAGAATACTATGCATATTCTTTGCAATTGTAGCAATACCAACGTCGATATTGATGAATGTATGTCAAAGCCTTTCCACATTTGCGACAAGTAAATGCTTTCCCGGCATACGGAGGAGGCGGAGGCGGGGGTGGCGCCAAGGGTTGAATCGTGCCACCTTCTGGCTTTTGTGCGGAGATTTTTTTAGCATTTGCGTTAAATATAAAGTCTACAACTACCATTGGGAAGAAGCCGATAATTATGGAAAGCGCCACCGCTATTATGAAAATGATAAGGACTACTATCGAAATGGTTGTCAGCGGGGTTATTGCACCTCCGGACAGTTGCCAGATGTAAAGTGGTGCAAGTGGGTAGAAACTTAAGAAGAACCCTGCCACGAATATTATGGCAAGAAGCACGTAATAACCAACGAAAAGAGACACAGCAACTCCGACTGGTGTCCCGATAAGAATAGGCAACAAAGACTGAATGAATTCTCCTTCTTCTTCAGCGAAAATATAAGCGATTACGGAATTTATGATGCCAATTATCAGACCTACAACCCAGGTTAAAGATCCCATCCACTATCCTAAGGAACTGAACAAAAAACCGAGCAAAACCCCATATGGCCATGTTATGGCTGCCAAGACGAAATATGTAATCATAACAGAATCCCCTCAAATATCTGTAAGTCGGGTTTTTTCCATCATAGTTACACGTCATCCCGCTGAGCATAGACTCGGTTCCGAAGGTGCTAGTTCTTTCGGAACTAGGAGTAATTTATATTTTTCTCTTTTCTCGCTATTGCATGATTTATGTCGCCTATAGATTCGATTCAGTATAATGCACATGAACTTGATCGGAGGTACAATAACACTCTGGACTCTAGCAGAAAATGTTTCTATTTTAGCTGAGAAGCTTTTCCAGGGCATGTTTGCAAATTAATGCGTCTACTAAGCCAAGCTTTGGAATTTGCCTAATCACAGCAGTTATTTTTGGGTTTATTTCAATGGCTTTTCTGAAGGCTTCAGCGGCCTCTTTTGTCTTATTAGCCTTAAGGTATATCAGTCCTAAGTCCAAGTAGGCATCATCACAACCCGGGTTGATTTTTAACGCCCCTTTTATGTGTGAGACCGCTTCCTCGAGTTTTCCTTGGGTGAACTTTGATTCAGCCTCATCTATCAAATAATAAGCTCTATGAAGGCTCAAAAGCCTTTTAAGCTCGCCTACTGGGTCTTGGTGGTCTTCAACCCTTAAGTCGATAAGCCTATCTCCGTAGCCCCCTCGTCCACAGTCTTTCTTAACTACAACTAATGCTGAAGATTGCCTACCTCGCGCGTCTCCGCCAGCCCTTTCGCCTGCTTCCAGCGCGGCAACAAGTCTTTCAGCGAGGTTTCCCTTTGTGGATTCGTAAGCTTGTGCCATTGCCCTTACAACTTCGCCGCTTGCCAGTATATTTCCTTGAACAGAATAGCCTTTTCCAGTTTTGCTCCCAGCCCACTCGAGACATTTTGCACCAGTGTATGCTGTAGCGTTGCCCTTCGCGTCCACAACTCCTAATTGTCTATAATCTCTCCCTTCATCCTCGCCAATAAGCCTCTTAACAACCTCTTCAGCTGTAAATCCTTCCTTCAGCAGCGCCAAACCTTTCGGTCCATAAGAAACGTTGACAAAGGATTGGGTGGCTATGGCGCCTACACCAGCCTCCGCCCATGGAACAACAGAGCCCACTGAAAAATACCTTGACTGAACAGCCACTCCAAGTTCACATGTTTCAAAATCATATGCGACTATGGAATACGTCGGAATCAAGAAGGCAAACTTTGGCTTTAAGCTTCGGCTTATCATGTAAAAAGAGTATAGTCACTTTTAGCTAAATGTGTTTCGTCAACATCAAATTAACGGTTGGAGCCTCGGCCGGGCTTCGATCCCGGGACCTGCGGCTTACGAGGCCGCTGCTCTACCAGGCTGAGCCACCGAGGCGCAAAGGCTCATTGATATTTTGAGAACTAGCCTATTTTTAAGATGTTCGGAAGAAAGACTGAAGGTTGTCGAAGTTTATTTTAAGCTGTTATAAGTAAAGCTTTAAAATGAGGGCATCCTATGGCGAGGGCTGGTTTATTGAATGCTATTTTGGAAAGGACTTCTGTTAGAAGCTTCGATGAGGATAAAAGTGTTTCAAAAGAGGATTTAAAGAAGATTTTGATGGCTGGGATAAGGGCTCCTTCCGCTGGAAACATTCAGCCAAGAACCTTTATTGTTGTTAAGAATAATGAGGTTAAAGAGAAGCTGTACGCACTTTGTGAGAACCAAGAGTTCATGAAAGCTGCACCCGTCTGGATTGTTGTTTGCCTTGATCTCCATAGACACTTAAAAGCCGCAAAATTAACTGGCGTAGATTATGACTTTACTGGAATTCTGCCTTACACGTTTGGCGTTTTGGATGCTACCCTTTCCCTTGAGAACATGGTTATAGCCGCAGAAGCCTTGGGGCTGGGG
Source organism: Bathyarchaeia archaeon (assembly GCA_038882535.1). Classification (GTDB taxonomy): domain Archaea; phylum Thermoproteota; class Bathyarchaeia; order Bathyarchaeales; family Bathycorpusculaceae; genus JAGTQI01. The sequence goes on along the minus strand of JAVZOA010000021.1, from coordinate 6,894 downwards.
AGCGTCATAATTGGGTCGATTATAGAGCATCCTCAAAAGGTTAAGGAAATTTTGGATCTGCCAGAGTATTGTCTAGCATTATCAATTCTATGCATTGGGTATCCGAAAAAGAAACCCAAAAGGAGAGAAAAATGGAGTTACAGGGTTATCGTTTGCGAAAACAGTTATAGAGACATAAGCCTAAAAGAGGTATTGAAATATTGGAAGAAATTTGTTTTAAACGGTTTAAAACGGTCTGGTAAAAAGCCGACAAAAGAGGATGTTGAAAAAGTTTTTAAAGAAAGAAGTTATGGAGTTGCCTATTCAAGTCATTATAGGGAAGACTTTGTGAAAGATGTAAACGACAAACTTATGCGCTTCTTAAAGGAGCAGGGGCTGCTGAAGTAACATGGCTAGGAAGGTGCAAGTTTTGAGAGTGCTAAAGGATTTGGGCGAAAGGAAAGCCATTGAACTTATTTTGGAACAGTTGGAGAAGATGCCGCAAATGCCCATCCCCTTTGGGGATGACGTTTCCGCCTATCCATTAAACGAGATGCAGCTTCTTATTTTGAAGACTGACATGTTAGTTGGCAAAACAGACATTCCAAAAGGTATGCGTTTTTGGCAAGCGGCTCGTAAAGCAGTGGTCATGAATGTCAGCGATTTCGCAGCGAAGGGAGTGAAACCTCTTGTCATGCTAGTTTCCCTTGGAATGCCGAGAGGTACGGCAGAAAAAGAACTTGAGGAGATTGCAAGGGGCTTAAACGCTGGAGCCCGTGAATACGGAGCTTACATCATCGGCGGGGATACAAACGAGGCTTCAGATCTTATCATAAGCCTTTCAGTCTTCGGCTTGGCGAGAAAAGACTATGTAATGCTACGGAGCGGAGCAGAACCAGAAGACATCGTAGCTGTTACCAATTATTTTGGGAAAACATCGGCTGGGCTAAAAATACTTCTCGAAAAATGCAAGGCGCCGAAGGATATTCGTGGTTCTCTTTTAGAGTCTGTTTACACGCCTAAAGCCCGTTTAATGGAAGGCTTAGCCTTAAGCGCCACGAAGGCTGTCACATCCGCCATCGATTCAAGTGACGGTTTGACTTGGAGTCTCCACGAACTTTCAAAGGCTAGCAGTGTAGGCTTTTTAATAGAAAATGTTCCAGTAGCTCCCGAAGCCGTTAAATTTGCTGAGATAAACGGTTTGGACCCATTGGATTTGGCCCTTTACGGAGGCGAAGAGTACGAGCTTGTTTTAACCATAAAGCCTAACCTTTGGGATAAGGCTGAAAAAGCCGTTAAAGGTGTTGGGGGAAAACTTATCAAAATAGGGAGGGCAATCACTGAGAAGCAAATAGTTCTTGAGGTTAATGGCGAAAGGCGGGTTATTGAGCCTAGGGGTTGGGAGCATTTCCGAAAACACTAGATTGGAAGCTTTTTCTGTTTATGCAACTGTTAAAGAGGCACTATTCTACGAAAGGTTAGACGGTGACAGGGTCAAGTGCAGCCTCTGCGAAAGGAAATGTGAAATCGTGAAAGGCGGTGTTGGATTCTGCAGAACAAGGAGGAATTTTGGCGGCAAACTCTACACACTTGTTTATGGAGACATAAGTGCTGTTGAAAGTCGCCCAATAGAGATAAAGCCCTTTTTCCATTACTGGCCTGGTTCAAAAGCCCTAACATTTTCTACATGGTCTTGCAATTTTGATTGCGCCTGGTGCCAGAATTACCACTTATCAAAGGCCACCCCAGACCCGGCCAAGGCGGTCTACTACTCTCCAGAGAAAATTGTTGAGTTAGCCCTTGCCTATGGAGATGCAGGCTTATGTGCAAGTTTTCAAGAGCCCACACTATTAACTGAATGGGTTATTCAAGCCTTCAGCCTTGGCAAGAGAAGAGGCTTAAAATATTGCTGCTACGTCTCGAATGGCTACATGACCATTAAGGCTCTAAAAGCTCTGCGAGATGCTGGTATGGACGGGCTTAAGATAGACGTTAAGGGCGACCATGAAACTTACATGAGATACTGCAGCGGTGCTGACGTGGAGAAGGTTTGGAGAAACGCCGCTGAAGCAAAACGCTTGGGTTTACACGTCGAGGTTGTGAACTTGGTTATTAGCGGCGTCAATGACAGCGAAAACACTTTACATTGGGTCATTGAGAAACACCTTAAACATGTGGGACCAGAAGCACCATTACATTTTACACGATATTTCCCAGCCTACAAATTTCACAACCCGCCCACTAAGGTTGAAGTTTTGGAGAAAGCCTACGAGATGGCTAGAAAGGCTGGAGTTCTATATCCGTACATCGGGAATGTTATAGGGCATAAGTATGAAAACACCCATTGCCCAACTTGCGGAGAGAAGCTAATCATGCGATATGGATATTATGTCTTAAAATATGCTGTTACTGAAGACAAGAGATGTCCTAAGTGTGGAACCAGAATTCCGATAATTGGGCAGTATTTGGGAAGATGACAAGGCTTGAACATTTTAGAATTTTCGGCTTTTGAGGGTTTCCCTCAGCCTAAAATATGTTGTAGCCCCGATAAGTCTTCCAAAAGCTGAGATGATGTAGACTATTTGTAAGCCTAAAACTAAGCCGTATGCGCCAACTGTTAGGTCTGATAGATAGCCACCTATAAGGGAACCGAAAAACGTCACTGTTCCTATCAATAGGTTGTAGAAAGCGGTGAAGCTTCCCCGATGCATTTCTGGAGAAACATCAAGCAAATAGGTTGTAACACTCGCTTGCTCAAAAGCGGCAACAGCACCCCAAAAAGCACCTATGACGGTTAAGACATAAATGTTTGGGGAAAAGGCGTAAGCCAATGGAACAGAAACATAGCTGAATCTAACAAAAATAAGCAGTGGCTTTCTGCCAACAGTGTCTGCGAACTTTCCAGCCCATCCAATAAAGATTATCGTAAATATTCCTTGGACAACACTCAGCAGAGCTATATCCAACATTGAGGCTCTCAAAATTTTAACTTGTGTTATGGCGAATAGCGGCCAAGCAATTGACATGAAGAAAGTGAAGATCGCGCTGCAAGCGCAATAATTAATAAAATCTGGAGACTTCTCCGCAACCCTAATAACATCAAACAAATCTTTCATGAAACCTTTTTTCGCTTCCTCACCACTGTTTTTACCATCTTTCTCCTTAACGTAAAACATAACAAATGAAGATAATAGTCCGCATGCTGCTGCAACAACTATAGGAATTACGAGCTGCTCCCTGACAGAACCTCCAATGGCTGTCATGACGGCTCCAGAAGCCATTGTAGCTAAAATGCTTCCCACAGAAGCCCATAAATTAACAGCGGCGTTTATCCTTCCCAAACGGGAGGATGGAACTAAGTCGCCTATCAAGGCGGTCCATGCTGGAACCGCCATTGAACCAATAAGCGCTTGCAAACTGATTAGGATTATCAGCTGGTTTGCAGTCTTCACAAACAGCATTGGCAGCCAAAGTAAGGCAACAATCAAGCCACCAAAGACAATGAATGGGATCCTCCTTCCAAGTCTGTCGCTTAGTCTTCCCCAGAAAACCTGCATGACATTGTTTGATATATTGCTCATCGACTGGAACCATCCCATCTCGGAAGAGGAGGCGCCCAATTCCTTAACTGCATAGGGACCAACAAACGGATTTATTGTACCATTTCCAAGGGCGTTAGCTACCGAACGAACATAGACAATTTTCAGCTCCCTCTTGTTCTTGAATAACTTGCCGTTTCTTTCCGACATGGTACTCCGCTTTTAATCGAAGTCACATCATGTTTGAGTGGAAGCTTAAAAGCTAAACGGTTCGTGCATCTCCATTCAAAAAGACCCTCCCTTCGTTGTGCATGTCGTTTCTGAAAATTGAGAAAATATGTTGAAATCCCCATTTTTAAAGGGAAAATTTATATGAAGGAAAATTTGGTTCTATTTCAATCTCGTTTCTAAAGCCAGATTTTTGGGCGAGAGAATTACTTCCTTTTAGTCTTTCGCTTATCTTTTCGTTTTCTGACAACGGTCACTGTCGGCTCCTGATTTAGCTGCCTAATTTGGGCGTTAGGGTATAGCCGTTCAATATCTCTTCTAATTTTAGACAAGTCCACATCGCCATATGTTTTAACGTCAACAACAGGGTTGCCATCCTCATCATAGCTTAGCGACACCGCGTATCCGGAACCTATCTCAATTTTTGTCGGTTCTAAAATGAAGCCCAAATCTTCTGCCAAATCCAGTTCAACAGGGCTTGTGGTTTCACGCTTATGCCTTTTTTCAGCCATTAAACCACCGCTTAAAGGAAAGCTTAAGACAATTTAAAAGATTGCTATTCTTGAATAAGGATTATTTTTACAGCTTTCAAAATGGTTTAGTGCACCAGCAGCTTCTCCTCATACTTTCTCAGATATTCGGCAGCCTCACCCACGTCCATGAATAAGTCGTCTACCCGCTGCACATCTTCGACGGTTACCTTATCCCTATTGGCTGATTTGGCGCTTTGGGCTGCTAAGCTTAATAGTTGAACGGCGTATCTCATGGAGCTTTTTGCCCCAACTTCGGCGAGCTTTTCAAGTGCATCCTTCTCCAGCTTAATCTTCTCCTCAGAAGCGCGAATCCTCAGAATTTCTTTAATACTCTCTAGGTCGTATGGTTGCGTTGCAATTATAACTGAACGGTCTATGAGGTCAACAGGGAAGCCCAGCGGACTCCTTATGTCCGTTCCACGGATTCTTGCCACTCCACGGTTTGTAGCGAGAATTATTATTGGGACAAGTTCGCTTTCCATGGCTCTTCCAAGGAAGCTGAAGGCTTCCAAGTCTAGTAGGTGGGCGTCGTCTATAAAGAGCACGCCAGGATGAATGAAGGCTTTGCCGCTGTCCACCCATTCTTTCACTTGCTGGTCAACACCCATTCGTACTTCAGTGTCTATCTCCTTTGATTCAGAACCGCCGAAAAACAGCGAGAATAATCCACCGGAACGTTGTCTGGCATTTAACTCATCCAAATCTGCCAGAGTAAGCATATAAACAAACTCTTTCTCCTTCAAAACTTTGCCATTGGGACGGGGAATCTTCCTCCGAGTGTCAACGTCATAAGTTTTCCCCTTCTGGCTTTCCAGGCAAAGTCCAAGGTTAACCAATCTGCCGGTTTCAGCATCTATTTGGATGACATGCCCTTCTGATATGCCCTCAGCAATTATTTGTTGGGCTATAGAGGCGCCAGCCTCAATGGTCTTCTCCTCCTCCCTTGTTTTCAACGTTAGCCTAACACTTTCCGGAATCTTCTGGTAGGGATTGTAGGGATGCGGCGCTGTTCGGATATCCACCATCGTGACTTCACCCTCGTAGACCTTACGCATTTCATGAATTTCAACACCAATGCATTTTCTTATGGCTTCAATGAGAACTTCTGTTTTCTTCCGCTCAGTGCTGTAGATTTCGCTTCCACTCATCTGTATGAATGGAACATTTTCGCCAAGCTCCTTGGAAATGGCAACAGCTATGGCGGTTTTTCCAGTGCCTGGAGGACCAGCCAAAATTATACATTTTCCGCTGAGTTTTCCTTCCTTAATCATTTTCACGACTAAGCCTGCAGCTTCCCTAGCCTTTTCTTGTCCAACCATTCCATCCTTTATTTTCACAGCTTTTAGATTTTCATCTAAGCCTAAACCCTTAATGTGGGTGTGGGCGCCTATCCTTTCAAATCTTGAAACTGGTGTGGTTGGCAGCTCTCTAATAGCCGCCATAAAGGTCACCCCAATTTGAGGGTTTAAAACACCTGTGATAGTAACAGATTTTAAACCAGAAATCACAAAGATAAAAATTTAGCGCTTATTTTCCGCCATTTCCCTTCTATCCAACAGGTAATTTAGAATAGTTATGCATGTGGCGGCCAAGTAAGGCTTTTTTCCAAGGGATATTTTCTCCCCATAGCGTAAAACGAAAGCCTCAACCTTTTTTGGCAAACCCACATGGTCCCCTAAAACAAAAACTGGATTTTCCCCAACATTAACCTCAAAAATATCTTTCCCGCTTTCCTCAAGAACGTAAATTTTTGCTTGTTCAGCCTTCTCCTTTAGCAAACCCTCAAAACTCGTCTTTGAAAGACTTATACCCGGGTGCGGCTTTCCAGATAAAATCTTTTTTAGTATTTGAGTCCACGTGCCCACATCTGTTCTAACGTCATGCAGCGTTGAGCCTTCAACTTTCAAATGCATTGGCGGTTGTGGCGGACCATTTAATATGGCATGGAGAACTGTATCCTTTCGAATCGCATGAGATAAGAAAAGGCTTGCGACAGCACACTCATAGACTATGTCCAGGCGTCCAGCATCATGTAGATTATCCCATTTTGAGTCTGTACGACCAAGCCGCGAGTACAAAATGAATTCGCGCATACTTATTCGCTCACCTACGTTAAGACGGTTTCTAAGGAAGCCTCGGGCGGGATTCGAACCCGCGACCGCCGCCTCTTTGTAGACTTTACCAAGGCGGTGCCCCACCAGGCTAGGCTACCGAGGCGCCAACCACACAACATAGGCACATAAACGTTTTAAAGGATTTCGCGCCCCAAACAATTTATAATCTTGAAACTCACCCATGCATTGTGAAGGCGGGGGTCGCCAAGCCTGGTCAAAGGCGCAAGGCTTAGGACCTTGTCCCGTAGGGGTTCGTGGGTTCAAATCCCACCCCCCGCACTTTATCAGAACCCCCGAACTCTTTGGGGGTTCCGATACCTCCCCCAGAGCCTGAGTTTTTAGAATAATCCTCACTCATGCTTAAACCCCCATGACTCTGCTAATTTGTCTGCTTCGTCTTCTTGTTCTAGGCTGCTTTCCCAGAAGGCTTTATGATTTAGCTTTGCATGGGCTATTTCATGGGCTATTCCAAAATTGGAAATGTTCTTCTCCAAGATGATT
>JAVZOA010000020.1:0-12627 GCA_038882535.1 Bathyarchaeia archaeon | reverse complement strand
GATTGGCAATTCTATTCCCTCTGAAAAGATAGCATGCTTAAGGATTAATGCTTTTCCAGTTCTCTAACAACCTGTTCCAGTAAACCTATTCTAGGGATTATGTAAACCTTCCAGCTTGAAAGCTTAACAACACCATCCACATTCTCGTCAATTAGCACAGCATTCATGTGGGAAAGCACAGCGCCAACCAAATCCTCAAAAACACCGTCGCCAACATGCAAAGCCTCACGTGGCTGAACATTAAACCTTGAAAGCATCTTTGCAAAAATTTCTGGTTTCGGCTTTGAAACCCCAAGTTCGTCAGCATAAAACTGCTCATCAATAAACATGGCCAAACCGGCTTTCTCAAGCAGAATTCTATTGTAGCTTCCAGGCCAAAAAACCACATTACCCACCACCACAACTTTAAGTCCTAGCTCTTTAACGCGGCGAACAGCCTCCTTCGCACCTTCTATTAAATGCTGCTCTGATGGATGGCTTTCTATTGCGGCGAGAATAGCCCTCAAAACCGTTCCAGAGTCCACGTCTAGAAATTTGGCTATCGCCTTAAGAGCTGATGGAACAATTTCAGAATCGCTAAAGCCGCCAGCCCTCCTGATAGCCCTAACTTTTCTATATCCTTCAACAAGTTTGTCTGCGATGGTTTCCGGCGCCAAATTCACGGATTTTGCCAACTCCAAGGCGATGCTTTGATAATAGGACCTCACAGATAGCAGGGTGTCCCAAACATCAAAACTCACAAGCTTAACACTTGACATCAGTTTTTCCTCTCCGGGGTTTATGCACGCCGATGCAATTCTTTTAAACATTCCTTCGCAGACATCCTAATTTAAATGGTTATTTATTCAGAGTATAGCTTAAGCGACTGCAAAGGTTTAGCGGCATGAAAGCAATTGCGGCAGTTCTTGATAAGAAAGGAGAGAACGCTGTTCAAAAGGCAGTTTCTATGCTGGCTGTTTTGTGGCGGGAAAGTGCAGATGCCTTTGGCATAGCGACACAAAACCATGTCATAGTGAAAGAGTCTCTGGAAAAGCTGCAAATCGAAGGTTTGAAGTCGTCAACAGCCATGGGACACGTTTTCCTAAAGATTCTTGCCCAAGACGAGCCCCAGCTAAAAAAAATTGGGAATGCAGCTTTCATCTTTGACGGGAGAATTTACATTCCCAGCTTTGGACTCTTACAAGTCGATTATGTTGCACAAAAACTTGAAAAGGACATTGAAGTCGGCGCAGAAGCGCTAATCAGAGAATTTGACGGCTGTTTCGCTTTCGCCATAGTCAAAGACGAAAAACTTGTTGTTGGAAGAGACGCTTTGGGCTTGTACCCACTCTATTACGGTGAAGGTGGCGACGTGTTTGCTTTTGCATCCGAGCGCAAGGCATTATGGAAAATAGGCATAGAAAGAGTGCAGTCCTTTCCACCGGGGCATCTGTTGATGGCAGACGAGAAGGGGTTCAAGATAAAACCAGTCAAACTTCTTAGTCGTTCCGTAATCACGCCTATACTAATAAAGGATGCGGCCAAAAAGCTTCAGACACTTTTGGAGCAGTCAACAATGGAAAGAATACGTGGCTTAGGCGAGGTTGCAGTGGCTTTTTCCGGAGGCTTGGACAGCAGTCTAATCGCATGGCTTGCAAAAAAGGCTGGAGTTGAAGTTCACCTAATCCATGTAAGCCTTAAAAGCCAACCGGAAACTGAGCAAGCGGAAAAGGCTGCCAGTCTACTTAATTTGCCATTTCACGCTTACTTGTACGATGAGGGGGATGTGGAGCGGACGCTTCGCAAGGTTTTGCTGGCAATTGAAGACTACAACCCCATTACGGCAAGCATTGGCGTGCCAATCTTTTGGGCTTCTGAAAGGGCAGCTGAGCTTGGTTTTAAGGTTCTTTTCGCCGGGCAAGGAGCGGACGAGTATTTTGGAGGGTATAAGCGTTACCTAAACATTTATAAACGCTTAGGCGAGGACGCTGCTGAAAAAGCACTTACCCACGACGTCCTAACAATGCATGAGAACAACTTTGAAAGGGACAGCAAAATATGCGCCTTCAATAACGTGGAACTTCGCCTACCTTTCGCCTCATATTCCATTGCACAATTTGCCCTTAACCTGCCATTAAGTATGAAAATAGAGTCGCCAAGCGACCCGCTTAGAAAAGCCGTGCTGAGAAAAGCTGCTGAAAAAGCTGGGCTGCCCCATCAAATAGTTAGTAGACCAAAGAAGGCGGTTCAATACGCTACTGGTGTTGCTAAGGCTATTGGGCGGCTGGCTAAAAAGGAGAAGCTGTCAGTCAAGTCGTTTCTGCAAAAGCTGTTCTTTAAGGCTTATGAAGAATTCAGAATGCTTTAAAAGAAAGGGAATAGAGTGGGTGTTTATTCGATTACTTGGATGGCGTTTTCTGGACACTGGGCTTCGCATGCCCTACAAACAAGGCACTCTTCCACTTTTACTGGAACGGATTTTCCATCCTTTATTTCATAAACGCCCACGGGACATGTGTCGACGCATGTACCGCATCCGGTGCACTTGTGGTTGTCAACCACTATCTTTACCATTTTATTCCCCCTTCAATCAGATTTCCTTCAAATTTTAGGGGTGAAATAAAAGCCTTTAGGTTCGTTAGCGAATTTCTTCACGTATCCTTAACAGAATTCCGCTTATGGTGGTTTCAGCCTTCTCCCTTCTGCTATCGTAGTCCGCCAAAAGTTTGCGGTAAGCCTCCAAGGTTAGGTCTCCTTTACGATGGCGGGCTTCAATGCTCCTAATGTTGGATTCAACCTCGTTAAGTTCTGTTTCCGCAACTTCCAGCTGATGCATTAAATCCGCGTAACGCCCGCCTGCAGACCTAAGCTTCAGCTTCAAATCATCCAAGCTTCTGGACAAAGCCGCAAGCCTTGTCTCTAAAGTTTTCCTCTGCACCTTATACCTCTGTCTTGGGATTCTTCCCTTGCTAACTGCAACTTCAAGAGACTTTATATCCGAGGTTATCCGCCGCTTCTCCTCGTAGGATTTCACAAACCTTCTGAGAATTTCTGGGCTTAGCCTAACAGCAACGGTTGGCACAACAACCTCCGCCGCTTTTGGCCTCTTCCAGACAGCGACAATGGCACATCCGAAAACTGCTATAGCCCAAACCCATAATGTGGGACGGAAAGCCAGCCACAAAGGATTACACTCGTATGCTAATTTTATTGAGAAGCTGTCCAAGGATAAAACTCCCTGCTTGCTTATGGTGATTTTTTCTTGGAATACGTCCCTTGAAACGCCATATGTGCCGATGGGCAAAGCGCTTTCATAGCGTAAACTTGTGATTTTGGCGCCCTCGGGCAAAGTGATAATTATAGACGCTTTTTCAATGTAGTAGTTTATTTCTTGGAAAAATGTAAAACTCATGTTTTTTGGCAAGTTGTACTTTACAATGAACCTTGTTGATTTGCCGCTTTCAACGGGTAGGGATAAGCTTACCGTATACATGCCTGTCCTAGTGTCTAGCGTTATTTTGCCTTTCCTACCAAACTCATCTTCAACCCAAACACTTGAAGCGTTCTGTGGAACAGCTACCTTAACAGAGGTCATTTGCTGTGGCGATTCATTCTTTATGTAATAGCTGTCTGAAACCATGATTTCACCCGTGCTGCCAATATTAATTTCGCGTTTAAACTCCATCACGGTGAATAGCTGTATATCACCCGTGGTTAATTGGAAAGTCAAATTTGCCGGCTCATATGTAAATTGTGGCAGCGTCTTTTTCACTGAATAGTTTGTTGCATTAACCGTGCCTGTGCCACTTACAAATTTTGCATTTGGGGGCAGAACAACTGAAGCATTACATGAAGATGCATCTGCTGTGAGGCTTGGATAAGCTGGAAAATCTAAGGTATAAAGAGTTGTGTTTTGCGGGTTCTGCCTAAGAAGGCTGTTTGAAAGCACAAAAATGACGCTGAAAACTCCATTTTCTGGCTGCGGGTTTAAGGTGACCTTGAAGCCGTGAAAGCCCATACGATTATCTAATGGCACACCGCTGACAACAATATATCGCTGAGTGAAATTGGCGGTGTTGTAGGCTATGTAGCGGAGAACATAAGATGCATACTTGTATGGAAAACCAATAAGGATGCCGTTTTGCATATTTCCATTCACTTTTATCGTGTCGTTTATGAGGATGTAGCCGTTATAGAGAATTTTTACTTGGTGATCAACCCACTCAACAGTGTATGAAGGGCCATCCGCCTTAGCATCTCCTACATAAACCATGTTTAAAACGAAAATTAACAGCGTAGCCGTCAAGACTACGAAAGCCATAGCTTTTCTTTTCAAGCTTTTTCCTCCGCCGCTTAATCCTTGAAGTCTGGCTTTCTAATATCAAAAGACCTATTTATTTACTTTTAGAAACGACCGGTTTTTCAACAGCGTTTAATGAAAAAGAAACAGATGCAGACACTCTCTTGAGCTTATAAAGAAACGCTTTTCTTTTTTGCCCCTTTATGTCCGGCTGGAATTCCACATGGACTGATAACACACTGTACTGTCCCAGGAACATGTATTTACCAGGCGCCTTCTTCTCGAAGACAAAGATTGGATGGCCTTTCGTCATCTGCCTTTTTAATGCAAGGTTTCCTTTCTCCATTTTTTGGTTTCCAACACGCCCCTCACCAGTGTAGAAGAGTATGTCGCCAACCAAACGGTCATTGTATGGGTTACGTAAGCTTTCTTCCGGCGTCTTGTGCAAAACCGTTACCAAAACAATATGCTTAATTCCCTCTTGTAGGCTCCCGCTGTACCTTATCCCTCGCTGAGCGCAGACACCGAAAATTCTTGAAATTTCGCGGTTGCTGAGGACATCGCCAAATTTCAACAACATCACCAAAATCAGTGTATAGGGTAACAATTTAAGACTAGCCTTCGCCCTTAATCATCTGTTAAAGGCTGATTTAGTTTGGTAACATTCTACGACCCTGTCAAGAGGCACATAGCCATAGAAAAACTGGTTACGCGTACTGGTCCAGAGGGGCTGGAGAGAAAGTATTACCGCATAAGACCCGCAAGATGGTACGGCGGTATAGTCACAGCTGACTGTGTTGGGTGCGGTTTGCTTTGCCGTTTCTGTTGGGTTTCAGATATCGTTATGAACCGCCCCCATGATGTTGGCACATTTTACACGCCTAAAAAAGTTGCTGAAAGCTTAGTTTCCCTCGCCAGAAAATGCAAACTTAACCTGCTTAGGCTGAGCGGCGGAGAACCAACAATTGGGAAACAGCACTTGTTCATGTTACTGGAAAACCTCAAGGGTAAGGGATGTCGATTCATCCTTGAAACAAACGGCATCCTCATAGCCTACGATGAAGACTATGCGGAGAGCCTCGTAAAATATAACTTCATACATGTTAGGGTTTCGCTTAAGGGCTGTAATGAAGAGGAATTCGCATCACTCACAGGCGCCAAATCCGAAGGGTTCAGGTTGCAGCTTAAGGCATTAGAGAATTTGGTGAATGCAAAAGTGAGCTGCCACCCATCAGTTATGGCGTCTTTCTCTTCCCAAAATAGCTTGCAATCTCTCATAGAACGAATTGGGCAGATTAGCCCAAAGTTAGCTGAAGAAATCGAAATTGAAGAGTTAATACTTTACCCGCACGTGGTTCAAAGACTTCAAAATTACAGACTGAAGTATTATACAGGTTATGCTCCTGATAGGGTGCCGCCAGAGCAAGTTTAAAAGGTGCTACTTTACAACTCCAGCGCGTCTTAAATAGTAGTTTTCCTCTTTTTTGGGTCCGAAGCTTCTGACGCCTTTCTCTTTTAACTGCTTTCTCAGTTTTGCAGCGTATTCCTCGCCTATTTCGCCCCTCCGCTCCATGTAGGCTATTATTTCTTCTGCTTGCTCCGCCGTGTCGCATCGGCGGAGAAAATCTATAACGTCTGGGTCATAGTGGACAAAGTTTCGCGACACTGCCCTTTCTCCGGATTTAGTATCTGTTCTGACTGAGCTTACCGCAACTTTGCTTTCGTCGAATTCCATTTCCCTTGCGAGGTTTGGGAATAACCTTTTGAAGGTTTCCTTATCAAGCTCCAATTGAATGCCTTCAAATTTTACTAATTCATATTTTGGAAGCTCAGATATTTAAGCGTCTAGTAGAAAAGCCATTTTCAGAATGGAACAAACCTCTTTGTGGGATTTTCTGCAAGCACTTTTTTAAGTTCTTGGATGGTAAGCCCAGATATAGTGTCGCCGTATATTTCGCAAATTTCTTTAACGCCGAAATCCTCAACGCCCCGAACGGTTATTTCGGCTTTTTCACCGCTAGGCAATTCAATAAGTACGCGGAAGGTTTTCTTTGGTTTTCCCCTTTTTGTTACAGCAGTCCAACCGTACTCCAACGCTTTGAACTTCTTTTCTAACAATCTTAAAATTTCATGCGGCTCGTTGTGGTAAGCGATTATATCTATGTCGCTTTCACGGGAAATGGTTCCCCGCCAAACGCTTCCAACAAGCACTGGACTAAACTTCTCCAGTAGTTTCATTAAGTTTAGGGCTTCCTTCCGCATCTTAGCGAGGCGCTCCGTTCGGGCGGCGCCCTCGCTTCCCTCGGCTATTCTATCAAGTTCTATAGCGACTTCGATGTTTGTTGGCAAAAAGTGGACACCTAGGGTCTTAGCCGCCCTCAATTTCGCCTGCTTATACTCCTTCTCTAATCCGAAATAGAGTAGGGTCGCGGCTTCCCTCGCGACGTTTTTTCGCATGTTAGCCTCAGCGGTTAAGAAGCCCAAGGCTCACCAGTCTGCATTAACGTTTTATTACACGTTCATAAAGTTCAATTGTTCTTTCCGCTATCTTGTCCCATGTGAACTCGTTTAGAACTCGGCGCCTCCCATTCTTTCCAAGCCATTTCCGCTTTTCCGGATTCTCCAAAGCGCTGACAACACCCCAAGCTATGTCTGCCGGATTGTTCGGGTTTATATGATAGCCGCACTGCTCTTCTCCGCACGGTATCACTATTTCCCTCATTCCACTGACGCCTGCGGCGCCGACAACCACCGGACGTTCCATACTCATGGCTTCAAGGGCAACTATACCAAAGGGCTCGTATAGGCTTGGAAACACTGCCACGTCGCACGCCGCATAGTGGAGGATGCGCTCCTCTTCTGGTACGAATTCAAAGTTAAATTTTACAACGTCTTGAAGCTTCATCATCCTTACAAGGTTAACCAGATAATCTTGCAAGTCGCCTAAACCAACAATAACGAGTTTTGCATTTGGGATCTTCTGTAGTATGTGGGGCATAGCCATAACCAGTTTGTCAACACCCTTGACTCCAACAAGTCTTCCAAGAAAAAGAATCATGGAGTCTTCTGGCTTTATGCCGTAAAACTCCCTAACCTGCCTTATCTGGTCTGGGCTTACATCTTCTGGGTTGTACTTTTGTGGGTCAACACCGTTATAGCAGACCTCAATTTTGTCCCGTGGAAAACCAAGCTTTATCAACTCATCCTTCATAGCGTATGAAACCGTGATGACAAGGTCGGCTGCTTGCGCTCCGCGAAGCTCAATGTTGCTTACAACTTCTGAGCCGTTTCCGAGGGTTCGCCCCTTCTCAGTTGAGTGGACATGAAAAACCAGTGGGAGACCAGTCTCCTTCTTTACGGTTATCCCAGCTATGACTGAAAGCCAATCATGAGCAACCACAACATCGTATTTGAAGCTCTCCTTCCCAATCAGCTCGTTAACAAGCTTTGAAGCGCTCAAATAATTGTAAACGAGAATTTTTGAGAAGAGCTGTATGCCCCTACCCCACTTCTTAACATCTTCAGCTACCACGTCTGGAAGCGAATCTGAAATGTCAATATGCAACGGACGATGGATTTCAATGCCGCGCCAAATTTCCCTTGTTGGAAGGCTTCCCTCATCATCATTCATCGTGAAAACAGTAACGTCATGGTCCATTAAGACAAATTTCCGCGTGATTTCAGCCGCATAAGTGCCTAAACCACCAACAATTTTCGGCGGATACTCATAGACAAGCACAGCCATCTTCATAGCATTTCCCAGTTTTCGTTTACCTTTAAGCACACTGACTTATTTGCGTTTTCTAAAGTAGAAATATCATATTTTGGCATAGGTCTTTATAAGTTAACCTCAAAATTCATCATTTCCATTAAAGAAAGTAACTTTCTCAGCGGGAAAGAAGGGTTCATGAATGTTCCAGTTTTTATGGTTGTGCTGTGTGTCCGAAGTGTTTGCAGGCGTAGCCTATGTCTCTCATGTCGATCCTGCGGTCTCCGTAGACATCTGGCCCGCCTACTCCGTATGTGCCTACCCACTTTGAGGTCGGTGTTTTTCCCGGTTCTGGCGCTTTTGCTCCGAAGCGTTGGGCGACGTAGCCTATGTCTCTCATGTTACACGCCCCGTCTGGTGTGCCCGCTGTTTGACCTGTTACATCAGCCCAGCATGTGCCTTCCTTATAAATCGAGTAATAGTAATCTCCGGGATGTAATGGATTATAGTACCAGCCTTTAACCCAGTACCACTGCCATCTGCGGGTTAATGGTTGCGCAATAGGTATAAACGGTGCATCTTGATAATATATCCATTGCAAGTCTTCGTATAGAATTTTCCTTTCCGGGCCGTCTGGTGTTTTGAGGGCCTTTTCTATTATTTCGTCCTTTGTAAGACCTGTTTTCGGACCCCTAGTTGTCCATCCGTTCCATGCTGTGTAGTTTTGGATATAGGCAAAGTCTCCGCAACTGTACATATATGCACTTGCAAAGTTGTCTGCATCAGCAAAATCCACAAGCCATCCTACGATCCATGTTGGCCAAGACCCATCTACGAATCCGCCAAAAGGAGCATTTGCATAGATTTGTATTTCAAACTGTGGTCCTAGGTCTTGAAAGAACGCTTTTATCATTTCACACGCTTTTCTTTCACTTTCACTTCCTACGTAGTAAGTCAATGTTGCTGTAAAGCCCGTTTCATATAGCGTTTTGCCATCTGGGAACACTACTGCCTGTAGTTCCTCCATGGCTTTGGTGGAGTTTATGTCGTACCCTGGGATTGTTGTGTTGTAGTAGTCTGGAACAAGCCCATAGATTAGCATGTTATTTCTGCATACAGCCTCGCCGAAATATGCTTCGTCTATGTATTTCTTGTGGTCAAAGGCGTAACAGAAGGCCTTTCTAACATGCGTGTTGTTGAAGAAGTTTGGCAGCGGCTCGCTTGTATCCTTCCTCTTTGCTATGAATGGGCTTTCCGGAGATAGCGTGAATTCGAAATGTAGCGCAGACATTTCTATGACTGGGCTAATCCTCTTTATTGTTATTATGCCCGGTTTCCATGGTTCGCCTGTTTCTGGGTCTAGAAGGTCGAACATTACTTGTCTTGGCACTGCGCATACGTCTACTTCACCATTTAGGAAGGTTTCACGCCGCTTCGTCCACTCTGTAATGTACAGTATGACTATTTTTTCTAGGTGTTTGCCCTCCCATCCGCCCCAGTAGTATGAGTTCTTTGCTAATTCAATTTTGTAGTTTATTGCGTCAAAGGTTATTACGCGATACGGCCCTGTTCCAACATAGCGATAACCGTTTGTGAAGGTTACGCCTGGAGGCCTTGGTATAGTTTCTATTTTGTCATATGGCGATCTAAGTATACGTCTAACACTTGTCCACCAGTCTGGGTAGCCGTCTCCATCACTGTCTGTATATAGGTCTCCGTTCCAGCATCCTATGCTTATTGAAAATTCCCTGCTTACTATAGATCCCCATGTCTGGCTTAGGATTTGCTTGAAGGCTATTTCTGGGAAGAGCATACCAAGGTTGATTATTAGGTCGTCGCCATCAACCTCTATGGCGTTGTCTATCAAGTGAGCTAAGTCCATAGCTGTTGGGTGGGTTACGTTGCTGTCGAAGGAATCGCTGTTCATTTGATCGAATAAGGGTTTGTAGAACATCCACATCGGAAGCTGGTCCTGGACTAGACCGCGCTCAAGGGAATATTCGGCATCATATACGTCAAAAGTATCTGCCACGCTTCCGCCTTCGTCAACGAAGCGTATAGGGTTTTCATCTAAGCTTTGTGTTCTAATGTGAAATATCCACTTCTGCCTAATCAGCGTGACAGAAACTGGCGGACCAACCGTTAAGGTTTGAACCTGCCAAGTCCTATATGAGCCGTCTGACTCAATCATGTACATGCCATCTATTTCGTCCAACTCACCGTTGGTGTGACTGTCAACCCATCCAATGCATGTGGAGCCATCACTCCATGTTGAGCCCGTCGGATCAGCTAAATTAACATCCGTTGAAGTGACGGTCTTCGTTACGTCAACAATTGTGCCATCGGCTTTGCTTGGAACGTTTGTTGCAAGTCTAGGCTCAAACTCCCAGTACAATTCACCCTTAAAGAATATTAGCGTGTCATAAACGTTGAATAGTAGCGCGCCGCTACCAGTATCATAAACTCTAACAGGATCGGCCCTACGAGGACCAAAAACACTAGTGCCAACATACATTGTCGTCGTGATTACTGGAGGCTGTACAGGCTGCTGAGCGGCAGTTTCCGGAATAGAACTCGTACTTATAACAAGGAAAACAGCTAGCAAGAAAACAACAAACAAAACCTTAAGTTTCACTTCTCCTCTCTCCAAAGGCTCCATATTATATCAATCTCCGCTTTTTTCTTAAACCTTGTGGCAATTATTACCACGGGCTCTTATACGGCCATATCCATAACAGTCCCCAATTTTCAAGACATCTGGTAGGCAACTCTAGACTTAATGATGAGAAAGAGCCCATAACATAAAGCCGGAAGAACCGCTAAAATTTTTGAAGCCACTCATTTATCTGCTGGTCCAGTCTTTTACTTTTGGGATTTCTCCTTCTCAATGGGGCTGGGTGGCCTCCAATTGTTTCGTGGGCTTTTATGGCTAGCGTGTCGGCTTCTCCTTTTTGGAAGTTTCGCCATGTTTGGTTATGCCTAAAGCTTGATGGTTTTATCCATTCTGGAGAGAATTCATCAATCTCGTTTGGTTTTAGGCAGACGCATACCACGTCTAGTTGGCGATGCAGACTTAATGGGCATGTGAAGACCCTTCCGGCATCCATTCTGTTTTCAACCTTTACGTTTCCAGCTTCTAGGCTCTCAATTATTTTTGGCGCAGCCTTGGCGTTTATGTACTCCACTATGGCGTAGGCAAAGTCTAATGGATGAGCCTTGCTGATTACCGCTTCTGATATGGCTTCCTCATGGATGTGGATGTGGCATCCGTTTCCAGACCACTTAACGTAAACGGAATTTTTTACGCCCTCGTTTTCCAAAATGGAGAGAATTTCCTTCGCCACGGCTATTGTTTCTCGCCAGTTTTGAAGGGTCCCGTCAATGTCCCATGTTGGAGTGCAAAGATAAACCTTTGAAAGGTCGACGTCTTCTACGTGCTCCACTGTAGGGTACTTGTTTGCGGTGGCGTAGAAGACTCTAGCCTTGTTCCCCAGCCTTTGAAGAAGCATGGCGAATTCTTCTTTGCTTTTGATTGCCATTGGTTTGCCGCCCAGATAACGCCTGAAAACTAGTTTTCCAGATTCGTCTATACAGTGAGCTGCCATCCACCTTCCTCTGCAAAATTCAGCTATTTCCTTTTGCACTTCAGCCCTTGAATAGTGCTCAATCGCCATGTTTTGGGGTTTCGACATCCCGCTTCTCCGTTGCCTTTTGTATTCTCTCCATCACTTTTCTTGGAAGGGCTATGTCTTCCTTTCGCTCTTCAACTGGTCCGAGAATTACCAATCCTTTTCCATGCTCTATGGTGATTTCATGCATTTGGAGGCTGTGGGGTGTCTGCCTCATCTTTTCAACAAGCACATAGCGCCTCAAAACACCGTTTCTAACGAAACGCCTAAACCTTATTATGCCGTCGGCTATGTGTTCAACACCCCAGCCGAAAGCCTCGGAAGTTGTTATAGCATACTGTGAAGTTGCCAAGATTGTGAAGCCCCATTTTGAAAGAACCTTCTTTACAAAGTATGAGTGGCGCCTCGCCATGGCTGGTTTGTCAAGCCAGAAAGCAGAAAGTGAATCAATAACTAGGCGGGCTCTCCCATAACCCAGAGCCTTCTTTGCCTCAATAACCTTGTTTACCAGCTCTTCAACACTTAACGCCTTAATAGTCCACTGGTCCTCCGTCCCCATCAATGCATCAATCAATATCAGTTTGCCGCCCTTTATGGCTGCCGAAAAGTCGAAACCGAACTGGCTGGCTTGGTTTATTATGGATTCGCGGCTTTCCTCCGTTGTCACGTAAATGCATTTGTCGCCGTCGACTATGCCTTGTGCTATAAAATGAATGCATAGAATAGTCTTGCCAGTGCCTGGTTCTCCGGTAACAGCCACAGAAAAGCCTCTTGGAATTCCGCCTGCAATCATCTTATCGAGGGCTGGCACTCCGGTTGAAAGCCTCTCCACAGACAAGCCCGAGCCCTAATTATTCTATTGGTGGAGCTCTCTATAAATTATCTGTTCTAAGCTAGCCCGAGGTTTGGATAAGCGAAAGTCTGAAATGCTGAACCCTCAAAATATAGGCAATTGAGGGTATGAGTGTGAGTTTATCGCCTGTGAAAAGGCTTGTTCTTGAAACCATATG
>JAVZOA010000019.1:0-12815 GCA_038882535.1 Bathyarchaeia archaeon | reverse complement strand
CAGTGTCTCCTGTCGACACTTCTGGAACCATACAGTCTATGCAGAAAAGTCTGCCACACTTCCAACAACGTCTAAGGTAATTGTATGGAAGAACCCTTCCGCAGAGGTGGCACTCATCCTTGAAGGGCATCAGACCACTTAGCTATTACGTAAACGACTAAATTATAATTGCGCATATAGACTTTTCTAAGCCTTAACCAGCGCTGATAGCTGTTAAAGTGTACTAGAATTCGGAATCTAAAATAACATTTATAGCCATCTGTTCCACGTCACAAATCGTGAAATTAATGCTTTTCAGCGAATACCTCCATGAAAAGGCTGAAGAATCAAGGCATAATGAGACAATAGGATACCTAATAACCATAATAGGCTCAATACTCTTCGTCGGAGGGCTCCTAGAAACCGTCATAACAGTCGAAAACCCAGAATGGTTCCTGATAATACCATACCATTTAACATCCCACCCCTATAGTCTTTTAGGCTTATCCCTAACACTAGCAGGCATGGTGCTCCTAATTTTAGGCATAGCCCTAAGCATTCACTACGCAAGAGAAAGGGCATGGTACATGAAACAACTCCAAAAAGCACACGCAATCGAAGAACTAAAACTTAAGGGGAAAGAAGAAAAGGATAAGGGGAAAGCAAATTAATACAGCCTCCCTTGATATTATTTCGGTGAAGGCTCCGGTAGTATAGTCCGGTCAAGTATAGCGGCCTCTCGAGCCGCGGACCCGGGTTCAAATCCCGGCCGGAGCACCATGTTTCATTTATAAACAATGCTGCGGACTGTTTATTAAGGGAGTGTTCATATGCATGTTCCTGTTATGAGCGACTATGTTGTTCGTTTTCTCGACCCTAAAGCCAATGAGAATTTTGTTGATTGCACAGTGGGTGAAGGCGGTCACGCTATGGCTATTTTGGAGCGTACTAAGCCTTCTGGCATGGTTTTGGGGCTGGATGCTGACCCTATAATTTTGGAGGGGCTTAAGCGGAAGGTTGAAGGTACAGATTATGGAAGGCGGTTGGTTCTTGTTTGCGGTAACTTTGCGAACTTAAATGATATCGTTGAGAAGTATGCCTTTAAACGTGTTTCTGGGGTTTTGTTTGATTTAGGTTTGTCAAGTTGGCATTTAGAGGAAAGCCGTCGAGGGTTTTCTTTTCTTCGGAACGAGCCTCTTGACATGCGGTATAACCCAGAGAATCCATTAACCGCTGAGGCTATAGTGAATTTTTGGAATGTAAAAGATATTGAGAGGGTTTTGAGGGTTTATGGGCAGGAGAGGTTTGCGCGAAGAATTGCTGGGGAAATCGCTCGTTCCAGACCTTTGAGGACGACTGTGGATTTGGTTATGGCTGTTGAGAGGGCGACCCCCTCATGGTATCATAGGGGGCGAATCCATTTTGCCACTAAAACCTTTCAAGCTTTGAGAATAGCCGTAAACAATGAGTTGGAAAATTTAGAGAGGGCTCTACCTCAAGCTGTTGACATAATGGATAAGGGAGGCAAACTTGTGGTTATCTCTTTTCATTCTTTGGAAGATCGTATTGTCAAAAATTTTCTGAAAGAAAAGGCTAAAGAGGGTGTTGTAAAAATTTTGACGAAAAAGCCTGTTCGGCCGTCTAAAAAGGAGATTTCTGGAAATCCTAGGGCTAGGTCGGCTAGGCTGAGGGCTGCCTCGAAGGTTTAACTCCTTCAAAAGCTGTATAGGTGAGAGTTATAGCTTTCAATGCTGGTTCAAGTTCTTTGATCTTTTCGAGGATTATGTCTGAGTGGGTGATTATCCACGGGCTTGGGTTTCTGATTTTGCATATACATATGGTTTTCTTTCCTTTCATTTTTGCGTAGAAGAGTTCCATGCATGTTCCAGCAGAGAGTCTGGGCATGTAGGCGATTAAAACGTCACATTTCTCTATGTCTTCCAAATCTCTTTTAATGAAGTCTGCTGCCGGCACTTTTTCCCACCAATTGTGTTCTATACCTTTGTAGATTATTTTTTCACGTTGCCATGGGTCAACTGGCTCGTATCCACAGTGAATACAGATGCGCCTTATGGTCCCTCTGTAGGATTGTTTTGTTTCCATGCCTTGGATTGGGCCGGAGATGAAAGCCTTTCTCTTCATGTGGTTGCGCCTCGTGCAGTGTTTTATGGAAAGGATTAAGTGTTTGACGTATATTTTGGTTTTTAAGCGTTGAAGGGATGCCTTGGCTTGGGACTGCTTGATCCTTTGATTGCCGTGGGGGTTTCCTTTTGTTTCCTTGGTGTGCTGCTTTATAGGCGTGTTAATTTAGGGATAACTTTAAACGCAACTGCCTTTCTTTTGGCTTTGCTTTCGCTGGATTGGTGGGGCATTCCAAGCATAGCGTATGCGACTGTTGACCCTTTGAAAAGTGAGGGGCTTCTAGCAATATCTGTTATCCTTGCGACTTTTGGCATAATGTGGTTGAGCCAACTCTATAAAGAGACAGGGGAAATAACAAAATTAAGCAGGAGCCTGAGCCGGCTGGTTAAGAATCCAAAAATTGTCCTAAGTGTGCTTCCAGCCGTGATAGGTTTTCTTCCGGTGGCCGGTGGGGCGCTGATGTCAGCACCTATAGTGGATTCGGAGGGGGAGAAGCTGAAGTTGAAGCCGGAGAGGAAAGCTTATGTGAATTTGTGGTTTAGGCATACAATTTTCCCTGTTTATCCCTTAGGCCAAGTGCTTATAGTTACGGCTGCTTTAACAGGAGTAACGTTATTTTCAATTATTTTGTTCCAAATTCCAACAGTTATTGTGATGGTTGTTGTCGGATTTTTGGTGGGTTTCTGGAATGTTCCAAACGTAAAGGATGGAAAAAAATCTGAAAAGGCAGCGGATAAAGCTAGTTTGGAGTTTAAGCGGTTCCTTATTTCATTCTCTCCTATAGTAGCCACTATTGTTGTAGCTGTTTTTTTGAGCGCGTTGAGTTACGGCTTGTCTAAGCAAGGTTTTGATGTTCTAGTAGCGACTTTCATCGGCTTGGTGGTTTTAGCCGTAATTTCCCGTTTAAATAGCAAAATGTTGGTGAAGCCGCTTAGAGGCTGGGGGATTTACGGGGTGACTTTTGCTGTTTATGGGGCTTTTCTACTTAGAAACGTGATGGGTGCTGCCGGAGTTTCAGATGTTTTTAAACAATTTGTAGCCAACGGAAGCGTAGACATCACACTGCTGTTGACAGTTATACCCGCGGTTTTGGGTTTTCTCACAGGCTCCCCTCATGGAGCAATAGCTATAAGTGTGCCAATTTTAACCAGTGTTCTAACTTTTTCGGCAAAAACTGCTGCGCTTTTGTATATCAGTGCTTATCTCGGATATACTATTTCGCCCACTCATCTTTGTTTTACGTTTACAGCTGACTATTTCAAGAGTCCTCTGGGAAGGGTTTACAAGTATGTGATTCCATCATTCATAGCGACTTTTGCAACAGCCCTACTGGTTTATTCTCTTCCCTTTGGTGTTTAAGAATGCTTAAAAGTTTGAAATGTTAAGGCGTAAATTGGGATGAGAATGGCTTTGACGCTGGATGTTGGTTTGATTTACGAGTTGGGCATAATCATAATTTTCATAGGTATCATAATTGTTATTGCAGCTTTTTTTCTGCTTTTTCTCTCAAGCGTAAAACGTGGAAAAGTGCGGGGAGGCGGAGCATTAATCATTGGGCCTTTCCCAATAGTTTTTGGCAGTGACAGAGAATCCATTAAGACTGTATTGTGGCTTTCAATAGCACTTACAGCACTTCTCTTCATAGTTTTCATCATGCTTTATTTTTTGGGCAGGTAGGTGAAACTAAATGGCGTCTAAAGAAGACGAAAGCGGAGAACGCGTAGAAAACGAGTGGATTAGGCGCTTTATTATGCTTTTCTTTATAGGCTTTTTTATAATTTTGGTAGGCATCATAATAACGGTGGTTGCCGCATTGCTATTTGGCGAGGGCATAGGAAGCTTTGGCGGTTTCATACTTATAGGACCTATTCCCATTGTTTTTGGCGCCGGTCCAGGAGCTACATGGCTTGCATTGTTTGCCATAATTCTTGGAATTTTAAGTATTTTATTACTCTTTATATTATGGCGAAAGAGAAGTTGAGAAAGGCTGCTTTAAGGGTTCAGCTTTTCTTCTCTTCTCTGCCGTAGAATATGTAGAGAAATATTAGGACTAGAACGACGAATGCTGCCGTCATCAGCACATATTTTAGGGTCTCAAAGTATGCCCCAATATCCAAGGCCATAGCGAATCCCTTTTACACGTTTCCTAATTCTAAGTTGTGGTATTTAAGGAGTTGGTTTCTTCCATTCCATCATTAATGGCTCGTATAATTCGTCGTGTTCCTCTATTTTCTCGTACCATTCTAGGATGCTGGCTATTTTTTGGGCTATTAAATGATAGCATAGGTGGATTTTTCTGTCCAGAACTCGGAAATAAAAGTCGTCGCACGAGCAGAACTCAGCGTCCGGCATTATCAGATAGTCACGTTCTTTGCCAACAACCACCCAAACGACTCTTCCGCTGGGCTTGAAAGTGTACTTTTTCACCCTATTTTCCTTTAGGGCTTCAAACGCCTTTGTGAACCGTTGTCCAAACGCCTCATAAAGCTTAGTGAGATTTTTCCCCGTTAACTTGCCCTCTGCCTTAACCTCTTTGCAGATAACATTCAGAATATCACTTTCGGAGTCCGCGCCCATAGAAGCACAAGCTTGGAATTAACCGTGCCGCTTGCTGTGAGTTATTTTATTCGATTTTTAGGGGCTCGCCCTTAGGTTTCTTTTCCTTTATCTTTGGAAGCGTAACCTCTAAAACCCCATTTTTATACTGGGTTTTCGCCTCTTTCACATTAACCTTCGCTGGAAGTGTTAACTCCTTATAATATTTCCGCTGGGGTGTGTCAACGCTTATTGTTAGTGTGTCTTCTGTGCCGTGAAGCTTAATATCCTCTTTCTCAACACCTGGCAGTTCAGCTACAACATGGATTTCGTTGTCCGTTTCAACTATGTCTACTAGTGGCTCGCGTTCCTCTTTGACTTTTGGTCCAAGGCGCGTTGGCTTGACATTTCCAAACTCTTGGATTTCGGGTTTGCCGTCCGGTCCTATTTTTATGCTGTAGCCGTAAACGAAGGGTCCCCACTCCTTTATTGTTGAGCCGTTTGGTAGTTTGCGCTCCCTAACATAGTCCCTTGGAATTCTTGATGTGAATTCTTTGAATTCTTCTTCCATCCATTTCTCCATTTCTCTGAACATTCTGTCTATGTCTTCGAAGAACCAGCTTCTGAAGAATGGATAGCGTCTCCTTCTAAACCATTCTGGGAAATCTTCTTCAGAAGGCATCTTTTCACCTAGTTTAGTGTGGAAAACTTCAGTCTATAAAATCTTTGCGCTATGCTAATGCTTTAAGCTGGCTTAAAGTTCCAAGAAATGTTCCGTCTAGAAGATATATTTCAGCATTTTCTAAGTCAACAGCACCCGTTCTCAATATTGGTCCAACAATTTTCTCGCCTCTTGCTCTTTCACCAGAGTTTTTCTCGTTTAACGGTTTTCCTCCCAAATATTCGTTGAAGGACGGCATTATGAAAAGCTGGGAAGTTTTGGGCTTAATACCATAATGTTTAAGTGATGTTTCTTGTGGGCTGTTTTCAATTTTTATTTTATTCTTTTCCAGCAAAATTCTTGTCAGCTTTTCCTTGTTGCAGTTTGCCTTAACCCAAACTTGCCTTGTTATTCTAAAACCGGCAGGGTCACGAAAGCCCACGACTGGGTGCACGTGTCCCATTACAAGGGTTTTGCACTTTAAAAGCGCTGGTGATGGCCAACGGTGGCCGTGGAAAAACCCCACATCCTCTATGATGGTTCCAGATGATGGTAGAGTTCTTATGCCTTCTGGAAGTAGTGGGTCAAGGTTTCCGTCGTGGTTTCCCCGAATTACTTGTATTTCTTGGACGAGTGTTTTTAATTCTGTGAAGAAGTCTGGGACGTCGTGCCATTCGCCTATTTCTGCTGTTGCCACCGTATGTTTGACATCGCCTATTATTAGAAGTTTTTCAGGCTTATACAGGCCTACGAGAGTTTTTAGCTTTTGCAAGAGTTTTGGCATTTGAGTTGGAACATGGATGCCCTTTTCTGATAGGGCTATTTCCCACCCTATGTGCAAATCCGCCACGACCAAAATTCTAGTTTCCCTTGTCTTTACGAGGGCTGCGGGGTGAGGCATTAAAGGCGTTATCATCAGCTACTCTTCAACCCTTTTAATTAGGCTTAAAATTTTCTCGTGAATTTGCTGGTTGGCGGAAGCCACAAAGGTTAGCTTTTCCTTTGGGTCTAGTTTGGCGTTTAAAGGCTTTCCGTCTGGCGTTGTTAGTAGTGCTCCAGCCTCCTTTATTATTAGCCACGCAGCTGCTGTGTCTGTTGTTCTGAGTTTTCCGCGGATGTCTATGAAGGCGTCTGTCGTGCCATCAGCCACATAGCATAACTCTAGGGCGTTGGCTCCTAGGTGGCGTATATGCTTTGTTTTTTCAATGAGACTTGTTAGGCGTGGGGCAATTTCATGCGCCTTGTAGGTGTTTAGGTCTATGCCTATCACTGCATCTTCCAAGCTTATCTGTTTTGAAGGGGCTATTTTCTCGTCGTTGCGGTATGCTCCTTTACCCTTTTCCGCTGTGTATGTTGTGCCGTGGAAGAGGTCTGCCACCAATGCGGTGTGAATCGTGTTTAGCTTCGGTTTTGTGGACACTGCTATGGATGTTGCGTAGAATGGTATGCCCCTTGTTAGGTTTGTTGTCCCATCTATTGGGTCTGCTATTACATAATTTTCGTTTGGATTTTCGCCATATTCTCTTAAGCCAGACTCTTCGCTTATCAAGGTGAATGATATGCCCTGCCTAACAAGGGTTTCCACGATGGCTTTTTCAGCTTCCATGTCGATCTGTTTTATTGGGTCGCCTCCAGCTCCAATGCCGAGGCTTGGCTGCTGTTGTCCGCGAGCAGCTTCCAAAAGCGGGGTTATCCGCTTTTTCACGTTGTCTCTGCAATGGATTAGTACTGTTATCCAGTCGGTCTCTTTCTTCATGTCTTTTCCGTTTCCATTAAAGTTTTCGTTTGATAAAGACTTTGCTGGATAAGGCGGAGTTTAACATTAAATTAGCATGGTGAAGGCGGCAAAAAATATATGAAAACAGATGTAACAACAAAATTCAAAACCGGTAGGAGAGAATGCCGTTGGACATTATTGTTTGTGTTAAGCATGTTCCGGAGACAGCAGAAGCGGAACTTAAAATTGACGCGACTGGAAAGGGTATAGAAAAGGCTGGTTTGGTCTTTGACATTAACGAGTGGGACGACTACGCCTTGGAGGAGGCTGTACGTATAAAAGAGAAGTTCGGCGGAACAGTAACAGCCATAACGGTTGGACCAGAAGACTCTGAAAGCACACTTCGAAAATGTCTCGCCAGAGGCGCCGACAAGGCTATACGCCTTACAGACCCAAAGTTCGCCGGCTCAGACGCCTATGCAACCGCAAAAATCCTTTACAACGTTATCAAAAATCTCCACTTTGATTTTATCCTCACAGGAGCACAAGCTGGTGATGATGGGAGTGCTGTTGTTGGTCCCGTCTTAGCCGAGTTGCTTGGCATTCCACATGCCACTATGGTTAAGAAGATTGAGTTTAGCAACGGGAAAGCCATTGTTAACCGAGAGTTGGAGGGCGGCTTAGAAGAACGCTTAGAAGTTAAGTTGCCAGCGCTTTTCGCTGTTCAAACGGGCATTAATGAGCCGCGTTACGTCTCCATTATGGGAATTCGCAAGGCTATGCAGAAAGAGGTCAGAGTTATGGGGTTGGCGGACATAGGCTTGAGCGAAAACGACGTTGGCGAGGCTGGCTCATGGCTTAGAATAGATAGGCTCTATGTTCCACCAGTTGAGAAGCAGGCGGAGTTCCTCAAGGGAAGCCCAGACGAAATAGCCACAAAAATTGTTGAAATCTTAAAGTCTAGGGGGCTGATTTAGGATATGACTGAAATTTTTGTGTTAGCTGAGCATAGGCAAGGACAATTAAGAGATATAACCTTTGAAATGCTGACGAAAGCCAGAGAACTAGCTGAGAAAACAAACGCTGAGCCGGTGGCTGTTATTCTGGGCAAGAATGTTGGTGAACACGCCAAAAACTTGGCTGAGCATGCCAAAAAAGTTCTGCTTGTTGAGGATGAAAAGCTCGAAAACTTCAACTCCGAAGCCTACCAAAAGGTTCTTTCTCATCTAATCAAGGAGCATAAGCCCCTTCTGACAATTATTGGGCACACATCTTATGGTGTTGAACTTGCTCCTAGACTTGCGGTAGCCCTAAATATTCCGTTGGCGACAGACTGCATAGACGTGGCTTTTGAAGGCGACACATTAACCATTACGAGGCAAATGTACGGCGGCAAAGTAAACGTTAAGGCGACGCTCCGCAAGGCTGAAAGTTACATGGTCACGGTACGCCAAGCAGCCTTCCAAGCGCAGAAACCGCCCGCACCACTAAACGGGCAAATAGTTGAAGTTCCATCACCCCTAACAGAGGAAATAGCCACCAAACGGTTCTTGGAATATGTTTTGCCACCGCCCGGAGGCGTTGACATAACAGCCGCAGAAGTGCTTGTAGGCATTGGAAGAGGCATTAAAGACCAGAGTAACATACCATTGGTTGAAGAGTTGGCAAAAACCCTTGGCGGAGTTCTAGCGTGTTCGCGTCCAATTGTTGATAAGGGTTGGCTTCCAAGCGATCGGCAGGTGGGAACTTCTGGAAAAACAGTTAAGCCAAAGCTTTACATAGCCCTAGGCATAAGCGGAGCCTTCCAACACGTCTTAGGAATGAAAAACTCTGACTTGATAATAGCTGTGAACAAAGACCCGAAGGCACCGATATTCAGCTTTTCAGATTACGGTGTTGTTGAAGACTTGTTCAAGGTTGTGCCAGTGCTGAAAAACAAAATCAGCGAGTTAAAAGCTCAAAAAGCATAGTTTAGCATGGAGGAGCCGGCATGGACTTTAAACTAACCGAAGAGCAAATGGAGATTAAACGGGCTGCCCGCGAATTCGCAGAAAAAGAGTTCACACCAGAACTAGCCCTAGAATATGACCAGAAAGAAGAGTTTCCGATGGAGCTTTATAGGAAAGCTGCTAAACTTGGCTTCACAGGTATGCGTATACCCCAAGAGTATGATGGGCAAGGCTACGGAGTTCTAGAAGAATGCTTAGTCGTTGAAGAGTTCTGCCGTGTTGACCCCGGGTTGGGAGTGGCTGTCTCCCTCGGAAACTTAATGGTTCCGGACGTCTTGCTTAAGCACGGTACGGAGGAGCAGAAGGAAAAGTATGTTCCACCACTGGCTAGGGGCGATAAAATTGCTGCTGCAGCTTTCACCGAGCCGGAACACGGAAGCGACATAACCAAGATGGACACAACAGCCGTCAGAGTGGGCGACGAGTGGGTTATTAATGGCTCAAAACAGTTCATTACAAATGCACCAATAGCCGACACTTTCATAATCCTATGCCAAACAGACCCCAACGCGACCCCGTCCCACCGTGGGCAAAGCCTCTTCTTGGCAGAAAAGGGCATGCCCGGCTTGGAGGCAACAAAACTTCAAGGCAAGATGGGCATAAGACCATGTGTTACCGGTTCACTAGCTTTAAGCGACCTCCGCGTGCCCGCAAACAATCTTGTGGGCGAACTAAATAGGGGCTTTTATTATGCGCTTGAACTTTTTGATGGAACCCGCATAACAGTGGCTGCCCAAGCCGTCGGCATAGCCCAAGGCGCCTTTGAAAAAGCCCTAAACTATGCCAAAACTCGCAAACAGTTCGGGCAACCCATAATCAATTTCCAAGGCGTGTCCTTTAAGCTGGCTGAAATGGCTATGAAGATTGAAACCGCCCGTCTGCTTACGTATAAGGCGGCTTGGATATACGACCATGAAAAACCCAGCCCAGCAGCAACTTCAATGGCTAAGGCCTATGCAAGCCGCGTGGCCATGGAAGTCACAGACGACGCCATCCAAATATTTGGTGGTTACGGCTATTTGGCAGACTACCACGTGGAACGCTTCCATAGATGCGCAAAAATAACTGAAATTTACGAAGGCACAAGCGAAATCCAAAAGCTGACCATCGTCAACTTCTTAATGAAATAGCCGTTTCTCTCCCCTATTTTTCTTGACGGTTGTTGGCTGATTCTCAAAAGTTTTATTACACATGCCATCTATTCATTTTACTCTATATTGGGAGAGGATTTGTTTGGTTGAAAAATTGAAGAAAGCCGCTGTAATTGGTTCTGGAGCAATGGGGCATGGAATAACACAGCTTTTGGCGATGAGCGGCATCGAAGTGGCAATGGTGGACATCAGCGACGAACTATTGCAAAAGGGCATGGAGAAAATCAGGTGGAGCCTAGGCAAGTTTGCCGAAAAGAGGAGAATTAAGCAGGAGGACGCAGATGCTGCCCTCTCAAGAATAAGGACGACAACAAGTTATGAGGAGGCAGCCAAAGACATAGACATCGCCATAGAGGCGGTCCCAGAAAATATAGAGCTTAAAAAGCAGGTTTTCGCAAAACTTGACAGCATTGCGCCGCCACCTGCAATTTTAGCATCTAACACCTCGACATTAAGCATAACGGAAATGGGGAACGCCACAAAACGCCCAGAAAAAGTGGCTGGGATGCACTTCTTCAATCCACCGCAAATGATGGCTCTAGTAGAGGTCATTAAAGGCGAAAAAACAAGTCAAGAGACGCTAGACACCCTTGTGGAGCTAGCCAAAAAACTTGGAAAAACCCCTGTGGTTGTTAAAAAAGATGTGCGGGGCTTCATAGTCAACCGTGTTCTCGGAGCAGTTTTCAACGAGGCTTTCTGGGCTTACCACCGCGGCGAAGCAACAAAGGAGGGCATAGACGCCTCAGTCAAATATAGCGGCGGCTTCCCAATGGGGTGGTTTGAACTGGCAGACTTCGTTGGGCTTGACATAGCCTATGAAGTTGGAAAAATCCTTTACGAAGCCTATGGCGAGCGCTTTAAACCATGCGCAGAAGTCATAGAACCCCTCGTCAAAGAGAAGAAGCTTGGACAGAAAACAGGCGTCGGCTTCTACGACTGGACTAAGGGAAGACCAAGAATACCCTTCAACTTGATGGAAGAATACGATGTTGAAAGGTCTTGGGCTGTAGCTGTAAACGAGGCTGCATGGCTAATACACGAAGGCGCAGCAACACCAGCAGACATAGACGCCGGAATGAAGCTTGGCACTTATTGGCCTTCTGGTCCATGCGAGTATGCGGATAGAACGGGCATAGACGTCATTGTCAACAAGTTGAAAGCGCTTTACGCCAAATACAACATGGAAATGTATAAGCCTTGTCCGCTGCTAGAGGAGTATGTTAGTAAGGGCTGGCTTGGTAAGAAAACTGGAAGGGGGTTCTACTAAATGAAGTTTGAATTAACAGAGGAGCAGATTGGAATAAAAAGCGCTGTTAGAGAGTTCTGCGATAAGGAGTTTAAGCCAGAACTAGCCTTGGAACTTGATAGAAAAGAAGAATTTCCCATGGAACTTTACAAGAAAGCCGCCAAACTAGGCTTTACAAGCATGTTCTTCCCCCAAGAGTATGGCGGCCAAGGATATGGGCTTCTGGAAACATGCCTTGTAATAGAGGAAATGTGCAGGGCGGACTCGTCGCTTGGCGTTGCTATTTCAAGCGGAAACTTCGGCAGCGAACTGATACTAGCTTATGGCAGTAAGGAGCAGAAGGAGAAGTATCTCCCGCCAATCTGCAAAGGCGACTATATCTCTGCTGCAGCCTTCACAGAGCCAAACGTCAGCGGAAGCGATATAACCCGCATGGAGACAACAGCCACAAAGTACGGAAACGAGTGGTGGATTAACGGCACAAAAACCTTCATAACAAACGCCACAATAGCCGACTTCATAGTCGTCTTAACTCAGACAGACACAAAGGTTAGGCCAACATATCGCGGCGAAACCCTCTTTATTGTTGATAGGGAAACCCCTGGGCTGGAAACAACAAAGCTTCATAACAAGATGGGAATACGGTGTTCCGTAACTGGTGAGGTGCGCTTTGACAATGTTAAGGTTACTGACTGGCATATTGTAGGCGAGCTTAACAGAGGCTTCTACCACTCCATGGAGTTCTTCGACAAAACAAGGGTTGGTGTGGCAGCCCAAGCCGTTGGCATGGCCCAAGGAGCATGGGAAATAGCCTTCAAATACTCAAAACAAAGGGAAGCCTTCGGACAACCTATAATCCAGCATGAAGCTATAGGCTGCACATTGGCGGAGTTAGCCACAAAAATAGAGGCTGCAAGGCTTCTAACCTACAAGGCTGCTTGGCTCATAGACGTCGGGAAAATGGACCCTATGGCAACAGCCATGGCAAAACAGTACGCAAGCCGTGTAGCAATGGAAGCCACAGACTTCGCCATCCAAACATTAGGCGGTTATGGTTATTTGGGCGAATACCGTGTTGAAAGATACCACAGAGACGCAAAAATAACCGAGATTTACGAGGGCACAAGCGAGATACAAAAGCTGACAGTGCTTAAGTATCTCCTAAGAAAGTTCTAAATCTCCCAAAAGTAATATAGGCTATTCCATAAAACGTGGTTTGGTGAAATTATGAGCAAAGCGTATGAAACCATAAAAATTGAGAGGGAAGACAGCGTTCTGTGGATGATCCTAAACAGACCGCATAGGTTGAACGCCTTCAACGACGTTTTAATGGAGGAACTTGCAGACGCCCTAGACACAGCCGACAAAGACCCAT
>JAVZOA010000018.1:0-13057 GCA_038882535.1 Bathyarchaeia archaeon | reverse complement strand
AAAAAACCCTTCCCATACTAGAGAGGTGAAACGCCTTATGGAAAAGAAGAATTATGCGAAACCGGGCGAGTTCACAACTCTCGAGCTTATGGCGGTTTGCGGTGCCAGAGCCATAAAGAATGGCGAAGTGGTTTTTGTTGGAACAGGCTTGCCCATGATTGCCGCAATGCTTGCGAAAAGGACCCATGCGCCTAAAGCCAAAATAGTTTATGAGGCTGGTTTTATAGACTCCAACGCCATAGACATAGCCCTATCAATAGCCGACTCTAGACTTGGTTATAGGGCTTCAGCAGCCATAGGCTTAATCGAAACGTTGGGGCTGCTTCTGCAAGGCGGACACGTTGACGTGGGCTTCGTCGGAGCCGCCCAAATAGACGAGCATGGAAACATAAACACCACATACATAGGCGACTTCGAACATCCGACCGTGCGACTTCCCGGAAGCGGCGGCGGAAACGACATAGTCTCATCGGCGAAACGCATCGTCATAATAATGACCCATGAAAAGCGGAAGATGGTGAAGAAACTCGACTACCTAACAAGTCCTGGCTACTTGGATGGGCCTGGAGCTAGAGAAAAGGCTGGCTTGCTGGGCGGTGGGCCGTCCCTTGTGGTTACAAACCTCTGTCAGATGGATTTTGACTCGGAGACAAAGCGGATTAGGCTTGCAACAATTCATCCGGGCGTGACTTTGCAGGAGATTATGGAAAACACAGGATTCGACTTGATTATACCGGAGCATGTGCCAACAACAGAGCCGCCAACATATGAGGAATTAGCCATTTTGAGGGCTATAGACCCTCACGGAATTTACATACCAAGACCCGCCCAGACCAAATAGGCATTCGCTCCTCTTTTCCAATCTGTTTTGTGCTTTCCTTAGGAAAGCATTTTATAGCGACTTTTAGGAAATGTGAGACTGGTTGTGGTCGTCATGGATTTTGAATTAACACCCGAACAGAAAATGATAGTTGAAACAGCCACCGAAATTGCCCGCGATTATGGTCCAGAATATTGGCGGGAAAAAGATCGAAAACACGAGTTTCCAGAAGACTTCTGGAAAAGCCTTGTTGACGCGGGTTTCCCCGGCATAGTTATCCCGGAAAAGTATGGCGGAAGCGGAATGGGCATGTTCGAAATGCTGTTGGCCATGGAAACCCTTGTTTCAGAAGGCTGTGGTCTTGCCGGAGAATGGTTTCTGTGCCTTTCAGCCGTTTTTGGCGGCTTATCCATAGTGAAGCACGGCAACGAAGCACAAAAAGAAAAGTACTTGCCAAAAATTGCAAAGGGGATTGAGTTTTGCCTAGCCCTAACAGAACCCGACGCCGGAACAAACACCCTAAACATTAAAACCATGGCTGTTAAGCAAGACGGCGAATACGTAATCAATGGTCAGAAAATCTTCATTTCTGGAGCGGACAGAGCTAAGGGAATGCTCTTGGTTACTAGGACAACACCAGTTGACAAAGCTCCAAAAAGGACTTTGGGCTTAACTTTGTTCCTTGTAGACTTGCCAAACCCTGCCATTGAAATAATCCCAATCGAAAAGCATGGAATAAACTATTCAAAAACCTTTGAAGTTTACATAAGCGACTTAAGAGTTCCCAGAGAAAATGTTTTAGGTGAACCAGAGAAGGGCTGGTACTTGCTTTTGGACACGCTTAATCCAGAGCGCATGTCTTTTTCAGCGGCTGCATGTGGCTTAGGACTATTAGCCATCAAAAAGGCTGTTGAATATGCAAAAGAAAGAAGGGTTTTCGACTCGCCTATAGGGGCGCACCAAGCTATACAGTTCCCGCTGGCTGAAGCCAAAGCAAAAATTGAGGCTGCAAGGCTCCTAAACTATAAGGCTGCATGGCTCTATGACCGTGGACAAGAATGTGGGGCGGAAGCAAACATGGCAAAGGTGGCGGCCGTTGAAGCTGGGACTGAGGCTGTTTACCACGCAATGCAGACTTTCGGCGGGTACGGTTATGCTGTGGAGTATGACGTGGAAAGGTGGTGGCGGGAAATAAACCTCATAAGGCTTGCTCCGGTTACGCATCAAATGGCTTTAGCCTTCATAGGGCAACACGTCTTAGGACTGCCAAAATCCTATTAGGAAAGGTTCTGCAGCGCTTTGCCAATGCGGAGAAAAGCCTAAGTGAGCTTCACAAAAAGCCATGCCCTATTGATCCTAGTATGCTTCTGCTTTAGCTTCATCCTCGTCTTCTCAACGTTTCTTAAAAACGCTGGAGTCTCTAGCCTACAGCAAGCTTTCTCCCGCATAACGCTGGCTCTCCCGCTAATCTTCGCGCTGCTCAAGGGAAGACCTAAACTTAAAAAGGAGGATCTGCAATACTTCGCCTTAACCGGATTTGTTTTTTCGGGCTTTCTACTTTCAGGTTTATCCTCAATCGTGTTTGGCTGCCCCATAGCAGTCGCTACGGCTCTAATTTACACGCAGCCCTTCTTCACGGCAATTTTAGCTACAGTTTCTGGAAAAGAGAAGATGACTTCAAGAAAGGTTATGGCAATAGTAATGGGAGTCGCCGGAGTCTTTCTTGTAAGTGGAGTGGCTACTGAACCTCTTCCAAACCTTAACATTGGCGGCTTGGGATTCGCCTTGCTTGGCGGCTTCTTCTACTCCGTCTACCTTTATGTAAAAAGGATGAGAAAAGCAGATTACACGCCCCTTCAAGGATTATTCAACACTTTTCTGTTTGCTGCGCCATCCGCACTGCTTTTAGGAATGATTCTAAGTGTCTTTACGAGAAATACTGGTTTGATAGGGTTCATATTGCCAAACTCTTATCAACTGGCACTATTAGTCTTATTTGCCTCGTTTAGCACAGCTCTTCCTTACGGTCTATTAAATTATGTAAAGCCAAGTGAGGTCCCGCCGACGACTGAGGGAACAATTTTGCTTTTAGATCCTCTGCTGCATAATCTTTGGGCGGTGCTGATTCTCCAACAGTACATCTCTCCAATTCGTTACGTGGGCGTTGGACTTATCCTCTTAAGCGCAGCCATAGTGCTTAAAACCAAAAATAGCTGACAGTTTCATCAACACAGCACTGGGCATGTCTTTGGAAATGTAAGGAAGCTGGAAAATCTTTTAACAGCGTTCCTAACAATTTAGTCTTCTATCTTGGATGGTGAACAAGTTTGGTTGAAGTTAAAAGGATAGCAGTTTTAGGCGCTGGTTTGATGGGGCATGGCATTGCACAGGTGGTTGCCCAAGTTGGCAAGTACGAGGTTTACCTGCGGGATATTGAGCAGAGGTTTGTGGAAAACGGCATGAACATGATTCGCAATAGCCTACAAAAATTCCTTAGCAAGGGACAGATAACTGAGGTGGAGTTAAACGAAACTTTAGCGCGAATACATCCAACAACGGACCTTAAAGAGGCTGTTTCAGAAGCCGACCTTGTTATTGAGGCTATCCCGGAGAATGTAGAGTTGAAGAAGGCAACTTTCCGTGAGGTGGATGCGTTGGCACCGCCGCACACCATAATCGCTTCCAACACATCGTCCATAAGCATAACAGAGCTTGGCTCAGCCACAAAGCGTCCAGAAAAGGTTTGTGGAATGCACTTTTTTAACCCGCCGCAGCTGATGAAGCTTGTGGAAGTGATAAGGGGCGCCAAAACCTCGGATGAGACTGTGCAGACAGTCTTGGATGTAGCCCACAAAATGCAGAAAGAAACAGTCTTGGTCAAAAAGGATTGTCCGGGTTTTATTGTTAACCGAATATTAATACCAGCCTTAAACGAGGCCGTAGCCCTATACTGGGAAGGCGTGGCAGACAGAGATGACATTGATAAGGCAATAAGGCTTGGACTAAACTGGCCTATGGGGCCCCTCATGCTTCTAGACTATATAGGGGCTGACACAACGCTGGCCATAGCAGAGGTGCTTGAAAGAGAACTTGACCCAAAGTTTCATCCACACCCGGGATTGAAGCAGATGGTTAAAGCCAACTTGTTAGGCAGAAAATCCGGCAAAGGTTTCTATGACTGGACGCAGAAATAAGCTAGAGGAGTGAGCCTAATTGGAGTTTAAGTACATTATATACGAGAAAAGTGATGGCATAGCTACAATAACAATAAATAGACCCGAAGCGCTGAATGCCTTCAACGCCGAAGTAATTAGCGAAATTCTGCAAGCCCTTGAAGATGTGGGGACTGATGAAAGCGTGCGGGTTGTCGTTTTAACTGGTGCTGGTGAGAAGGCGTTCTCCGCTGGTGCAGACATAAAAGCCATGAAGGGAATGAACGCCCTAAAAGCGCGGGAACTCTCCCAGATGGGTGAGAAGCTTTGCTCAGCCTTAGAAAACCTTGAAAAGCCTGTTATAGCCGCCATAAATGGTTATGCGCTGGGCGGAGGCTTAGAAGTTGCAATGGCATGCGACCTTCGCATAGCTTCTGAAAACGCTAGGATGGGGCAGACGGAAATAAATATCGGTTTGATTCCGGGGTGGGGTGGAACCCAAAGGTTAACACGCTTGATTGGCGCGACAAAGGCTAAGGAGCTTATTTTCACGGGAAAAATGATTGATGCTAAAACTGCTGAGCAGCTTGGACTTGTGAACATGGTCGTTCCACAAGACAAGTTTAGGGAGACAGTTCACCAATTCGCCCTAGAACTCGCCCAAAAGGCTCCGGTGGCTCTTAAAGTGGCTAAAGCCTTGATAAATAAGGGTGCGGAAATAAGCCTTGACGCCGCAATCGTCTTGGAAAGAGAAGGTTTCGGCGTTGTAGCCTCAACAGAAGACCTACAAGAGGGCGTTTCAGCCTTCATTGAAAAGAGAAAACCCATGTTTAAGGGCAAATAGGGCGCTATGTTGCGCTAATTCCCCCTTTTATTCTCTGTTTTGTCATGTTTGTAACGTTTTTAGTTCACCAAAAGTTATATCTGAAAGCGTAAGGCTAATGGGTTTTCTAACTGTTGGAGAAGGCGCTAATGCCAGACCCCCACATATTGTTGAAGGATGAACCTGGAAAGCGTGTGCTATTGCTTGGTAATGAAGCTATCGCCCGCGGGATACTGGAGTCGGGCATAGGAATAGTCACCACTTATCCGGGAACACCCGCCTCTGAGATTGGCGACACGGTTTCAGCCATAGCCAAGGAGGCTGGCGTTTACATGGAATATTCTGTCAACGAGATTGTTGCCGTTGAGGTGGCTGGTGGGGCTGCCAACTGTGGGGTTAGGGCTCTTGCAGCCATGAAACATGTTGGCTTGAACGTGGCTGCAGACGCGTTAATGACTTTGGCTTATACTGGTGTTAGAGGCGGGCTTGTTATTGTTGCTGCAGACGACCCAGAATGCTACAGTTCGCAGAACGAGCAGGACAGCCGACTATATGCTTTACTTTCTAATCTGCCATGCCTTGAGCCGTCAAACGCGCAGGAGGCAAAGGACATGGTGGCTTACGCCGTTGAGATTTCGGAAAAGCTTGAGCTTCCCGTTATAATGCGGACAACCACGCGTGTAAGCCACACCAGAGCGCCAGTCACTTTTGGAAAGCTTGCAAAGCCTTGTTTGAAGGGCGAGTTCGTCCGAGATGTTAAGCGTTTGGTTATGGTTCCAGCCAACGCAAGACCAAGACACGACGTTTTATTACAGCGAATGGAAAGAGCGAAGGAAATAACAGAAACTTGTCCCCACAACGTGATAAGTCCAAGAGGTAAGGATAAGGAATACGGCATAATCTCGTCAAGCTCAGCCTACAATTACGCTGTTGAAGCCGCCGCAATTTTAGGCTTAGACGTCGACGTCCTAAAGCTTGGGATGACCCATCCGCTGCCGGAAAAAATGATTGGAAAATTCTTGAGGGAACATAGCAAAGTCATAGTTGTTGAGGAGCTTGAGCCGTATTTAGAGCTTCATGTTAAGGCAATTGCAAAGGACTATGCGCCTTCCACCGAAATTTTTGGTAAGCGGTATTTTCCAAGGTCTGGTGAGCTTTCCACAAGCCTAGTTTTGAAGGGACTAGCAACGATAACCGGCAGAAAAGTCCCTATAGACTTTGAAGGTTTAGCTAAACGATACAATGAAGTCTCTGAAGGAATCCCGCCTAGACCGCCAATATTGTGCGCTGGATGCCCCCATAGAGCTTCCTTCTACGTCATTAAGAGGGTTGCTGGCGAGAAGGCGATTTACCCAACAGATATTGGCTGTTATGCCTTAGGAATAGCTCCACCCATAAAGGTTGGCGACATCCTAATATGCATGGGTGCCGGAATAGGAACAGCCCAAGGCGTAAGCAAAACAACGGGAATGGACACAATCGCAATAATTGGAGACTCAACCTTCTTCCACGCCGGTGTTCCAAGGCTGCTAAACGCCGTTTACAACAAGCATAGGCTTTTAGTCGCAGTTTTAGACAACCTAACAACGGCGATGACTGGACATCAGCCGCATCCGGGGACTGGATTAACGGGCATGCAAACACCAACAGAGCCCATAGCCATCGAGAAAATCGCTGAAGGCTGTGGAGTAAAATTCGTAAGAGTTGTTGACCCCTTCAATGTTGGAGAAGCCGAAAAAGCCCTAAAAGAGGCTTTAAAGTTTCCCGAAACCTCTCTTATCGTTTTCAGAGCGCCATGCGCCCTAATGCTTGTTAGGGAGAAAAGGCGCAAAGGCTTGGAAATTGTGCCCTTCAAGGTAAATGAGAAGTGCACAAACTGTATGGCATGCATAAAGCTGTTGGGCTGCCCGGCGATAATACTTAAAGAGAAAAAGGCTGTGGCTATAAACGAGAGTATTTGTGTTGGCTGCGGTTTATGTGCCCATGTTTGCCCGTACAAAGCCATAGAACCGGTAAAACAGGCGTGAAGGTGACGTGCATAATGAAGGAGTTTAACATTGTTTTGGCTGGTGTTGGCGGTCAAGGCCTACTTTTAGCAGCTGAAGTTCTTGGAACAGCCGCTGTAAAAGATGGCTTAAATGTCCGTGTGGGTGAAATCCACGGAATGGCGCAGCGAGGCGGCGCTGTCCTCTGCACTGTTAGAATAGGGGAAAACGTTTTATCCCCATTAATTGTTGATGGACGGGCGGACATCCTATTAGGATTCGAACCTCTGGAAACATTGAGAAATGTGCAGTGTGCTTCTGAAAAAACGCTCATAATCATGGGGGATGAGGAGATTCTGCCGCCGGGGCTCACATTGAAAGGTGAAAGCTATCCGAGACTGGAGGAGATACTTGAAAAGTTAAGGCGCTTTTCTAAAAACATTGTCATCGTCGAAGCTTTGAGGCTTGCAAAAGAAGTTGGAAACGCTGTAATGCAGAATGCTGTTCTGCTTGGAGCTTTATCCGCCATTGGGAAATTGCCAATAAAGAAAGAAAGCCTGACAGAGGCTTTGAGGAATCTGGTTCCTTCAAAATATGCCGAAATGAATGTTAAGGCTTTTGAGCTTGGCTATGGATACGCCAAAAAGTTTAAAGAAGCCTAAACTTGGCCATCAGCCTTTTTGCCCGCCTTCAATTTTTGCGTTTTCTTTTATAGCCTTCAATATGTTTTTGAATATCTTCATGTCTGAAACATTTACCACTGGAATTTGAAGGCTCTTGTCCACTTCGTAGATTCTCTCGTATTTTGAGAATTCCGCGTAGCAGATTTGGCTTATTGGAAACTCCCGATTCTTCAATTCGTGCTCGAAGGACTTTTCATAAACTTCTAGGCATAGCAGATAGCCGTCTATCCAGTAAAGTCTATTAGCCCCATAGGTGGTGGCGCACCATGCAATGTCGCCTACGCTCCGCTGGTCCAACCCTAAGACAGTAACCTTTTTTGTTGGAGCGATTTCCACATCCACGCGTCTTTTCACCCCTTAAACGGCGTGTTCAACACTTCTTTAACCCTGCTGCTTATTTTTGGTCCAAGACCGTAAACGGTTTTCGGCCACTCGTCAACGTTTAGGAAGGCATTTAACGGCGTCTGATAGGATTTAAGGATTGCTATGGCTTTTTCCCTCCCAATATTTGGTAAACTGGCCACAAAAAATATTTGAGCATCCTCAAGGGTTTCACACTTTTTGACAGGATGAACTGTCGGCGCTCTTTTTTCCACTATTTGTTCTTGGCGGGCGGCAATGTATAGGAAGTCAACGGTCTCCTTGTATGATGTGGTGTTAACTATGGCTACACCGTTTTTTGCCAAATTAAATAGGGCACCCCAAACGGCTTCCGGCTTTATTCTGCTAAACTTGTAGATTATGGGCATGTAACCTTCTAGTAGAATTAACGCTTTTGGATAAGCCTCCTTAAGCTTAAAAAGCTGCTCGAAGAGGTAGCGATGCGTGAGTGTGTAAACAAAGTCTTGAACCCTTTTACGTTCAACAGCGCAAACATCTGATAAGATGTAGTCTCCCTTTTCTAAAGGCTCTATTTTCACGGTTACACCGCGTTCTCTGAGCCCCTTAACAACTTTTTCGGCGCTGTTTGCCTCGCGACTATCCACGATGATTGTTGGTTCTTGTTCTTCGCTCTTCTTCTCTTTCAAATATGGGAGGAGTGTCTCAGCCCCAGACATAACCTCAACTCTAATGCTATCCTACAAACTTTGATGCTATTTTCTCTTGCGGTTTCCAACTCCGCCTACATGCCTCCCAGAATAGCCAGGCAAAACAATTAAAACATAAAAGCTTATACTGATGGGAAAGGAGAGGCGCTTATGAAGATGAGAGTGCTCTTCACAATCACCATCATGATTTTATGTGTTGTCCTTGTTCCATTGATGGCTCATTATCTTGGCGGGTGGTACGCCTACTGGAGTCACGCCATACTGGCGATAATCTTTGCCTTGGCAGTCGTGCTCTTAAAGACGAGATGGTATTGGGAGGAAGACTAGAATGGCAGATGCCTTGCCAGAAATAACACATACGCTGGTCTTCAGCGTAATTGCAGCGATAGCGACTTTTCTGGCAATAAGCATATTTATTGGCTTTCTGATGCGAAGAAAAACAAGAACTTTTGACGAGTGGCTTGTGGGACACGGAGACATCGGTCCCATAATAACTGGTTTTGCTTTAATCGCATCGTACTTGAGCGGGTGGGCAATGTATGGAAATGCTGGTTTGGGCTACACTTACGGATGGGCTGGAAGCTGGCTTATAGGCACGGTCTGCCTGATGGGCATAGCCCTATGCCTCCTCATGGGCTACAGAATGCGAAGATACGTTCAGCTAGGCGCCAGAACAGTGCCTGAAATGCTGAAAGTTAGATTTGAAAGCAGAACCCTCCAAGCCTTAGCTGGACTAGCCATGATAATCCTCCTTATAGTCTACTCTGTTGGGCAGTACAAGGCAATGGCAACCGTCTGGACAATAACAACTAATACGCCTTTCCATTGGAGCCTCATAATCACTGCTGTCCTAGTTTTAGTTTACGTCGCTGTTGGGGGATATGCCGGCACACAGTGGGTTTCATGTTTCCAAGGAATCCTCCTAACCACCGCCGGTTGGATTCTTGGAATAGCCTCTATACTATGGGCTGGTGGACCGGCAAAAATTGAGGAAGCCCTTAAAACCCAAACTTATATGGCGCCTGGTGGAAACTCGACAAGTACTCCGCTGAACAGCTACATTATTCCGCCTTCATCCCTTCAAGACATGGCTTCCCCATGGGTTGACTGGGTTGGCGTAACAGCATCAATCCTCATGTTCTTGTTGATGGCAACGGGTTTCCCCCATAACTTGGCAAGATTTCTCGGCGCTCGAAAAGTTTCTAAAAAAGAGTATTGGATAATGCTCTTAATCTTAATTTTTGGTGGCTTAACCCCGCTCTGGATAGGGGTTGTCGGGTTGGCTGGAAGAGCAACTTTCGGAAACATTCTACTAAACGTAGAGCACAAGCCCATGTACGGAGATGCTGTTGGCGCCTATGTCAGCATAAGCGCCGGTGGGGCTCCCCTTGCAGCCTTATTCGCAGCAAGTGTTTTCGCAGCGTCTGTGGCTACCCTTGCGGGCATGGCAATGATAATGGCTACAAACACCACAAGAGACCTTATTCACAACTTAAAACCAACACTTCCCCATAGAGAGCTTCTATGGCTTACGCGAGTAATGCTAATTCCATTCATAATCATACCCTTATGGTGGGCTCTAACCTCAACACCACCAGTACTATCCGAATTCATGGCTGGTTCAGCAGTGGCGCAAGCTGGAATATTCTTCTTCGTTGTCGGGGTCTCCATGCACTGGCGGAGAGCAACAAAATGGGGCGCCGCCACAGCAATAGTTTACGGCTTATTTCTGACAGCGCTTCACCCCAAAGCTTATGGAAGATTCCTAGGGCTTTATCATTGGGGTTACTGGACTCTTCTCTTGATATTCGGCTCAGCAGCCACTTACTTCTTAACAAGTCTAATTACAAAACCACTTTCAAAAGAAAAGCTTGAGAGACTTTTCCCAGAGAAGAAACAACATCAGAGCTGACTAATTTTTCAGATTTAATATAAAAAGAGAGGATGGAAGGCTATGGCAGTCCCTTTTTGGTTATTTCCTTCACAATGCCAGCAGCTATAGTTGTGCCCATGTCTCTTACAGCGAATCTTCCAAGCTCTGAAAACTCTGAGTAGGTTTCGATGGCTATTGGGCGTAGCGGTTCCATCCGCACGAGCGCGGCATCTCCAGTCTTTAAGAAGGACGGTTTTTCCTCGACAACCTGTCCAGAGCGAGGGTCAATCTTCCTTATCAATTCTGTGAATCTGCACGCCATCTGTCCAGTGTGATAGTGGAGCACAGGCGTATAGCCGGCGGCTATGGCTGTTGGGTGGTATATGACGATTATTTGCCCTATGAACTCCCTTGCCACTGTTGGCGGGTTGTTAACGTGCCCACAAACGTCTCCTCGGCGTATGTCTGTTTTGGCTACGCCCCTAACGTTGAATCCAATGTTGTCGCCGGGTTCAGCCCTCGGAATCCTCGTGTGGTGCATCTCTATCGATTTGACTTCGCCTTGCTTGTTGGCTGGCATAAATACGACCATGTCTCCCTCTTTCAGAACTCCTGTTTCAACTCTGCCGACCGGCACTGTGCCTACGCCTGTTATGCTGTAGACGTCTTGAATTGGAACCCTGAGAGGTTTGTCTAATGGTTTTGGTGGAATCTCAAAAGTGTCTAATGCCTCTATTAGGGTTGGTCCCTTGTACCATGGCATTTTTTCGCTAGGCTTAACAAGGTTGTCGCCAGTCCATCCGGAAGTAGGTACGAACGGAACCTTCTCGACTTTGTAGCCAACCATTTTAAGCATTCTGGCAACCTCATTTTTAACCTCGTTGTAGCGTTCCTGACTCCAGTTTACCGTCGGATCGTCCATCTTGTTAACTGCCACCACAAGCTGGTTGACGCCCAAGGTGAAAGCCAAAAACGCGTGCTCCCGCGTCTGCCCGCCAGGACCTATGCCAGCTTCGAATTCTCCTCTTTTTGCTGAAACGAAGAGGATGGCGCCGTCGGCTTGGCTTGCGCCTGTGATCATGTTTTTAACGAAGTCTCTGTGGCCAGGCGCGTCAATGATGGTG
Organism: Bathyarchaeia archaeon; assembly: GCA_038882535.1. GTDB lineage: Archaea > Thermoproteota > Bathyarchaeia > Bathyarchaeales > Bathycorpusculaceae > JAGTQI01. The sequence goes on along the minus strand of JAVZOA010000018.1, from coordinate 1,548 downwards.
AAGTAGTATTTTTTGGTTTCAAATTTTAGGAACCGCAAGTCTATTGTTAAGCCTCTCTCCCGCTCCTCTTTTAGGTTGTCGAGAATCCATGCAAACTTGAAGGTTTCCTTTCCAAGTTTCCGAGCTTCTTCCTCGTAGGCTTTCACTGTTCTTTCGTCGACAACTCCAGCCAAGTAAAGCATATGCCCTGTTGTTGTTGACTTTCCATGGTCAACATGCCCCATAATCACTAGGTTTAGATGGGGTTTTTCCGGTCTGCTCATTTTTTTTCCTCCATATTTTAAACTCTAAATTTTCCCTATTTTTAGTGGATTCGTTTACACAACTGTTCATTCAATTATTTTAAGTTTATCGTACCTTTGCATTTACTATATGCACTCTGAAAACCGTTTGAAAATGGATAAGCCAAATGAAAAGCTATGTCTTTCCGCATATTTCCAGCTTCTGAAGATGTCAATTTTAAGGCTGAAAAAGGTCATAAATTGACTAGCCCCCTAAGTTTTTGTTTGCCATTTTCCTGTCCCTTTAGAAAGTTCAGACGACAGCACTTTTCGAAACGAATATTAGAGTTTTCTTTGAAATAAAATTCTTGGGACGAGAACGTTTTATGCCGACAAACTTACCGGCGGAAGCCAAACGAAAATGGGCTGAGGTCTCAGCCACACGAAACCCAAGAGATAAGCTTCAGCTTATGCAGGAGTTTCTAAGCCTTGTTCCAAAGCACAAGGGAACCACCAAACTCTGCGCCCAAGTTAAGAAGCAGATGGCTGTTCTGCGAAGAGAACTTGAAGAAGGAAAACGCAGAAGAGCTGGCAGAGGAGGACCAAAATTTTTCATAAAAAAAGAAGGCGCAGCCCAAATAACCATTTTAGGTTTGACAAATGTTGGAAAGAGTAGTCTTCTCGCCGCTGTTACAAACGCGAAGGTTGAGGTTTCGCCAGCCCCATACACAACTAAAGAGCCTATTCCAGGTATGCTTCCTTATGAGGATATCCAGTTTCAACTGGTTGAGGCTCCCGCCCTAATGGAAGGCGCAGCGGATGGGAGAACTTGGGGTCTTCAAACCCTTGCCTTGGCTAGAAATGCTGACGGCTTAATCCTAATGGTGGATTTAACGCAAAATCCAATCGAACACTTATCCATTATCCTCGACGAGTTAGAGAAGACCCGGATACTTGTCAGTAAGCCTAGGGCACGGGTTGAAATTGAAAGGAAGTTTATGGGCGCCGGCTTACGCGTAATTATTTTTGGGAAGCTTTTAGATTGCACTTTTAGGGACGTGGAGGAACTTCTAAAAAGCTACAAGGTTACAGATGCCGTTGTCAAGATTTATGGTGAGGCAACGCTGGACGATGTTGAAGACGCCATTTTCGAAAGCACAGTCTATAAGCCAGCAATAATTGTCGCTAACAAAATTGATGCGGAAAATGCAGAAGCGAACCTTAAAATTTTAAAGGATTATGTTGGTGGACAGCTCCCAATGATTGCTGTCTCATGCAAAACAGGAGTTGGCTTAAAAGGAATAGGTGAAGCCCTATTCAAAAACTT
>JAVZOA010000017.1:0-13690 GCA_038882535.1 Bathyarchaeia archaeon | reverse complement strand
TCCATCCACAGTTATTGAAGAAATCCGTGTTGTTGAGAAAATTAAAAAGTGAAAATCACGCACTTTTTCAACAAACTTTATTTGGGCTTAACATATCCAAAATAACTGTGGTATGCATTAATGGCTAAACGAATTCTTGTTTTCCCTTTGCTGTTTTTGATCACAGCTTTGCTCGTTCCATGGTTCAACGGCAAAAAAGCTAACAGTTTTCAAAGTCCATCTTTAGATCCCGTCGAAACCCAAATTGTCGAGCTTGTTAATGGCACACGCGCTTACAGTTATGACCTGGCGTTAGAAAAGATTTCCTTAGCTTACCCAGATTTCCGTTCGTCGGGTTCAAGTGGCGCTTATGAAGCGGCTTTTTGGATTAAAGAACAGTTTGAAAGTTTTGGTTTAAACGCTTGGCTTGAGTCCTTCACTTTTGTAAACTGGACTCTGGAAGCTAAGCCCTTGTTAGTTATAGACGAAGACGGGGACCCCGGGACTGTGAATAACAGCATTATTATCAACTCCTTTCAATGCGAACATTACAGTCAACCATTGTGGTTAGGTTACTTTGAAGACCTTGTTGTTCTTCCATTGCCACCGGCAGCAAACCGAAGTGAAGTAGGCTTAAACTCTATAAATATGACCGCATGGGACGCTGTAAACACTACTGATAAAATAGTTTTGATTGGCAGGGAGGTTCGTTGGAGCTCTTCTTGGGAGCAAACATTTAAAGAAAAGTTAGAGGCTCAGCGTCCCACAGCTGTTATCTTTACATGGTGGTATGGCTGGATGAACTTCACTCCGCCCATGCATTCCTCGGCTGGAGGCTTACCATTAAGCGGACTTGGCACATACTTCTGGGATCACCAAATCCCTGTTGGCTTTGTAAATTATGCTGATGGCTTGATGATTAGACAGAAAGAAGAGGCTGACTCACGCTTATCCGCCTTCGTGGAAATTAAGGCGCGCATAAGTCAAAACGGCACCCACTATAATGTTGTCGGAAAAATCGAAAGCATGAGTGACCCTCAAAAAATTGTCATAGTTTCAGCTCATTACGACACTGTCATGTGCTGCGGCTTTTGCGATAATGGTGCCGGCGTGGCTGGCGTAATAGAACTCGCCAAAGTCATCACTCAAGCCATACAAGAGGGATATTATCAACCAGCCTACACGATTTTGTTTGTGGCTTTCGCCGGCGAGGAGCTTGATCTTGTTGGTTCAGCGCATTTCATTAAGGAGCATAAAAGTGAAATGGCTAACATCGAGGCTGTAATAAACCTTGACTGTATTGGAAGTGACAATTTATATGTCACAGAAACTCCGAATAGCCAACTGGCACAGAAAGTAATTAAGGCAGCCCAAGACTTGGGGGTAACGATTGCAACAGAAGATCCGGGCGGTTCAGATCAAGAGTCATTTCGCGTTCCTTCAAACGTTAACAATGCAATTCAATTGTTCTGGCACAAGGATTTGGGTATTTCAGACGCTCCTTCTGTAGCGTCAAGCGCTATGATTATTTCCTATCCGCTTTTGTATAGCGATTTATGGAGTAGAGGCGTTGCCGGGTGGATTCACACATCATATGATAATTCGACTTCGACGGAAACCCTAAATTGGGTGGAGTCAGACGAGCTTGAAAGCCATATAAAAGTGGCTCTTCTTACTTTGATTCGGGTTTCACCCAACCTAATTCCGGAGTTTCAGCCTTCCGCAATAATAGTCATCTTAATTGCTGGCACAATTAGTGTTCGCCTATTAACTCGTAAGAAAATTATAAAGGCAATACATAAAAGAAGAGAATCTGTCGTTTAAAGGCTTAAAGGAAACGGTTAGGAATGAGTGAAAGCACGCGTAGGCATAGAGCTGAAGCCCCTAAAAAGCTTAGTTTTGGAATCTTTGTTGTAAGCACATCCCGCTACAACCAGCTAAAGAAAGGCGAAAAAGTTAGCGATGAATCAGGCGACCTAATTGAAAGACTGGTTAAACGCGCTGGATACGCAGTTTTCTTTAGAAGGCTTATACCCGACGATAAGACCCTCATTGAAGATGGCGTGAGGTACGCCCTAAACTCGGACGTGGACGCTGTTATTTTTTGTGGCGGAACGGGAATAGCGCCCTCCGACATAACCATTGAAACAGTTTCTCCCTTCTTTGAGAAAACTTTGCCCGGATTCGGCGAAATTTTCAGATTTTTAAGCTATAATGAGATTGGCTCCGCCGCAGTCTTGTCAAGGGCTATCGCCGGAATTGCGAAAGGCAAGGTTTTCTTTTGCATTCCAGGTTCCATGGACGCTGCTGGACTTTGTCTTGAAAAGCTTATATTGCCGGAGGCTGCACACATCGTTAAGCACGCGCGGGAATAACGATGGTGCTGGTCGACAACTACGGACGCAAACTCTTAAACCTACGAATAGCCCTCACAAAACCGTGCAATTTGCATTGCAGCTTCTGCCACGCTGAAGGCGAAGACAAAACCGAAAACACAACGGAAATGACGGCTGAAGAGGTTGTGCGCATCTCAAAAATAGCCATCAGCCTAGGCATCTCAAGAATTAAGCTTACAGGCGGGGAACCACTGCTCCGCAAGGACATAATAAAAATAGTTAAGGATTTAGCCTCTATACCGGGTTTGGAGGAGCTTTCAATGACAACCAATGGAACAATGCTTGACCCCCTAGCAAAAGAGCTTAAGGCGAACGGCTTAAAGCGTGTAAACATAAACTTGCCAACAATTGACGGCGAAACCTACTGCAAACTCACCGGCGGCAAATTAGAAGACGTTTTAAATGGTGTTAGGGCGGCTGTTGAGGCGGGACTTAACCCAGTAAAGCTAAACATGCTTGTTTTGAGAGGAGTTAATGACTCTCAAGTGCCGGAAATGATTAACTTTGCAAGGGAAGTCGGCGCGATTCTACAGCTTATTGAGCTTGAACCCGTAAATGTAAGCGGCGAATACTACGCCGCCTATCACAAGCCCCTAAACGAGTATGAGGAGATGCTAAAGCAGAAAGCCATAAAAATCGAAGCCAGAAAATACATGCAAAACCGCCACATATATCACTTGCCAAACGTAAAAGTTGAAGTTGTCCACCCAATTGAGAACACGGATTTCTGTTGGCACTGCACACGCCTACGCCTAACAAGCGACGGAAAACTCAAACCATGCTTAATGAGAAACGACAACACGGTGGACATCCTAACGCCCATACGAAAAGGAGCAAAAGACGAAGAACTTGTGGGACTCTTTAAACTGGCTAATAGTAGAAGGCAGCCATACAACTCCAGCTAAAACCGAATTAATTCACTAACTGTTTAAAATAAATCTATTATTTTCGCATCAAGTTTTTCCGCGTCAAGCAACGCGATGGTTGATTTTCGACTTAAGTAGCCACAGACTTCACCAGGATTTACCACCAATGTTTTACCCTTCTTGTAGGTTTCAGCCTTATGAGTGTGTCCGTGGACAACAACATCAAAGTTTCCGCTGTTGATTATAGCCCTTAAAAGTTCCTCTTCAGTTCCGTGCAGTAACGCGATTCTGACTTTTCCAATGTTTATTTCTGCAAAGTTTCCCCGAATCTCTAGCCTCTCGTTTTCGCTAAACCTCTTTTTTAAAAGCTCGCGATCCCCATCGTTATTTCCGAAAACACCTATCAGCTTAGCCTTTAAATCCCTAAATTTCGGTATAACGAAGGGCGCAACGTAATCCCCCGCATGGAGCACAAGCTCAACTTTTTCTTCGTTTAACTTTTTTATGGCTTTTTCTACCATGGGCAAGTTATCATGCGTATCAGCCATTAACCCAATCAGCATTCCTGTTTCGCCCTCTTAAAGGCGATATTTCTTTGTTTAGGATTAAAGTTTTTTCTTATAGAAGTTTGTTCTAGAGAATATTTCGATAATTGTAATAGTGGTTTTTGGGAAACACCGCTTAAAACATGCTGAACGCCCCTTTTTATTGTAGAGGAATTTGTGGAAGATGAATATTGTGGAAATGAATGTTTGGGGCGCTAACCCATCCCAGAAGAGAAGAGACAAACTCTACATAATTGCCGAAATTTTAGACATAGCTAAGGACGGCGTATTAAAAACTCAGATTATGTATAGGGCTAACTTAAGCTTCACACAACTCAACGATTATTTGGAGTTTATGTTTAAGGTTAACCTTATTGATAAGATTGTTGAGAAGGATAAGGAGATTTATAAGGCGACACCTAAGGGCTTAGATTTTCTCCAACGCTACCGCGAGTTGACAGGGCTTCTTAAATCTGAAAATGAGAATGGCAAAAATAATGTTAAGGTTCCACCACCGCATTTGCTGAAAAGAAATCACGTCTAGAAGCGTCTAAGCCTTTTCCTTTCGTTTCTGCTTTTCGATGTAGACCTTAACTCTTTCTCTTAAGTTTGGGAATTCGTCCAGCATCGCCTTTATTACTTGCCAGCGGATTTCATCGTTTTCTCCTCTTCTGTGGCCCATCTAAATCCCAAATATTACGTAGCAATACACAATATAAACTTTTATTCCCAAAACAAAAATAAAAAAGGAAAAGGGATTTTATTTAACAGCTAATATGTTGATGGGCTTCTTCCGGACTTTTATAGCAGCAACAACCAAGACTATGCCAGCGGTGGCGCCAAGCAAAACCAGTAGAACTTTCTGATTTATAAGCTCAGGAATCAGCGGAGCTGATGTTAAACCTATTGTTGGATCATGCTCCAGCGTGTAATTGCCAAAGTACGGGTAGCAAATGAAAAGCCTCAAATGACCGCCAGCAGCAACATAAGAAGCAGTAACATTAACAAATTCAACAGTGCCTCCTGTTTCGTTAAGCAGCCTAGCCCATGGAACAAACTCCAAGAAACCCACAGGCACATCCGTCTTTCCAACAGCGTAGTGCAGCCTAATGCGCTCCCTAAATCTCTCCCTAAGCTGAAGCGTAGCCTGCACGGGCTTTTCATCCTGACCTGTCTCGTTTCTACCCACAATATAGTATTCTCCGTTTATTGCTGCTTCTCGCATTCGGGAACGAGCCTCAACATGGTTTTCTGCTTGGTTCTGAACCTCTTCACCGACATGCGGCAAATCTTCAAGTTTTATTGAAGCCATGTTAATCCATAGAGCTAATCCTGTTCTGCTTTCGGGTATTTCCTTGTCGATATCATGTTCTTTGAGGAACTGGTTGATTTTGTCTATGTTCCACTCCCAATGCTTCACAACAAAGTCAAATTTCAACTGACCAGCAGCAACGGTATAATTGTAATCACTATGAGTCTCTTCTGGAATTTCCGTGACTGTCTTGTTGTAAAATCTGCATCTTATCTCAATGTTGTTCTCCGCAAACTCCAATCCCCGATGACCAATCACGTCAGTTAGTGTGAAGTTGAAGGACCAATAGTCTTTGCCTTCAACAAACACCGGCCCGCTTAACGTCCAGTTACAAGCACTGAAAGGCAAATAAGCCCTATGTAGGTCTGCTAGAATTCCTAAGAATCGCCGCCTATACCAATTACCAATGCCATATCTTGAACGAAACTTTGGTTCGATATAGTTACTCCACAGCGTTGCATCTATTGTGGTGTTGTCTGCGTGGAACCTATGCCTATAATAAGGCTTGTCAAGCATTAGATACTCGATAACGCCTTGAAACTTCACCACATATATGTTGCTGCTATCATTAGTATACCACCACAAGAACATGGGCTTCTTGCCGTCAGCAGGAAAGATCAGTGTTATCAGAGGCGTCTCAAACTTATACCATATTATGTTCCATGGCCCTTCCTCAACTGGTAAGCTTTGAACGTTCTCAACAGAGTCGTCTGCATTTACCCTTGGGCTTAAAACTGCAAGTACCGGCGCAATCAGCAGCAGACCTAAACTCAAAGCCAATATCGTTTTTCTTCCGTTTTTCATGCTTTTTCACCGAAAAAGACTATATTAAACAGCTTATTAAGAAAACCGCTTCCAAAAAACCCGAACTTTACCCATCAAAAGTTCTAGAAACATAGAACTTTTATTTTCAGCCTCCATAAAAGCTTTCAAACTTATGAAGGAATCGATGAATGTTCATCTGGCAAAGTTAACGTTCTAGGGGCATTAAAAAGAATATGTTAGTACACGCGAAATAAGCTTTAAAATTTTAGGCGCCGTTAAACTTTTAAGTAAATTTTCACATGATATACAGTGACTGAATTATGGGTAGACTATCTTCCTTTTTACATGAACATGTCGGTGAAATATTTATCTGTGTAGGTCTGATTTCTTATCTAATCGGCATATCATGCTTAACAGCTTTAAATTCGCCCATCTTTGTTGTGTGCAGTTATATCGGAACAATTACATTTGCAAGTGGAATACTGTACAAGTTAGGGCTATTTCCTTCATCATGGAAGTCAAAAGGAATATTGCCCTTAACATTTTTCTTTGTATCAGCGTTAGCCTTTACAACAGCCATGATTACCTTATTTATCGGCATTACCTTCAAGTACAATGTTTTGGGCGGTTGGCGTGCTGGAGGGCCAGTCCAGCCGCCTACAACAGTCTTTGAATATGGATATAATCCAGTACCATCAATCGATGTAAGTGCTTATGGCAATTTAAATCTTCAGATTGAGCGTGTTCTTACCCCGTGGATAAAGCCTTTGATAATAGTGGGAGGTGCTTCTCTGTTATTTGGTTTTTTACTATTATGGATTTGCAAAGGTTTTTAAAACAAAATAGCCATGTAAAAGGCTGTATAACTAATCGCGGTTTTATTTATTTAGTTAATGGTGATGATTTATGCCTCAAAAGGTTTTGGAAAACATAGTCTTCACAATGTATAAGCTAAGGGCGCATCTTGAAGAATACTTTAGCGGTTTAGCTATAATGTTAGCTGTGTTTTCATACTCTTTAGGGTTGTTAAGTTTAACGATGCTTGGATCATCGCTCTTCGTTCTATTTAGTTACCTTGGAACGATATTTCTAGTTAGCGGAGTTTTAGCAAAAGTAGGTGTTCTAAGACGCGAGACACGTCTAACAGACAAAGTTGTAGCCATATTAATATTCACATCATCTCTGCTCCTTACAACATCGGTGGTCACGCTATTCATCGATGTAAAAGTGAGTTACACAATTTCACATACAATACCGATAACTGCGGGTCCTAGCCCAACATACGGGTCTGACTATCATGATCTCACAGGGCCAGAAGCGTTACCTGGACTTGGTGGTTTAGAGATATTATTTGTGAGGCCCTTTGCATGGTTGTTCCTTCCCCTTCTAATAATAGGCGCAATAATTTTCGTAATTGCTGCAGCAATCATTTACTTCACAGTCTAGCTTTACCGCGGTGTAAGGAATAGCCCCCCATCAACCAATAAGTGTATGCCTCGCAGCATTCATGTAAACTTTCCAAACATAAATAATATAGCTATATTTATGTAGATAGATATGAGGCTTATGATTATCCCCTTGTCTAGCCTTATGCCTTTTCCGTAGCAGACTGCTGCAGAAACAAGTAGCAGGCTCCAAATTTGCAGAACTATTAATATGGCTTGTCTTATCATTTCAATTTCTATGTAGTATAGGTTGAATCCGCTTAGGGCTTCTGGAACAGCAATGTATATGTATGGGAAAATCGCCAGCGGGAGGGCAGCCAGTCCGATGCATGTGAAAAGTTGTAGTTCATTTCCCGTGCGTTTGAAGAGCGTGAAGGCTAGGGCTTCTGTGAATAGGAATAGCCCTATCCAGTTGAATATGAATAGGGCTATTGTGCTTGTTGAACTGCGCGTAGAATATTCAAAATAGAAGAATAAGGCTGGTTCAAGCCTTGCGGCGGCTGCTCCGTAAGCCCCTAAAAAGAGGATTAGCAGGGAGAAGGGCAGCAGTCTTAAAGGCTTTATTGTTTTGGCGAAGAGTGGTGAAAGAAAAAGCCACTTTGCCGCGTGGTTGCTTAGGGTTTCGCTTATTCCGAGGTTTGCCGGTATGCTTCCCTCCTTTAGGACTCTGTAGAGCATTTGTCCCTTTGCGTTCAGCCTATACTTGCGCTGCTTGTCTTGTTCGAGAAAGTCTGAAAGCATGTCAAGGTGGTAATAGACGGTGCCGACGCCTAAGCCTAAAGCTTCGCGTAGTTCCTTAAACCCCACTTTCTCTTGAGTGCCCAAAATCTCAATTATTTTTCGCCTTGCCGGGTCTTTTAGAAGTGCATAGTAACGCGATAAGTCTTCCATGACTTTTCCTCGGAATCAGAAACGTTAAGTGATGAGTATTTATGTCTTCTTAACCTTTAATACAATTTGGCGATATGCGTTTTGGAATATAGTTTTTCGACATATTTTCAGCTGAGGAATACATGCTTTATCTTGAAAAGGGGCTAAGTAGAGGCTGAGAAAGGAGAGGGCCGGGCAATTCCAATGCAAAGGAGACGGAAACTATGCGAGAAAGCTGGGCTGTTCAAGAGAGTTCGTTATCCAGCCATCTCCGTAATCGTTCCAGTCTATAACGGAGAAAAGTGCATTCCAGAATTTTTAACAAGTCTTTTCAAAAGCGCGGCAGAATACTCAAACTTCTGCGAAATCATGGTTGTGGATGATGGAAGCAGTGACTATACATATGAAATTGCATGGGCAACGATCCAAAAATGGCGAAGGCGATGGCCCAACATTAAAGGCAGAGTCATTAAAAGCTTTGCTCCTCTGGGGAAGGTTGAAGCGGTGAGGATGGGGGTTGATGGGGCTTTCGGAGAACTGATAATTGTAGTTAACAGCAACATCTTGTTAAAGCCAAATGCCCTTAAAAAAATTGTGAGGGCGTATTATACTGGCGAATATGGAAAGGAAATAGGGAGGGCTGTTAAGGTTTTTTCAAATCCATGGTTTTCACAAACAGCCACGCCCCTTAAGACTTTTTAAGCCATAATAGACAACGCCAACAGCCAGCGTTGCAACGCCCACAATCCATGCTTGGGGCAAAGTGAAAATCGTGAAAATTAAAAGGGTTATACATGAGATTGCCCCAAAAAGCGGCGCTATTTTTGGGTACATTCTATTATAAGCCTTTAGCCTTAAGGCTGAAATGTTAGCTAAAGCATAATAGAAGAGCAATGCGAAGTTGCTTATGGCTACAACCCTTGTTATGTCAATGAAAAGGACAAGCAGTATCATGGCTACACCAACAATCCATATGGCTAAGTATGGCGTGTTATATTTTTTATGAAGTCTACTCAGGGCTTGGGGTAAATCTTTTCTCCGCGCCATGGCGTAGGCCATGCGGGAAACCCCCAAAACGGCTGTTAATAGAACACTTGCTGTTGCAATTAAACCGCCAGCTGAAACTGTGTAGACCGCGAGGCTGTTTCCGGTAACGCTTATAGCCTCTGCAAGTGGCGATTTTGAACCAGTAAGCCTTGAGGCGTCCACAAGTCCAACAGCCACAAAACCCACTAAAATGTAAACCACTGTTGATATTGCCAGAGAAAGCATTATAGCCCTAGGCACGTTTTTCCTAGCGTCCTTAACCTCTTCCGCCACTACGGCAACTCTTGCAAACCCTCCATAAGCAAAGAAAATGTAAAATGCGCCGGACAAAACTCCAACTTGAAAAGGATTAAAGGAGACAAAATTTGAGGGGTTAACGTGGAAGAACCCGTAAATCGTGAAGAATCCCAAAATGGAAAGTTTAGCTGCCACAAGCATATTGTTTAAGAGGGCTGATTGGCGTATTCCAAAATAATTAAGCACTGTAAAGAGGAAGCAGAAAACAGCCGCCACAATGTTTGGCGGTAGCGATGGAAAAAGGGCGCATGAATAGTTTGCAAATCCAAGAGAGACGGCTGCACCGGCAAAGGTGTTGGAGATAACCCACATCCAACCAGTTAAGAAGCCAGCAAAAGGCGAAATCAGCTGATAAGCATACTCATAAATGCTTCCCTCTATAGGCTTCCAAGCGGTTAATTCGGCAAAGCTCATAGCCGTAAGCATGGATATCGCAGCAGCCAAAACCATAGAAACAATTAAGGCTGGACCGGCGGAACCAGCGGCTATGCCGATCACAACATATATACCTGCGCCAACTATGGCGCCTATACTTATGGCTGTTGCGTCAAGCAATCCTAAAGTGGGCTTAAGCTCCCCACGAGAGTTGATTTCAGCCAAACTTTCCGCACCAGCTAGCTTCTAGGCGAAAGTTTTCAGGCGGCTCTCCTTGTCTTCCCAGAATTCCCTTGTCTTCAAGTATTGGATTTTCGCCTTTAAAAGGTCCATGTAGAACTCTTCTTCGCTGGGGTGCATTTTTCCGAGGATTCTGAAGGCTGTTTCCGGTCCAACGCCCTTAACTTTTAGGGCTATTATCGCCTTTCTTCCATGACTAAGGATTAGGTCGGCTGTGCGTCTTGCATGAGCTATTTCTTTAAGCTCATCTTCTGTTAGGCTTTTGCCCCCACGCCTTTTCCTCAGTATTTCTTGGAGGTGTTTTGCCTCTTGGCCCGGGTATAGAAGTGCCAAAAGCCTTGAACCACATTTTTCGCATTTGGGGTGTTCTGGCAGCTCTTTAATCCTCTTTTCTGAAGCCCACTCTCCACATTCAATGCACATCAACGTCGCCATTTTCCCATCTATTGCCCTCTTCATTTTTTCAATGTTGCTTAGTATGATGCGTTCCGGGGCCATGAGCTCTGAAATGTCGCTATACTTCGCCAAAATATGATAGGCTAGCGGCGTTGGATTCTCCGCTCTATACAAGGTGCTAACTTTAATTTTTCCACTTTTAATGTTTCGCATTATCTCCTTAACTTTTTCCAAGTCGGCTTTCTCGAGCATGGCTTCCCTTAAGGTCTCGTCGTAGATGGGTGTTCCCTTAAACATTGCTGGAAGCTGACTCTGCCTCTTTGGACCCATGGTTTTTCCCCTTGGGATGGCGCCGAACCTTTCAGCCACAAACTTCATTTTGTAGGCGTATGGAAACTTTGCCTCCAAATGATCTTTGAAGGCTTCTTCAACTTGTTCATCGCTTAAGCTGAAAAGCGTCTCTGGCATTTTCTCAGCTTCTCGGGGCGAGATTTTTCGAGGAGCCTCTATTAGGATGCGGTAACCGTCGTTCCACCAGCCCACAATAAGCTCTTTATCAGAAAGAATTGCGTCGAAAATGCCTCCTAAAGTGCTGTTTACAATCTCGCCGAAACAAGCATGCACAACCAAATACTTGTCAAAAGCCTCGACGAGAATATGGTCGTGTGTTGGCAATGGTGCCCCTTGACCCACATGTTCTTCAACCTCCTTAACTGCTTCTTTTAACGCCTCTATTTTCATGTTGAACTTTTCCGCAACCTTTTCCGCTACAGCATCTGCATTTCCCAAAGTCTTCAGTAATTCGCCAATCTCTTGGCGGATTTTTCCAGTTTCCTGTGCTAGATCGAATGGAACTGGTAGCATTTCGCCGTCCCATCCCGGGATGGCTGCGAACCGGTCTTCTGATGGAACAACATAAACAGTGCCAGTTTCGTCTTCTATTTGGACTATTCGCCAAACTTTTCCGCGGACAATTATGTTTAAGCCTACTCGGGCTTTTAAAGCCATGAACTCGTCGCCTAACGTGCCGATTCGCCTGTCTGTTAGGATGTTTATTATCGGGTAGCGTCTCTCATCCGGAATCATTGAAAGGTTCTCATAGTAGTAGCCCCTCGTTTTCCTTGTTTTTCTCAAAACCTTTTCTTCCTCGTCGATTTTTAATTGGTTGAGGTTGGCTAAAAAGTGTACCACTTTTAAAAGGGTTTGTTTGGCTAGATGCCTATATGGGTAGGCTCTTCGGAGAATAGCCAAAAGCTCGTCTATGGTTATGCTTTCCTTGTCCATGAGTATGCCGGCAACTTGATGGGCTAAAACGTCCAAGGCGTTTTCATGAATTAAAACCGGCTCAATTCTGCCATTGTAAGCTTTTCTAACAGCCGCCAAAGACTCCAGCAAATCGTCCGGAAAAGCTGTTACTATTACGCCTTCGGAAAGCATATCCAAGCGGTGTCCGCTTCTCCCAACTCTTTGGATCAAACTGGAAACCTGCCTAGGCGAGAAGTATTGGATGACTAGGTCTACCGTTCCAATGTCTATGCCAAGCTCCAATGTGCTCGTGCAAATTATAGCCTTCAAAACTCCAGTCTTAAAGTCGTCCTCAATTTGGATGCGCTCCTCCTTCGACAAGGAACCATGATGAACGGCTATGTCGCCTCTGCCAAGCTGGGTGAAGCGGTGTCCAAGCATTTCTGCCACAGTTCTACTATTCACAAAAATGAGCGTGGACTTGTGGCTGTCTACAAGCTCAGCTATGCGCCTTATTCTGGCAGCACCTTCAGGCGAAATGCCAATTTTTCCAGCCAATTCGTAATCCGCTTCTATTGGTGTAGGATTCTCAACGGTGTACTTGTAGCCTTTCGAAAGTGAAGCTTGAACAACCCTTATGCTTCTGCTTGTTCCAGCTATGAATTGAGCAACCTGCTCCAAGTTGCCAACGGTGGCTGATAAGCCTACCCTCTGAAACTCTTTGCCGACTATCTCGTATAGGCGTTCAAGAGCCACTGTCAATTGGGCGCCTCGCTTGCTGGAGGCAAGCTCATGCACCTCGTCCACAACCACCCATTTCACATGCTTTAGGTGCTCCTTCATGCGTGCTCCCGGAAGAACAGCTTGAAGAGTTTCTGGAGTTGTAACAAGCATGTTGGGCGGCGAAACCGCTTGCTTTCTCCGTAGCCTTAACTCTGTGTCGCCGTGCCTAACCTCAACCGTTACGCCAAGCCTCGAAGCCCAAAAGGCTAGGCGTTTCAAAAGGTCGCGGTTCAAAGCCCTTAAAGGCGTAACATAAACAATTGATATCCCCCTCTCGTCTTTTTGTTGGATAAAGTTTGAGAAAACTGGTAAAAGAACAGCCTCAGTTTTGCCGCTTCCAGTTGGCGCAATCAAGAGGACGTTTTCTCCAGCCAAAATGTAGGGGATAGCCAAAACTTGTGGCAAGGTGGGTTTTGAAAAGCCAAGCTCAGTTAACCCTTCTCGTATTGGCTGGTCAAGAAGACTGAAAACATCAGAACTTGAAGCTTTTCCCATTATTCCGCCAGCTAATTTTCTGTTAAAAAGCCACTTATCCTTTACTGATAGCTAAACTACGAAGAAGAGTAATATGAAGGCTAAACAGTTACACTACGATAGTGAGCAGTTCGCGTTGGAAATAAATTATGACCGAATGGGATTATATCCTAAATCGTGCTGAATATGCGCCGGAAGAACCCGACGAATTAATTATTGGTATTGTCAAATTGTTGAGAAAGCGGAAAGCGCTGAAAGTTCTTGATTTAGGCTGCGGCGCTGGTAGGCACGTCGTCTACATGGCTATGCAATCTTTTGAAGCCTATGGTGCAGACATGTCCAAAACTGGCTTAAAAAAGACTAAGGAAAGGCTTAAAGCAAACGGCTTAAACGCGTCTCTTGTAAGATGCGACATGAAACTGCTGCCCTTCATTAACTCCAGCTTTGACGTGGTCATATGCTTGAACACAATTTATCATCAGAGGTTTAAGGAGATAAAACAAACAATAGGGGAAATTCATAGAATCCTAAAAAGCCGTGGGCTTTTCATTGTAAACTTCCACTCGAAAAGAAGCCACAGATATGGGGAAGGCGTCAAAGTGGAAGAAAACACGTTTATGGACATGGACGGCCCTGAAAAGGGCGTCCTCCACCA
>JAVZOA010000016.1:0-14409 GCA_038882535.1 Bathyarchaeia archaeon | reverse complement strand
TTGGCTGGAATTCCAGACATAGCAGAGCCTAACAAATAGCTGTAGCCGGCCATATAAGCCACGGCGCCTACAGCGGCAACAATAATTGAGCCAGAAAGCTTCCCCAAAAGAATTGAAAGGCGATCCATAGGCAAGGTCAACAGTGTCTCAAGGGTTTTCTCCTCCTTTTCCATAGCCACTGAGGTGGCGGCTATCTGCACCGAATAGGTTAGCAAAATCATAATTGTGATGGGAAGGGCAATGGACTGGGACATTAACAATCCAGAAAGCATGGCTGGGTCGACGCCGGGCTTAACCTCGCCTTTTATAATCGCCGACTTTTCAACTGCCACAACATTTGGGGCAACCTGCCTATTAAACTGCTCAATCAAAGCATCAATCGCTGATGAGCCGACACCTTCAAAGGCGCCCACCGTAGAAAGCACGCCATAAAACTTTAAATTAATGCTTACGTTTTGCCCGCTAAGATACGCATTAATGGTATCGTTAAAGCCATTAGGGATTTCGAGAATTTGCGTGGCATTATGTTTGGACAGTAGCCTTGTTATGTTTTCACCGCTTAATACAACGTTGCTTTCTTTGAAAACGTTAACACCCGCCACCCTAAGCGTGTTTGTAAAATTATTAGCCCAGTATCCCTCATCGTTATCCACGACGATAAGGCTGGCTTTTGCCGCTTTCTCTTGCGCAGATTTTGTTGCATAGTTTATGACTCCGCCTAAAACTGGAAACATTACAAGCGGGACAATTATCATTCCTAAAAGGATTTTTGGGTCTCTTACAAGCTCTTTAAGCTCTTTTAATAAGAAGTTGCCAAATCCCTTAAGCAAGCTTAACCACCTTTGCGAAAACTTCTTCCAAGTTTGTGCTTCTGAACTTTTCCTTCAGTTCTTGGGGTTCTCCCTCAGCGATTACTCTGCCCTTGTTTATTAGGGCAACCCTATCGCATAGGTATTCAACCTCAAGCATGTTGTGACTTGAAAGAAGCATCGTTACGCCATGTCTCTTAACATAGCCTATTATTATTTCCCTAACATGGTAAGAGTGAAGCACGTCTAAGCCGCTTGTAGGCTCGTCAAGAATGGCCAACTTTGGCTTAAGCATCAAGGCTCTGGCAACGAGAAGACGGCGCTTCATCCCTTTACTATAAGTCTTAGTTTTATCCTTCAGTCTTTCTCCTAAACCGGATATTTCGGCAGCTTCTAAAATCATTTTTCGTGCCTCAGCCCTGTCGCTTGTATGGAACCTCGCCATAAACTCTAGATACTCTAAGCCGGAAAGATAACGGTAAGCGCCAGCCTCCTCCGGAAGGTACGAGATGATTCGCCGAACATTGGCAGCTTCTTGGACAACATCATGCCCAAAAACCTTAACGGTTCCCGAAGTTGGCAGAAGCAGTGTTGAAACTATCCGCAAGGCAGTTGTTTTGCCAGCCCCATTTGGACCAATAAGCCCAAAAACCTCGCCGGGCTTAACACTAAAGCTTAACCCGTCTAAGGCGCGGATGCTGCCGAAAACCTTGGTAACATTGTAAGCCTCAACAGCCAATATTACCAGAGCCTCTCTTTGAGAACGTTTACAAACACTCTTAAAACAATTACTATTTTCAGCTTTCAGCTATATGCCTACAACTTCCAGTCTATTTTGTGTTTCTTAAAGAAGATTCCAGCGAGTATGCCGGCAAAGAGGACAGTGAAGGATATGGGCTGATAAAAGAAATAGAAGGTTATGAATTCGACAAGGCTGAATCGAAATCTAAGCTTCCTTGAAGCTATATAGAAAATTATTGAAAACATGATAAATCCCAAAAAGAAGTTTGTCAAGGCTGTAAACAATATAGCGGTCAATGAAGGGGGCAACACAGGCACGTTTGTAAAGTTTAATTGTGATGCCAAAGCTCTTGGGATAAAGTTGAATAGCTGAACATCTGGGAAAAAGGAGCAAATATAGTTAAAAAGCATGAGGGCAACTGTTGGAAAAAGCATGAGGGAGCATGGAAAAGCTATGTATGGATACCTCGCAATGTATCTGACAACTTTTCCCCCATGGGTTTTAATCCACAACCCTGTTCCAATACCCCACCTTTTTCTCTGGGCTAACCAGCCCCTCCACTTTGAAGGAGCCTTTGTATAAACTTCAGCTTTATTAGTAAACTTAAATCGCTTATTTCGGAAGAAGGCTCTCGAAGCCAAGTCAAGATCTTCTGAAACCACTTTAGCAAATCCGCCAACTTCTTCGAAGGTTTCCCTTTTAATGGCGAAGGCTGTGCCGCCAACGGCAAAACATTTTCGAACAAGTTTTGAGTACAAGAAGCTTGAGAAATTTGAGCCGACAAACTCATAGTTCACCATTCTGGATATAAAGGAATCTTTGATAATCTTCTTCTTTATGTCAAGAACATCCGTATCCTCCATCTCTAAAGCTACGGTTCCCAGAAAATCTCTACATTCGCCAAGCTTAACATCCGCATCTAGAAAAACAAGAATTTCCCCGCTGGAAACCTTAACAGCTTCGTTTAAAGCCTCAACCTTGCCTCTCCTATTACTATTTAAAATAAAATGCACCTTATCCTTAAAACGCTCAACAACCTTATACGCCTCAGGAGTAGGCTCATCTATAGTAACAAAAATCTCCTTATCTTTGTAAGAGTCATTAACCAAACCCTCAAGAAGCTCCTCCAGCAAATCCGAATCTCTATAAACTGGTATAAAAACACTAATTCTACTACCCTTAAAACTAGACGAGTCGCTGCCTTCAACATCATCCATCTGCAAGTCTCCAATCCTAAGTAAATAATTCACCTTTTTTATTTTACGCATATCTACGTTTTCCACAATATTCCCAGAAAGGAAACGAAGTTTCTGATAAGAGTGGTGGGGTAGCTGGGATTTGAACCCAGGACCGCCAGCGCCCCAGGCTGGTATCCTTGACCAAGCTAGACGACTACCCCATATAACGGTACAGTTACCCAATTATTTACGTTTACGGAAAGTTTTGTGCCTCAGTGTTGCAGAGGTTTCAAAGCTAGCCGTACAAGAGGATTCCATGATGGCAAAATATTTATCATGTGATTTGGTGTGAATTTTAGGTTATCATGTCCCATGTTGAGGTTAGACGTGCTAATGGACACGATGTTTCAAGGTTAGTGTCGCTTGCAGAGGAGTTTATGCCTGAAACCGCAACGCATGAGGAGCGCTTATCCATCCTAAAAGGCTCTCTTAAGGATTCGGATTACGAGTTGTGGGTTGCCGAGATAAACGGCGAAGTTGTCGGATTCATAGATTTTTGGATTATACATGATTTTTGCCATGGTGGAAATTTAAGCTATATACAAAACTTGTACGTTGTACCCAAATATAGGCGATTAGGTGTTGGAAGTAAGCTTCTTCAGAAAATTATTGAAAGAGCTGAAAAGAAAGGCGTTTTGGAAATCCATGTGGTAACAGAGTTTGACAACGAGGCGGCTATTCGACTTTACAAGAAACATGGGTTTGAAAAGGGGTCGCTGCAGCTTGAGAAGGGGTTCAAATAGTATAATCTATATTTGTGGTGGGGGTCTCTCGCCTAAAGTTATTAGAACTGTCATTTGGTTCCATGAGTTGCCGACTTTTCGCCAAACTGTCACTTCGAGGCGGTCTCCTGGAAGCGTGTTCACCTCAAGATAGCTTGCCAAATCATCCCCGTTCCTTATGCGTGTGCCGTTTAAGGCTACTATGACATCGTTAGGATATAGTCTGCCACTTGAAGGACCATCTTCTATAACCTCAGTTATTAGCCAGCCATAAGTTACTGGAAGTCCCATACTTTGTGCTGTTTCATAATTCATGTCTGTTCCTCTAACGCCTAAATATGAATGCCAAGTGTAGTTTCCAAAGGTAACTAGTGCGTATATTTCTCGGCGCAGCGTGTCCGATGGGATTGCGAATCCTAATCCTTGAGAGTCTGCAACTATGGCTGTTGTTATCCCTACCACATTGCCACAATAGTTTAGTAATGGACCGCCAGAGTTTCCGGGATTTATGGGTGCGCTTATTTGGATTATGTTGGCTATTGCAAATCCTCCAGTGTATTCTTCTTCTGTAATGGTTCTGTTAAGGGCGCTTACAATGCCTGTTGTCATCGACCCCATTAAGCCGTAAGGGTTTCCTATGGCTATAACTGGGTCGCCGACCTTCAATGTTGAAGAGCTGACAACCATAAGTGGCTTAAATTTCTCTTCTGGGGCACCTACTACTGTGAGCACTGCCAAATCCGCGTATGGGTCTTTTCCCAGCACTTCAGCTTTGTAGGCTTCTCCATCAGAGAATGTGACACTTATGCTTACTTCATTGTGGATGACGTGGTAGTTTGTTATCACCACCATTCTGCTGGTGCCACTGTCGGTGAAGTTGTAAACGAAGCCGGAGCCTTGAACCATTCCGCTCAACGTTTGGACACGGATTAGCACTACTGACTCTTTCACTTTTTCATAAATGTTGGATAATGTTGTCCAGTTTTGGTAAACTGTTACGTTTTGGCATGGAATATTTTTGAGACCCCAGAACACAGAGACTTGAGCCCTCAGTCTTGAAACCTCTGCCTTCAAACTGCTAATCTGGGGAGCCGTTATGTAGGTGGTTATTGCTCCACCGGCCATCAACCCCACAATTAGTACTAGGACGAATAAGCCCGTTGAGAAATGTGCCATGGAATACTCGCCCATGTTTACTCACCCCTAGAAAATCAAGCGTTTTAGTTAGATAAAACTTCTGAAGGCTGGACGCTTCCTATTAGGTTATGGTTTTGCAGGAGACGGCTATGGCAAGTATAAATGATGCGCCTATTGCAGCTATGAAGGGATGATAAAGGGAAATTTCGTATATAATTCCGCCTATGTATGGTGCTATTATGGAGGCGAACATGCTTATCGTCTGAGGTATGGATATCCATCTAGCCCTTATAGGTTCCGGAGCTTGCGGTCCTATTATTGCGCTCATCAGCGACCACGTTATGTAAGAGGCTCCAGCAAGGAAAAACGCCACCATTAATATGTATAAGTCGCCTGTCAGAAGCATTATGATTAGGGATATGCTACAGGACGCCAGCGACGCTGCAAGTGCGTATCTCTTGCCCCATTTGTCTCCAACTCTGCCCAGTATTATGCCTAAGACTGCTGAACCGAAGAAAGCCATGGAGCCTAAAACTCCTATTTCAAAGTCTCCGTAGCGGTATACATCCGCAAGGAACTGGGGGACCAGTGGGCGAAACATCATCATAACAAACATTATGGACGCAAAGAAGGCGGAAATGCTAATCAGTTTTCTGTCTTTCAGAAGCTCTATTGTTGATGACCTTGCCGATGTTTTTTGTTGAGTGGTTGGCGCGTGTTGGCTTTTCATGAAAGCTAAAACGAGGCCTGCTAAGGCGTAAAGGAGGAAGGAGGTGTAGAAGACTGCTTGCATCCCGACTTTTCCAGCCATGTATCCACCTAGCGCTGGCGAGAAAATGTAGCCAAAGGACCACGATGAGGATATCACCGTGAAAGTCAACGTAAGCTTATTTTTGTCTGCTGATGTTACAATGTAGGCTGTGCTTGTTGGTCCTCCGAGCCAAACTCCCCAAAGAAGCATTCCGGGAAGCATGTGAATCCAGTCCTTTGCCATGGAAAAAATTATTGGGGCTGGTACCCATGCAAGCCATCCGGCAATCATGATTTTCTTTCGGTCGTATTTGTCGGCAAGGGCTCCCGCCAAAAGAAGTGTGAGAGCCGCCGTTAAGCTTGTGAGGGCGTATAGAATGCCAATTTCAACGGAGTTAGCCCTAAGAGTTTCTCTCATGTAGTATGGGAGGAGATAAGCGTATAAGCCGTCTCCGAAAGAGCCTATCAAGTTTGATGTAAAAATCAGTTTTAAATCTTTGTTTAAGACTTCAACTGGGAAGCTAAACCGCAGAAACCTTCGGTATGCTTGTGTTGGCAAATGTAATTCTCACCATGCGTGTTATCAATCGTATTTTGTGCACCTATTATTATCCTTAATGCTGTAACGTTGCATGCTAAAATGGGCGTAGATTAGAATTATCT
Organism: Bathyarchaeia archaeon; assembly: GCA_038882535.1. Lineage (GTDB taxonomy): Archaea > Thermoproteota > Bathyarchaeia > Bathyarchaeales > Bathycorpusculaceae > JAGTQI01. The sequence continues at coordinate 8,348 of JAVZOA010000016.1, read as the reverse complement.
TTTATCATCCTTTAAAATAAAAAGGTGTTAAACTCTTCTATCCACTATGTCTAGGACTTCTTGTCCCGTGCCGATTAAAACCACTGGTATGCCTAGTTGCCGCTCAATTTCTCTTATAAACTCTTTAGCCTCTGGAGACAGCTCGTCATATTTTCTTGCGCCTTTACATTTTGGGTAGACGATGTCAAGCTTTGTTAGGGCTATTTGTGTTGCCCCATTTATCATGACAGCTTTTTTCGCTATTTCAAAGTTGAAGGGAGCTGAGCGTCTTTCTCGTCCGGTTCCAGCGGCAACCTCGAACCATCCGCGTTTGATAGCCTCCTCTTTTGAGAGTTCTCCGGGCAGTGGTCCGGCGCCGACGCGGGTCATGAAGGATTTGAAGACTATTAGGACTTCGTCGACCTTTGTTGGTCCAACACCTGCCTCTGAGCATATTGCTGCGGCGCTTGTGTCTCTTCCGGTTACATATGGATAAGTGCCATAGAAAAGCGAAAGCATTACGCCTTGTGTCCCTTCTAGCAGAACCTTTTTGCCAGCGTCTATGGCGCTGTTTGCTTCTTCCACCACACTCGTTAAGTAGGGTTTTAGTTCGGGTATGTCCTCTGCAAGTTTTGCTGTTCTGCGGACGCGCTCCTCTATGGCTGGTCCAACACCCCAACCAGTGGTGCCCAATCCCTTCAGATGCGCACTTGTCTTGTCCTGTTCGGAGTGCTTCTCCTCAATTATTGAGGCTTGATAGTCTACTCCAATGCGGTTTTTGACATTTGTAAGCTCCACTTCTTCTAGGAATTTTGCCACGTGGACGTTGGCGCCAGCCCCTATCAAGAGGCGACACTTCTCATATACAAAGGCTGATGGAACCATATGGAGCGCATAACGTTTACCCTCAACCCAGACAGTGTGCGCCGCATTAACAGAACCAGTTCTAACGCAAACATCCACTTTATCTTTCAAAGCCAGATAAGAGACTATTTTGCCCTTACCCTCGTCTCCCCAGAAGCCTCCAACTATGACTGTGCATGGCACCTTAATCACCGCTCACAAAATTTGTTGAGGACTATTTAAAATTGTTTTAAGCCTTCTTGTCAAAATTTTGACACACTTTTTGTTTGGGCAGAAAACGTCAATTTAGGAATGCTGCAACCGTTAAATTGGATACTCCCTCTAGTTTTTCAGTGGAACTCGCCTAACCTTGCCCTTTTATAAATGTCAATTTTGCAATTTCCAGAACTAAGCAAAATTGACTAGTCCTCTAGTTTTCTGTTGAAAAATGACTTTTGGCAAAGTTTTCACTACCTCTCCCATCTAGTCATATTTACACTTGTCGTCGAGCCACAAACACACTACCCTTTCCCTAGTTTTACTGTTTGCTGCTGTATGAACTAGCCGACGGTCTCTCTCACTTCAACAATGTTTAAGTCTACGAGTTTAGCCCACGCAATGTTTCTTAAAGGTATCTGAAGCATGTTGCCCTTCCCATATGATACGCATCTAATGAGGACTTCTTTTCGCATTTCATCCCTTTGAATTCCAGCCAATTGAACGTTAACTATTACTGAGCCGTCTTTCAAGTGTAGGTTAACATTCTTCCCAAGAAAGGATTTGGCAACGTTCAAGTTGAAGCCATTCATGCCCTTTTCACCATTCCAAGTCTTTTTCTGCTATTTTGCTCCAGCAGCGCCTACAAATGGGGAGCTTATCACCCTTGAAGACTATGTAAACCTCTATGTCGTCGTTTTTGCATTCCTTATTCCACGGGTTCCTACAACGCTCCATGAGGCTCACCACTTTCACGTGGCTGGTTGCTGTTCTGTCATAATCCCCTTTTAAGACGTGCTATGAAACGGTTTTCCAGCATAGGGGAGAGATGAGTTAAAGTGAAAACCCTTTTTCTACAAAGTTACAATTTCGGGATGAATCTTCTCCTTCGTAATCTTTAACAAAGCTACTGTTGGTTTTGCCACGAACGGCGGAAGTGGATTTGTTGGGCTTCCAGGATTTATGAAAAGAGTGTTTCCCTCCCACTTTATGTTTGGATGATGAGTATGCCCATAAACAAGCACATGAAAGCCATTCTGTTTGGCTATTTCCCGCATCTTCCCCATGCCGAAAAGGGTTCCTGGATCATGCATAACGCCAATTTTCCAATCAAAAATCTTGACAGAATTCATTTTGGGCAGTTTACCACGAATTTCAGGGCCATCCATGTTGCCATAAACAGCCAAAACAGGGGCAAGCTGCTCCAACCTATCTATAACCGACAAGTCAACCAAATCCCCAGCATGCACAATATAGTCGACCTTTTCAAAAATTTCGAAAACCCTTTTTGGGATTTCTTTGGCGCGCACCGGTATATGCGTGTCTGAAATAAGCCCAACATTTTTTGTTAATGGTGTTTCCCGCAGTTGGCGTAAGGCTTGCTGACTCAGCATTTTCACCTTGTCCTCTACAACATTTAAGCTCGCTTATGTAGATAAATTTTCACGGCTTAGAAACAAACCGGTTCCCCTTAATGTAAAACCTCAATTCTTGTGGAAGATCCCTTTTCACACCTATCCTATGAGAAGTGCAGATTTCAAATTCCTCCGCTGCGGCTTCAAAAATTGCTATTTCGTTTTCAGCCCTCGTAACATCTAAGCCATTCTGTTTCTTCGTTATGCTTAACGCCTTGGTAAGTCTTCCAGGACCGCTTGTCAACGCGTAAATGTCTTCTACTCCCCTATTTTTCATCATAACTTCTATTCCTTGGAGGGGTTCCACCGCCCTTATTAGGACGGCGCCAACACCGCCTTTTGGGTGGGCAACGATGTTCAGGAGCCAGTTTCCATGAACCATGTAGAAGCCATAAGCTTGGAGAACTCTCCCGCAAATCCCCATTTTTCTGTTTTGTGCAACGTTTAAAGGGTTCCTAAAATTGTTTTGGCCGCTTTTTAACTATATGATGAAGGGCCATAGGGCTGAGCCTTTTGAAGGGGCGATGTGATAGATACCCTCGGCTGAAAACAGGGGGCATATTCACGACTAGGCATTTTTGCATGGTTTAGGCTTAGGCTAAAAGCGTAAAAATGGCTTCTCTTGACTTTAACCGTATTTTTCTAAGGCTGCTTGAATAAGTTGTATATCTTCTTCTAGCTGTGTTTTAGCCTTCCTAAAAATGTAGATTAGATTTCGCAGCCCGTTTAACTTTTCACCCGTTTCTACGAACCTTTTGAGGATTTCACGTTCATGTTTTGTGAGGATGTAGGTGCGCGCCATTTTAATCATGTCTCCGTTATTATGTCTTTACAATCGAAACATTTAAATATTTCGTCTGTGCTATTATGTCTTGGTGATAAAGACATGGTTGATGTGGTAACTGTTAGGGGCCGAAGATACATCCGCCTAGACAGAACAACCTTCGCAGCTGTTGAGCCTGTCTGCGAGTTTCTTTTAGATGATGGAGAGTTCATTATGAAAGTCAAGCGAGCCTATAATGTCCAGGTTTGCCTAAACAATGGCTGGGGCTTTTCCGTCACGCATGAGGGCTTTAGGATTCGCTTCGACTTGCCAAACACGACGGGCTATCAGCTTCCACGCATTTACGAGGGCTATGTGGAAGAGGAGCCCCAAACCGTCCAGCTAAGCCTTCTCGAGGTGACTGGTTAATGTTTGAACATGAAAAGGAATATGAAACGGTTAAAGTGAAGGTTCCAAAGGCAATCCTGGACTTCTTGAAAATTTTGCGAGTTGATGTTGAAGAGTATCTGGAGCGCGCGTTAATTGAGGCGTTTAAAGCGGACATGGAAACATCCACAGGCCCATTTATGGAAAACATCCAAAAACGCTTCCCCGAGTTGAAGCGCCTCTTTGAGGGTTCACAATGAAGGTTGTGGTTAAACGCGGTTCTCAGCGTCACATTCTTTTTTGGCGGCCCTTAAAAGGCAAAAGGTTTTACCCTATAACTACGCAAATGTGGCTTTTATTGGGGCTTTAGAGGATGTCCGTCGTAAAATCAACGAGCTTTTACAGGGAAAAGCCGCGCAAGTGGAGTTTGAGGCTTACTATTGTCGAGCCACGAAAATTCTAGCTTTATGGGCCTAGAATTACCTGAGAAACTTAAAAGTTTGATCGTCAATTACAACTTAAAGCATGAGAGGACAGATGATGACCATTATCCCGGAGAGAAAAAAAGGGCGACGGGGAAGACCGCGAACAAAAATCTACATTAAAACCGCTGATTTTTTGAATGAGTTTGAGGAGCTTAAAAGGGAATATTTACGTCGAAAGCATATTGTTAAAACGCTTTATAGGGCCGTTTTCAAAAAAATTGAACCTTACGGAACCGGTAAATATAGAAACGAAGTTGAAGTTGTTAAGGCAAAATTTGAAGGTGAATTTTTCAAGTGTCCCATTTGCGGCGCGCTTTGTCCTGGAAAAGAATTTGTAATCGATGAGAAGCATGACCCACCGAGAATTAGAGTTCCTCTTGAATGTGGCCATTGGCTCGATTTATTTTTGAAGCCGAAGGGCCGTTGCCCAGAATGCGATAGTAAATTAGCCTTTGATGATGAAGGTTTCATTGTTTGCCCTAAATGTGGCTGGAGTGAACTGTAATTTTGGGAATAAAAGGAGGGAGGAAAACTTGACAAAAAACAAAGAGTTTATAGAGAATCTCCGTGAAATGTTAGACGTTTTAATAAAAGGTGCGCAAACTGATATAGCGAAGCTTATCCTGCCAAGCCTAAAACTTGCCAAGCGTGAGCTTCACCTAAACATAGTAGGCTCTAAAATACCATTGATGTGGAAATGTGAGCTTCCAATAAGATACGCGGAGATAATATTAAGCGTTGCAGATAAAATCAAGGAGACAGAAGCTTTCATGAAATCCAAACTAGAAGAGCTTAAAGAGCTTCGGAAACAAGTTAGGGCTAGAGAGATAACCGACGACGACGAGTATTTTGTTCCAGAGTAAGATGTGATTTTTGGGAATAATAAATTGAGATAAGGAAGCATCCTTATCCTCGATGAACCACCTCGCAGAATGCGGGGTTTACATAGCGTAAGCTATTTTTCAGCCATAAGGTGGGATTCCTTTTTTGATAAACGTCGAAGCAGATTATTCAGGCCTTGCCACAAGCAAAGAAGAACTTAAAGAGAACTTGAGAAACTTAAACCGGCCCATATCAATCGAGGAGCTTACTGAGATTTTAGGTAGCACGGTGAAACACGACAACGAAAACAAGGCAATCTGCTTCTTAACCATGCTATTGACTTATACAAGCGAAGACCAAATAAACATAGGGTTTATTGCTGAAAGCAGCACGGGTAAAAGCTATATTCCACTTGAGCTTGCGTGGTATTTTCCCCAAGAAGATGTCCTCGAATATGGATATAGCAGCCCAACGGCCTTTTTCCACGATTACGGGAGTGTGGAAAGGGATCCGTTCAACGAAAGACACAAAATCATCCATGTAAACTTGGCCAAAAAAATTTTAATTTTTTTGGATCAGCCACATGACGCTCTCCTTCAACGTTTAAGGCCCTTGTTGAGCCATGATAGGCGCAAAATAACGCTGAAAATCACCGATAAGAAAGAGAAATCGGGACTTAGAACGAAAACTGTGATTCTGGAAGGCTTTCCTACTGTCATATTTTGTGCGGCCAAATTTAGGATGGAAGATCAAGAAAAGACACGGCTCCTACTTTTAAGTCCTGAAATAAGTCAAGAGAAGCTACGTGAATCGGTTTGGCTTAAAATTTTGAGGGAATCTAACCGTGAGATCTTCAACAAGCGTATGGAAGAAGACCTAGATCGAAAGTTTTTGGCCACTCGTGTATGGGCTATAAAAAACGCCGGCATTAACTATGTTATAATTCCAGAGGAATTGAGTCAAAAAATTTACGAAGAATTTCTGAACCTGCATAAGAACCTTGTCCCTCGCCATCAAAGAGATATCAGTCGGCTTTTAGCTTTGGTTAAGGCCCATGCGCTTCTAAATTTTATGCATCGAAAGCGCGAGGGAGACGCCATAATCACAACTGAAGAAGACGTGAAAGTGGGCTTCCAACTTTACGAGGGAGTAAGCGAGGCTAATGAGCATGGTTTAAGCCCTGAAATTTGGAGAATTTACAAAACGATTAAACCATACTTCAACGGTAATGGGTTGACAAGGCGTGATTTCCAACAAATCTATTTCCAAAAGTTTCATAAACCTATTGGGTATGATTATGCGGGCTTAATTCTCAAAACGTTGACTGGAACCGGATTAATAACGGAAGAGGCTGATCCAAACGATAAGCGTGTGATAAGATATATGAGTTTCGAGGGTGGGGTAACCTCTCCAGAGCATAGCTCAAGTATACAAAACGGTATACCCCACCCCCCAGACTCATATATCTGTGAAGTTTGCGGCCGTCCAACAAACAAATGCTATCCACGTGAAGGCCGTTTGGTTTGGCTTTGTGATAATTGTCTGTCCAAATGGGAGGGATCTTTATAATGGTTTCTGAAAACCAAACCCCCCAACCAACCGCACCGTTACAGTTTGTTTGCCTGAAATGTTTACGGAGGGTTGATGAACATCAAAAAATCATTGTTCACCGTAACGGTGCAGCTTTCTTAACTTTCTGGTTTTGCCCGGACTGTTACCGTGAGCTTAACAGTATATTAAACCATCCGCCTCACATCACGCTTTGTAAATTATGCTTAGCCTCGTTTTTACACGACTTAATTCTATGGGCGTTTTCCACAACTTGCGAGGATTTACATAAACATAAAATTTCCCAGACTAAAGCCATGGAAAAATGAGGTTTTACGTGATTCACGTTTTTATTGGCTTAAATTTGCGAAAGGGCAATTGGTTTAGCCCAGTTGCCCCGCAAACCAAAAATGTGTGAGGTGATAAGCGTGCCTTGGTTTAAAACGCTAAAGTTCAAAAAATCCGAAGCGGAAAAAGTTGAAGCCTCTGAGCCAGCTGAAACTAAGCCGTCTGAGGCGGTTGAACCGTCAGCCCAACAATCCGCAAGTCCAACGCCTTCAGGGGTTGAAGCCTTTGAAGAGCTTAAACCTCTCATTGAAAAGTGGCGGAAAGCATGCTTTGACAATGCAGCCGCGGGCATTGTAGACTTCACTTTGATGCGGCAAAACAACGAAACCCACGCCTACTATGTTTTGGAGAGGACTTTGAAGCGTGGAGGGGGCGACGCGTTGACGCTTATCCGCGACGACCTAACCATCTGGAGATGCGACAGGACAGTTGTGTTAACGCCGCAGGGCTACGTCGGAGGAGTTGAACTTGAATGGCAACTTTTGGAAAAACCGCAGGAGCATGGAATAACCCCCGAGAAGGTGATAAGCCTCGTTAAAAGGGTTACAGGAGATGAGGTGTCTTGAGGTATGTGTATGTAGCGTATGGCCCCATTGACAAAGTTCAACTGTCAGCTTCAGCCAAACCCTTAGACGCGCTGCTTCATACCGGATTCGATCTGTTTGTTGAAATAGGTCCAAGGCATTGGGTTCGGGCTATAGATCTGCCCGACAGCCATCCAGCGCTGGTTCAAATGAAAATGGGCGGACTGCAGGCGGGCTTGATAGACGCCAACGGCCAGAAAATTCAAATTTTAAACGCCTGCAGCCCAGAACACCGCCAGCTTGCAGCCCGGGAAGGCCTCATAATAAACTCGCCATACACCGAAGAGAAACGTCAAGCATTGCTGGCCGCGTTGGCTAAAATCCGACGGGAGCTGCGCCTCATAGCCCTTTCAAAACGGGTTGCAAAAATCCAGGCGGTTCTTGACATTGAGAAGGAGATTGAGGAAATTGAAACGCTCCTTAAGAAAGAGCGCCCTCAGCAGCCCGCATGGGACAACGTTACAAACAAAACATTAAACGTCCTGGACACAATAGCCGACTTGATTCCCACAAACTTTGAGCGTTTCCAACTTCAGGAAGCAATTCGAAAAGCCAAAAAAGAAGCCCAGTTGGAGGCGCTCACCGAGGAAAGCCTCCTAGCAAACCCGGAGAAGCTAAACGAAATCCGAAAAATGCTGCTGGCCTAAAACAAGCCAAAACACTCCCCATTTTTCTCTGTAAAAGAGGTGAAAACACGTGGAATTAAACAGAAAAATAAGGCTTTTCATGTTGAAAACTCAGCGGATGCGCGAAAAGGCAGCTAAACGTCTTGAGGGATGGATTGAAAGGGCGGAGAAGGCTTCGGAGCAAGCTTCAGACGAAAAGTTAAAGCAGGAATGGCTCAGAATCGCCGGCTTTCTACATCAAGTTTTGAACACGGTTCTAAAATGGTATGACGAGGTGCGCCTCAACGAGGATTTACAAGAAGCCGAGAAACTTTTAAACGAAATTAAAGAAT